>JALEVZ010000100.1 GCA_022788105.1 Prevotella sp. | reverse complement strand
ACCCCTACTGCAAGGTGGATGCAAAACTCATGTGGAAGGCTCCTAAGTATGAAATATTCGTGAAAGCCGACAACATCACTGCCCATCGCTACTACGACCTCGGCGGCGTGAAGCAGCCTGGGCTGTGGATGATGGCGGGCGCAAGCATACACTTGTAATCGCGACAAATAGCAAATAGCATAAATAATCGGGTCGAAAGCTCATAAGTCCTTAACTAAGGCTTAGCGCTTTCGACCCGTTTTTATTTAATAGATACAAAAAAAGTCCTTGCCATTGGCAAGAACTTTACATATAACTGTTATTCTGTCTTTTCGTGTTAAAGATTACGTCACGCTCGCTTCATGACCGAAACGACACACGGACCACTGCATTACACGGCCTTCAGACGGAACGAATTTTCTATGCTCAATATCTCATCAGAGAACTTACTGTCCACCTTTAGTCTGCGTTCAACCTGCGCACAGCTGTGAATGACGGTGCTATGGTCGCGACCACCAACCATCTTGCCAATACGACTTGCAGGCATCTTGGTGTGCTTCTGAGCCAGATACATCGACACCTGACGTGCCATCACGTATTCACGCTTACGGCTACGGCTGTTGACATCAGACGTTGTGACGTTGAAATGGGTGCATACGGCATCGATAATCTCGTCCACCTCAAGCGGCTTCTCCTCTATCTTCACAGAGGTTTTAACAGCTTTCTGTGCCACGCTCATGTCCACATCACGCTTGTAAACCATAGAGAAGGCCTCAAGCATGTTGAGTACTCCCTGCAAATCGCGCACCGAGCCGTTGGCGTTGCGGGCAATAAACTCTACCACATCCTGCGGTATTTTGAGGTGCTCATGGTTAATATGCTTCTTGAGAATGTCCATACACAGCTGGGTGTTAGGACGCTCAAGCGGCGCGATGAGTCCACACTTGAAACGTGTGAGCAGACGATCCATCATGCCTTGCAACTCTACCGGCGGGCGGTCGGCAGCAAGAATAATGCGCTTGTTGTTACGGAAGAGATGGTTGAAGATGTGGAAGAAGGTGTTCTGCGTACCCTTCTTGTTCTCCCATTCCTGTATGTCGTCAACTATCAGGACGTCGATGGTCTGATAAAAGTTTATGAAATCGTTAATGTTGTTCTGTATTTGAGCAGTCGTGTACTGCACTTCGAAAGTGCGCGCACTAATGTAAAGCACTCTCTTATCAGGGAAACGCTCCTTTGTGCGCATGCCAATGGCATTGATAAGATGTGTCTTTCCACTGCCCGAGGGACCATAAATAAAGAACGGATTGAATTGGGGGGTGTTGGGTTGCTCGGCAAGTGTCTCACCAACAGAACGTGGCAGCTTGTTGCAGACACCCTCGATGTAGTTTTCAAAGGTCTGCTTCGGGTTCAGCTGCGAGTCGAAAGGCACAGGAGATGAAGCCTGTGTGCCCTGCTGCGCCTGTGCATCTGACGTCTCCCTACGGGCGTTATCGCCCGCAGAAGCGCAACCTGTTGCACTGCTTGATGCTGCCTGTTGTGCTGCGTTTTCAGCCACAAGACGGTACTTCAAAGCCACACCCTCACGGAAATTCTGGTACAATGCCTTTCTGAGCAGGTCCACATAGTTCTCCTCCAGGTATTTGCACACAAAGGTGCTCGGTACCTGCAGTATAACCGTATTCGACTTGTCATCGTACGACTCGAATCCGATTTTCTTGAACCAAGTATTATAGACCTGCTCCGTGACGTTTGCACGCATGAGCGCAAGCGCATTGTTCCACGGAGAGTTTGGACTTATTGTCATTCGATTATTATAATATTACGTCTTGCGACGATGTTTGACTTTTTGAGAAATGTAGTGCAAAATTAATAAAATAAATGTACATTCAAGAATTAAACGTGTAATATTTTTTTACCACGCCAGCCTTGTCCTGCCACTATTTGTTGCTACAGGTAAGGTAACAACATTATTGCCAACATATTAACAGGTAATATTTAAAATATGTTATTTTAGGTAAGCAGTAATATTGGCACACTATTGAATGTGTATTTTCACTACCGTGCGTTCACAACCACTCTTTCGTCGGCTGTCCCGCCGGCACGGCAGAGCATGCAATCAGCATGCCGCCGTGATGCCGTGAAACATTTACTTATCTTTCTTGCCAAACAATGAGAAGTGCACATAGCGCTTGGGGTGCTGTCGCAGGTTCACAAGCAGCGAGTCTGCATTCTTCATAGTAGAGTTGAGATTGTTGTAGAGCTGACTGTCATTCATAAGCAATCCGAGCGTTCCCTCGTTGCTATTGAGCTTGGCAGTGAGCTGCTGCACGTTTGAAATGGTCTGGTCCACCTCACGCATAGTGTTTGCAACATCTACGGCAGCAAGGTTGGCAGTGAGTGTCTGGGTGTTGTCCAGCACACTGTTAGCCTTTGCCATCATGCTCGGCATGTTCTTATTCACGTCGCCAAGCAGGGTGTTGAGCTGCTGAGTAGACACCGTGAGATTGGAGGTTATGGTCTCCACGTTCTTCATTGAGTTGCGTATTGCAGGGTCGGCAAGCAGTGCATTGAGGCTGGTCATTATGCTGTCGAGCTTCGGCAACATCTTCTCCACAGCCGGAACCATGTCCTGCAACTTGCCCATAGCGCCGTCGTTGATGTTTCCTTTTATCACCTCGCCTGGCATGACACGCTCTCGCGGATTGTTCGCCAGCAACAGATTGACCTTTACATTGCCAAGCATGTCGCTGACAATCTCTGCCGAACTGCCGCTCGGGATGCGCAGTTGCTTGTCCACACCGATTGTAACCTTTGAGCCGGAGGTATGGGTATAGTCATACTGTATGCCCTTAACGACACCCACTCTGAATCCATCGGCATAGACAGGGCTTGATGATGACAGTCCCGTTATGTCCGCAAACTCCACCTGATAGTCATATTCTGACGAGAATATGTTCAGTCCTTTCAGAAAGTTCATGCCGAAAAACAGCACCACTACTCCTACTATTGCGACGAGTGCGATACGCACCTCCTTAGTAAAATATTTCATAGACTTTTTTATTATCTTACTATTACCTTATTATCTTATTTTTACAACCTTATTGCGACCCTACAATCGTATTATTACTATCTTACGATTGTATTATTACTATCTTGTTATGTGTTACTTTCTTCTGTTTTGTTTAAACTCCTTCAAGGCCTGCACCACATCCGTCTTAGCCCCATTTTTGAAAGCAACGATGAAGCAAGTCGGGAACTTTTCAACCACTTCCTTGCGCAACCGATATATTTCGTTATAGTCGGTAGAAGCTCCATAGGTACACTTCCAGTTGCCACCCTCTTGATAAAAGTCGCAACCCTTCAAACCATTAAGTCGCGCATCTCCCTCCTTCAACTTCTGATTGCATACCATAATCTGAATTTTGAAGACGGGAACATCAGACGATTCCGACTTCGCAGCAACTCTTTTGGAAGTCTTGGCAGCATCTTCAGAAGTCTTGGCAACGCCTTCAGAAGTTTTTACAACAGCACCTTCAGAAGTCTTGGCGGCACGAGTGTCACCCTGTTGAGCCACCTTCGCGCCCGTCGAAGAAGCCGTGCGAGCATCTGCCGACTGTGATGTGCGCGGCTCTGCAGGTGCATATTCCTTCACCACCGCCTTAGCTTCAGCTTCAGTCTCCATACGTTTCTCCGTCTTTTGCGGCACGCTGACGTTCTGACTTTGCTGCTTCGGCTGTCCCGCATTTTCGTCAAACATGATTATTCCGTCTGCATCTACCACCGCAGCAGTCTTTGCTGTCTGCGAAAGCAGATTGCGTTTATGAGAAGTCTCGTTCTTAGCAACCGAACCAGCAGAGACTTTTGCTGTCGCGCCCGACGCCGAAACATCAGACTTCGACACACCCTGTGCAGCAACATCTGGTTGCGGAGCTGTTTCTATTAAAACGTCTTTGTCTGCCGAACCTTGCACGGAAGCGTCTGCTGCAGGCGCCGTTTCTACCGGCAACCGTTCAGCCTCAGGCTTGTAAGGCACCACGGCTCCCCCACTCTGTCGGTTCTTATACTCGGCAAAAGCATTGTAAAGACCACGTGCAATCTTGTCCACAATGGTCGGATTGTTCAATGCTGTCTCCTCGTCAGGGGTTGTAATAAATCCAAGTTCCACAAGACAAGCAGGCATCGACGTAAGGCGCAGCACGGCGAAGTTGTCCTGGTGTACACCCTTGTTTACGCGTTCTGCCGCACTACACACGTTGCGTTGCAGCATTTTAGCAAACTCCACGCTCTGCAACATGTTATGGTCTTGCACAAATTCGAACATAATGTTGCTCTCAGGCGAGTTCGGGTCATAGCCCACATAGTGCTGTTTATAGTCTTTCTCCATGAAAATCACGGAGTTCTCACGCTTTGCCACATCGAGATTGGTCTTCTTTCCGTGCGAGCGTCCGTCTCCCAGCGTGTATGTTTCAAATCCGCGTGAGATGCGCCCCTTAGGCAGAGCGTTGGTGTGAACAGACACAAACAAGTTTGCTTTGTTGCGGTTGGCAATCTCGGCACGTTCATACAACGCCACGAACACATCCGTCTTGCGTGTGTACACCACCTTCACATCGGGGCAGTTGCGCTCCACGTACTTTCCAAACGCCAGCGCCACCTTCAAGTTTATATTCTTTTCGTAAGATCTTGCGCCTTTGGCACCAGAGTCATGTCCTCCGTGTCCAGCATCGATGACAAGCGTAAACCTCTTGTCGGAAGCATAAGCTAAAGTTCCAACAATGGCCATTACTATCACCAACAGTATTCTTATCGATTTCATATAATTTCTAAAGCACGATGTTTATAAACACAAGACGCAGATGGCACAACCCCGCAACCACATGACACGCACCGCATGTCATGTTCACCCGAATGTCTTGCATAGATGCTATTTATCTGTTGCAAAGATAATGCAAGTGAGCGCAATGTAAGCTTGCTTACAAATTGCCGAACGCAGCTTATCTTATGCAAAGATAAATAATAAATATGGAAACCACAAACAATAGTTTAGTTTTTCGCTGCAATATTCAGTATTGCTGTCTACGGCACACCATCGCAACTCGACAACAGCCCTTTAGACTAACGGCCAAGCCTCAAAGCGAAACGCCAACAGCACACTTTCTAAACGCAAAGGGCATCAATCTCAGCAGCAACGTTGCCTAATATCACCGACAATACAGCCTAATATCACCGACAATGCAGCCTAATCTCACCGACAATGACCCCTAATCTCACCGACAAACCGTCAGTTCCACACCAGCGCCATCGCATGCAGCCCCCATCGGTGGGTTGAGTTTCACCACTTCCACCCTCACATTGTCTGCCAACGGAAACTCCGTCAGCACACGTCGTCCTATCCGTCCTGCCACGTGTTCTACAAGATTGGACTGTAGAGCCATCTCCTCTTTCACAATATTATATATATGTGCATAGTTCAACGTGTCGTCCACGCTGTCGCTCTCTGCCGCCACTGCCAGCGGACAGTCCGCCGACACGCTGACGAGATAGTCGTTTCCGGTGATGCGCTCCTGTGGCATCACACCATGAAAAGCATGAAGACGGATGTTCTTGACGAACACCCGTCCCGTAAGTTTATCTGACATTATTATATATTCAGGTTTTGCATATTCATACTATATAATAAGGTAGAACTTTCATAAGGATAAAACCAAACCCTCATCATAACAAGTTCACACCTTTATTATAATATAATCACGCCGTCGCCATTATCCGCAGCGCGACGCGCCACAGTTCTTACAGATGAGACAACCCTCCTGATAGACCAGCGTCTCCTGTCCGCAGTTAGGACAAACCTGTCCCTTTGCCTCCGTTCCATCGACGATGTACTTCTTCAGCGCGCGCTCCACGCCAACCTTCCAGGTATTGATGCTCTCGTTCTTCAGCGACAGCGAGCCCACCAACTTTATGACATGGTCGATAGGCATGCGGTATCGCAGCACACCAGAGATGAGCTTGGCATAGTTCCAATATTCCGGGTTGAACTTCTCGCTCAGTCCCTCCACCGTAGTCTTGTAGCCACGTTTGTTTTCAAACTGGAAGTCATAGCGGTGGCTACCGTCTTCGTTTGTCTGCTTTATAATCTTGCCTTTGACAACCGTCTTAGGCAGCGAGATGCCCTCATCATCGTCTTGCAGACCAGTAAATATCTCGTAAGGATAGCCGTCGAGCAATCCGACAAATGCCACCCACTTCTCCTTGTTGTTCTGGAAGCGCACCACATCACACTCAAGCTCCTTAGGACGCACCTCCACAACGTCTGCAAGGCGACACAGCGCGCGGTCGTCTTTCTTCTCCTCCTTCTTTTTCTTGTCCTTCTTACCCAGCGACACCATCACACCAGAGCGGCTGCCGTCGCGGTAGATAGTACAGCCCTTACATCCAGAACGCCATGCCTCGACATAAAGACGGTTGACCAGATCCTCGTCCACCTCGTTGGGGAGATTCACCGTCACGCTGATGCTGTGGTCCACCCACTTCTGTATTGCACCTTGCATGCGCACCTTCATGAGCCAGTCCACGTCGTTGGCGGTAGCCTTATAATAAGGCGACTGCGCCACGAGGGCGTCAATCTCCTCCTGCGTGTAGCGCTTCTCCGTGTCTATACCGTTGACGCGCATCCACTCCAAGAACTTATGGTGGTAAACGATGTACTCCTCAAACGAATCGCCAACCTCGTCAACATAGTCGACATGCACGCTCGTGTCGTTGGGGTTGACCTTACGGCGACGCTTATACACTGGCATGAACACAGGCTCAATGCCACTGGTCGTCTGCGTCATCAAACTGGTAGTACCCGTCGGCGCAATAGTGAGGCAGGCAATGTTGCGACGTCCGCACTTCACCATCTGCTCATAGAGAGCAGGCTCCGCCTCCTTTATACGCAGTATGAACGGGTTGTTTTCTTCGCGCTTGCTGTCGTAGACAGGGAACGCTCCACGCTCGCCAGCCATCTCCACCGAGCTGGCATAGGCCGTGAGAGCCAACGTCTTGTGTACGCTGACGCTGAAGTCGGTAGCCTCCTGGGTGCCATAGCGTAGACCCATAGCAGCTATCATGTCACCTTCGGCGGTGATGCCCACGCCCGTACGGCGTCCCTGGCTACTTCTCGCCTTTATCTTCTCCCACAGGTGGCGCTCCGTCTCCTTCACCTCGTCGCTCTGCGGGTCGCGGTTTATCTTCTCCAGTATGGCGTCTATCTTCTCCAGCTCGAGGTCGATAATGTCGTCCATAATGCGCTGTGCCACACGCACATGCTGCTTCAGACGTTCAAAGTTGAACGTAGCTTCAGGTGTGAACGGGTGGTCCACATAGCTATAGAGGTTGATGCTCAGCAGTCGGCACGAGTCATAAGGACAAAGCGGAATCTCGCCGCAGGGATTGGTGCTGACGGTGCGGAAGCCGAGGTCGGCATAGCAGTCGGGTATGCTCTCGCGCAGTATAGTGTCCCAGAACAGCACACCAGGCTCCGCACTCTTCCATGCGTTGTGTACAATCTTCTTCCACAGTGCCGATGCCGATATCTCTTTCGACACCAAAGGCTTTTCGGCATCGATGGGAAACTGCTGCACATACGGTTTGTCTTCAACGGCAGCCTGCATAAACTCGTCGTCAATCTTGACCGACACGTTGGCACCAGTAACCTTTCCTTCCGTCATCTTAGCGTCGATAAACGCCTCGCTGTCAGGATGTTTTATGCTCACACTGAGCATCAGAGCGCCACGTCGTCCGTCCTGCGCCACCTCACGAGTAGAGTTGCTGAATCGCTCCATGAAAGGCACGAGACCCGTTGATGTGAGCGCCGAGTTGTTGACCGGCGACCCCTTCGGGCGCAACTGCGACAAGTCATGTCCCACACCGCCGCGACGCTTCATGAGCTGAACCTGCTCCTCGTCAATGCGCATGATGGCTCCATAAGAGTCGGCATCGCCGTCGAGTCCTATCACAAAGCAGTTGCTCAGCGACGCCACCTGGTAGTTGTTGCCAATACCTGTCATCGGGCTGCCGGCCGGAATGATATATTTGAAATGGTCAAGCAAGGCAAACACCTCGTCTGCCGACATCGGATTCGGGTATTTCTGTTCCACACGAGCTATCTCGTTGGCTATACGCCAGTGCATGTCCGCAGGCGACTTCTCATAAATATTACCGAAACTGTCTTTCATGGCATACTTGTTCACCCACACGCGGGCAGCAAGTTCATCACCATCAAAGTATTGCAATGAAGCGTCAAAAGCCTCATCGTAAGTGTATGTCTTGTTAGAGTCCATCGAATTTTGTTTTTTATTATTACGTTTTGCAAAGCTACAACATTTATTTCACATAAAAAAGCCTTTGGCCGCGATTTTCCAAGAAAAGAAAAAATGCAGACAAAGGCAATGAAAAAAATATCGTCATAAAAACCGAGCGACAGCGCCTCACAGACGGAGCGGCGTCACCACCCCGACGTGGCACCACCGCCACCCGTGGAGCCACCGCCAAAACTGCCGCCAGAGAAGCCGCCACCCGAAGAGCCGCGACCACCCAACAACGAACCCATCACTGCTGCGGCAGCCAGTCCAGAGCCGTCGTCTACGTCTTCGTCTTTGGTCACCACGTGGCCGCAATGCTTACACACATAGGTCGAACGCAGCACAGTCTTGCTGCCGCCACCCGCCACGCGCACCTTCAGTCGCTGCTCGCCGGTCTTGCGTAGCCCCTTCTTTCCGCAGCGCGGACACTTCTGGCTGTTGCCAATAGCTACTATGACGACACACATTATAAACACGATGAGCAGCACCATAGCCATCGCCACCGCGCCTATATCGTCGTCGTCGGCATCAGCCTCTGGCTCCATCGACCCATCGAGCACACGCACCGCAGCGCGCACACCGTCTACCATGCCGCTGTCCCAGTCGCTCTGTTTGAAGCGCGGCACCATCTGCTGCATCTGTATGCGCTTCGACACTGCGTCGGTCATGGTGCCCTCCAGTCCGTAGCCCGTGGTGAAGCGCACCTTGTGCTGGTCCATCACGAAGACCACGAGAAAGCCGTTGTCGCTTTTCTTCTTGCCGATGCCCCAATATCGGAACAGTTCATGCGCAAACTCGAATATGTCGGCATCGTCGATGGTGGGCAGCATCACGACCGCACTCTCTATGCCTGTGCTCTGCTCGAGCCTTGAGAGCATGCGGTTTATGCTGTCGCGCGCTTGCACAGAAAGAATTTTTCCGGGGTCGCTCACATACTGGGTAGCGTCTTGCAGATGTACATTGGGCACCTGTGCCACGTCATAGGCCGACGCACACAGCGGCAGGAGTGCCAGCAGACAACCTGCCGCCACACACCGCGCCGACTGCGCCGCGCCTGTCACGACACGTGCCAGCCATCGGCAACACCTTATTATATATGCTATCGTCAAAACGCCTTACTTCTTAAAATTCTACTTTCGGCGCCTTGTCAGCTCCTGCCTCTGCTTCGAAATAACTACGCTTCTCGAAGCCGCACATGCTGGCTATAATGCTCTTTGGAAAGCGGCGGATAGACATGTTAAACTTCTTTGCAGCGTCGTTGAAGTCCTTGCGCGCCACGTTTATACGGTTTTCAGTGCCCTCAAGCTGCGACTGCAGTTCGAGGAAGTTTTCGTTAGCCTTGAGCTGCGGATAGTTCTCGCTGATGGCGAGCAACTTGCCGAGAGCCGTGGTCACGTCGCCCTGCGCCTTCTGATAGGCGGCGAGCTGCTGCGGTGTGCAGTTAGAGGGGTCTATCTTCACCTGTGTTGCCTGCGAGCGTGCTGCCATCACAGCCTCGAGTGTAGACTTCTCGTGTGCGGCATAGCCCTTGACCGTAGACACAAGATTGGGCAGCAGGTCGCTGCGACGCTGGTACTGCGTTTCCACATTAGCCCATTTGCCGTTCACCTCTTCGTCCATTCCCACAAGACTGTTGTAACCGCTCACGCCCCAAAGCACGAGCGCCAGAATCACCACACCTGCGATAATCCATCCTTTGTTCTTTTTCATTTTTTCGTTTTTATTGTTTGTTATTTTTGTTTTCTGTTTCCATATCACGCCACGCCACCGCCCTCGCCCACCGCCAAAGCCGATTGCCGCAAAACGACGCATTCACAAATGTCACTTCAAACGAGGTTTTGCTGACATTTTGCTACAATTTCGACGTTTTATCTTACGCCAATTCTTAACGTGTGTTAAAGCCCCTGTGGTTTTCCCATTAGGCTGTAGTGACGACGTCAAAGGGCTGTAGTGACAAGCCCATTAGGCCGTAGTGACAAGCCCATTAGGGTGGTTTCATTTTGTCAAACGGCATCAGCGGCAAAACCGCAAGGCATGTCTTGCGCCCCACCTGTTGCCGTCTGGCGACGTCGCATCAACGGCATTGCATGATTTATAGACACAAATATATGAATAAAACTACAAGAATCATAACTTTTTCTGATTTTTTTGCATAAAAACATACGCTTTAATCTTGCATATATAAGGAAATTTTGCGAATATTGCACAACCTTTTAAAAACAGACAACAAACACACATGATGGAATCAATAAAGACAAGACGCAGCATACGCAAGTACAAAACCAAAGACGTAGACAACACTCTGCTCACCCGCCTGCTTGAAGAAGCGGAGCAGACACAGACCATGGGCAACCTGCAACTCTACAGCGTGGTGGTGACACGCAGCAGCGAGATAAAGGAGCGACTGGCTCCGGCACATTTCAACCAACCTATGGTAATGGGGGCACCGGTAGTGCTCACGTTCTGCGCCGACTACCGCCGCACCACCCTTTGGGCAGAACAGCGACAGGCCACACCAGGCTACGACAACATATTGTCGTTCGTCAACGCCACCACCGACGCGCTGCTCTACTGCCAGACGTTCTGCAATCTGGCAGAGGCTGCGGGCTTGGGCTGCTGCTTCCTCGGCACGACGGTCTACATGCCGCAGGCCATCATCGACACACTGAAGCTCCCGAAGCTGGTGTTCCCCGTCGCCACCATCACGTTAGGATGGCCCGACGAGCAGCCGCCCGTGTCAGACCGCCTACCCATCAGCGCCATCATGCACGACGAGACATACCACGACTACACAGCCGCCGACATAGACCGCGCCTACGACTACAAAGAACAGCTGCCTGAAAACAAGCAGTTTGTGGAGCTGAACCACAAGCAGACGCTGGCACAGGTGTTCACCGACTGCCGCTACACCAAGTCCGACTGCGAAGCCATGTCTGCCACACTGATAGACGCTCTGCGCCGTCATGGGTTTGTAAAATAGGCACAAGCGTGTCACGATAGCCTGTGCCCACTGACCTCTACCCTCAGACATAACATCTAAAACGAACAGTAGAAAATGTGGCTGCGGTGCCCAAAGTTGAACGTGCGGAGATGGGGTTTATCGGAATAAAAGTGTTACCTTTGTAACGTCTAAGACAACACCTCATTCTCATACATTCTCTTCTTGACAATAAAACATCATCACCTATAGAAATGGAAAACAAATACGAATCGTTTCTGAAGCAAATACGCTCTTTCATTCCTGCCGAACGTATCTACACAGACGAGCTGAGACGCCTGGCATGGGGCAGCGATGCTGGCTTCTACCGACTCATTCCACAAATAGTAATACGCTCAGACTCTGAGCAAGAGATATCCCAACTTCTGCAACTGGCAAAGGCGGCGCAGCTACCTGTCACCTTCAGGGCGGCAGGCACCAGCCTGTCTGGACAGGCCATCAGCGACTCCATACTCATCGTCGCAGGCAAGCACTGGGAGAAATACGAGATATTAGACAACGGCAAACGCATACGTCTGCAGCCCGGCATCATAGGCCAGCGCGTGAACGAACTGCTGAAACCCTACGGCATGAAGTTCGCTCCCGACCCAGCATCGATAAAGAGTGCGATGGTCGGCGGCATCGTGATGAACAACGCTTCGGGCATGAACTGCGGCACACACGCCAACAGCGACAAGATGATGGTGTCGGCAAGAATAGTCATGGCAGACGGCACGACCCTCGACACTGGCGACGCACAGAGCAGGGAACGGTTTGCTAAGGAGAAGCCACAGTTCATAGAGGCCATCAAGAAGTTGCGCGACGACGTGCGCAACAACACCAAACTGTGTGAGCGCATACGCTACAAATACTCCATCAAAAACGTCACTGGCCTCAACATTCTGCCGTTAGTGCGCTTCGACGACCCGTTCGACATCATCACACACCTCATGGTTGGCTCGGAGGGTACGCTCGCATTCCTGTCTGAGGTGACGATGAACACCGAATATGACTACCCCCACAAAGCCAGTGCCATGCTCTACTTCAAAGAGATAAAGGAAGCATGCAAGGCGGTGGTGGCTATGAAAAAGCTGGTCAACGACAAGGGCGAATGGATTGTGAAAAGCGCTGAGCTGCTGGATAAGAAGTCGTTGGCGTCGGTCAACGACACGACGGGCGAAGGTCTGACTGCCATACTGACCGAGACAAAAGCCACCACAAAAGAGGAGCTACAGCAGTACATAAGCCATATTGAAGACTGTCTGAAGAGCTTCCAGACATTCACTCCGGTACACTTCACAGACAAACCAGAGGAGTATTCCAAGTTCTGGGCGATGCGCTCGGGCGTGTTCCCCGCCGTCGGCGGCACACGCAAGCTGGGCACAACATGTCTCATCGAAGACGTAGCGTTCCATATCGAAGACCTGCCCGAGGCGACTGCCGACCTGCAAGACCTCATAGCGCGCCACGGATATGACGACGCCTGCATCTACGGTCACACCCTGGAAGGCAACTACCACTTCATCATAAACCAGTCGTTCAACACACCTGAAGAGGTGGAGAGATATGAGAGTCTGATGAACGACGTCAAGACGCTGGTCGTAGACAAGTATGACGGCTCGCTGAAAGCGGAGCACGGCACGGGGCGCAACATGGCACCCTTCGTGCGATACGAATGGGGCGACGAGGCATACGAGGTGATGAAAGCCCTCAAAGACTTGTTCGACCCCGACGGGCTGCTCAACCCTGGCGTCATATTCAACGACGACCCGAAGTGTCATATCAAACACTTCAAGCCGCTGCCGCTTACCAATCCGTTGGTCGACCGCTGCATAGAGTGTGGCTTCTGCGAGGTAAACTGCCTCACATGTGGCTTCGCACTGTCGAGCAGACAGCGCATTATCATACAGAGAGAGATAGCACGACTGAAGCACACGGGCGAAGACAACGCGCGATTGGCACGCCTTCAGAAGGAATATAAGTATTGGGGCAACGAGACATGCGCCGGCGACGGACTGTGTTCTATGTCCTGTCCCATGCACATCAACACCGGCGAGCTGACTCATGTCATACGTCAGCAGAGTCTGCCAGAGGGTAGCATGGGCTACAAGGCAGGACAGTTTGCTGCCGACCACTTCGCAGGGCTGAAGAACACGCTGCGCCCTGTGCTCACGATAGCAGACACGGCACACGCCGTACTGGGTACAAAGGCGATGAGCGCAGTGACAGCTGGCATGCACTCCATGCTCCACATGCCGCTCTGGACGCCTGCCATGCCGAAGGCATTCCACGTGAACAAGCACATAGAGGAGCAGCAGCCAAAGGCTAAAGACAAGGTGGTGTATTTCCCAAGCTGCATAAACCAGACGATGGGACTGCCCCGCAAGTCGCCCGAAGAGATGGCATTGGTCAACAAAATGGTGTCGCTGCTGAACAAGGCGGGCTACGAAATAGTGTTCCCGAAGAACATGGACAAGCTCTGTTGCGGCACAATATGGGAGAGCAAGGGCATGATGGACATCGCAGACCGTAAGTCTAAGGAGCTCGAAGAGGCTCTATGGGAAGCAAGCGAACACGGAAGCTACCCTGTATTGTGCGATCAGAGTCCGTGTCTGCACCGCATGCGCAAGACCATAAAGAAGATGCGCCTGTACGAACCGGCAGAGTTCATATACACATTCCTGCGCGACAGGCTGGCATTTGAGCCTATCGACGAGCCGGTGGCTATACACATAACCTGCTCCATGCGCCACATGGGACTCGGCGACACCATAGTCAGCCTCGCAAAGCTCTGCTCCAAGAACGTGTTTGTGCCCGAAGAGATAGGCTGCTGCGGCTTCGCTGGCGACAGAGGTTTTACACATCCCGAGGTGAACAAATATGCGTTACGCAAACTGCGTCCACAGTTGGAGGAGCGAGGCATACACATGGGCTACTCCAACAGCCGCACCTGCGAGATAGGACTGACCACAAACTCAGGCATAACATACGAGTCTATAGTCTACCTCGTGGACCAATGCACTACCGCAAAGCACCAGGATTGATATTAAAAACAAGAAGCATGACGCTTTCTACGCCATGCGTCTTTAATACAAAACCTTTTATATTTAAAATTAAAAGCGCCAAGCACGGATTGTTGTGCTTGGCGCTTTGTTGTTGGATTATTATCTAATCAGCGTTTCTTTACTTGCAGTTCGGGCACCAGGGCTTGAGCTGCTGGAAGAAGTCGTTGCCCTTGTCGTCTACGAGAATGAAGGCAGGGAAGTCTTCAACAGTAATCTTCCAGATGGCCTCCATACCCAATTCGGGATATTCAACGCACTCGATGCTCTTGATGCTGCTCTGCGACAGTACAGCAGCCACGCCACCGATGGTGCCGAGATAGAAACCGCCGTGCTTCTTGCAGGCGTCGGTCACAACCTGTGAACGGTTGCCCTTGGCAATCATAACGAGCGATGCGCCGTGGTCCTGGAACTCGTCCACATAGGGGTCCATACGGTTTGCGGTGGTCGGCCCCATCGAACCGCAAGGATAACCCTCCGGAGTCTTGGCAGGACCTGCATAGAGTATGGGGTGGTTTTTGAAGTAGTCGGGCATCTCTTCACCAGCGTCGAGTCGCGCTTTCAGCTTGGCATGTGCGATGTCGCGAGCCACGATGATGGTTCCCTTGAGGTTTACGCGTGTGCTAACAGGATATTTTGTCAGCTCGGCGCATACTGCCTCAATGCCCTTGTCGAGGTCTATCTCAATGCCTTTAGCGCCCTCTCCTGGGTTGCGCATCTCCTCGGGGATAAGCTCTGTGGGGGTAGCGTCCATCTTCTCAAGCCATATACCGTCCTTGTTTATCTTTGCCTTGATGTTGCGGTCGGCAGAGCAGCTCACGCCCATACCGATTGGGCAACTTGCGCCGTGGCGCGGCAGACGTACCACGCGGATGTCGTGGGCGAGGTATTTGCCACCAAACTGTGCGCCGAGACCAATCTTGTGTGCCTCTTCGAGCAGCTTGTTCTCGAGGTCGATGTCGCGGAATGCGCGACCCGTCTCGTCGCCTGTGGTAGGCAGTGCGTCGTAGTATTTGATTGAAGCGAGCTTAACGGTGAGCAGGTTCTTCTCTGCTGACGTGCCGCCGATAACGAACGCGATGTGATAAGGAGGACATGCTGCTGTGCCGAGGCTCTTCATCTTCTCTACGAGGAAGGGCAGCAGTGTGCCTTCGTTCTGTATGGTGGCCTTGGTCATGGGGTAGAAATAGGTCTTGTTGGCAGAGCCGCCGCCCTTAGCAACCATCACAAAGCGATATTCGTCGCCCTCTACTGCCTCGATGTCGATCTGTGCAGGTAAGTTGCAACGGGTGTTCACCTCGTCGTACATGTTAAGCGGTGCGTTCTGCGAATAGCGCAGATTGTCCTGTGTGAAGGTGTTGTAGACACCGAGTGAGAGAGCCTCCTCGTCTTCGAAGTCGGTCCACACGCGCTGTCCCTTCTCACCGTGAATGATGGCAGTACCGGTGTCCTGGCAGAAAGGCAGTACACCCTTTGCTGCTGTCTCGGCGTTGCGCAAGAACTGAAGAGCTACGTATTTGTCGTTCTCCGATGCTTCGGGGTCGGTCAATATCTTAGCCACCTGCTCGTTGTGCTCACGGCGCAGCATAAACTCCACATCGTGGAATGCCTGCTGTGCGAGCAGTGTGAGAGCCTCTTTTGAAACCTTCAGGATAGTCTTTCCCTCAAACTCGGCTGTGCTTACGCCTTCTTTGGTAAGCAAGCGATATTCGGTAGTGTCCTTGCCCAACTGGAACATAGGAGCATACTTGAACTCTGGTGTTTTAGCCATAATGTTATTTTATATTAGATGTTTGATTCTTTTACAAAGTTATTAAAAAATTATACAACAGCGACACTTTCCTTTCCACTTTTTAAAACACTTAACACGATTTGCACAACGGCACGCCGCGGTTTGCGAAACAAGCGGTTTTAACGACGCCTACGCGACGCTACGCGCATGGCTTCAAAGCGGCATGTCAGGGTAACGTTGCCTCAACCGCTCGGCGTCGGCATGAAGCTTGGCGACAAAAGAGCGGTACTCGTCACTGTCAGCATTGAAGGGGCGGTGCGCCAACCCTTTCTTTATGGACGCCCACTCCTTCAGAAACGCCTTTGCCTCGGCAGAGAAAAACACCTCTACCATGCGTTGCCATATATACTCCACCGCCAACGGGGAGGGGTGAAGCATGTCGTCGGCATAGAAACGGTAGTCGCGCAGCTCGTCGTTCACAATCTCGTAGGCAGGGAAATAGGTCACCGTCGCCGCACCGTCATGCGCCCCATTCACCTCCTTCACCAACCTGTCGGCAGCAAGGAGGAGCGTGGCTTTTGAGAGTTGGCTACCGTGGTAGCCGTACTTAGCGTAGCGTATGGGGCTGACTGTGACTATGATGCGCACATCGCTACGGCGTCGGCGCAGGATGTCAACAGCCTGTAGCAGGTAGTCTTTACACTCCTCCACCGTCAGCTCGCGCTCCTCAAAGAGTCGTTGCGGACGCTTGCAGCAGTTGTCTACGATCTCGCCTGTCTCCTTCAACACGTACACATGGTTGGTGCCGAGGGTGAATACGGCACAGCGCGGAGCCACGTCTGTGCGGCTCACGGTGTGGAGTATGCTCGCCGGATTGTACATCACGCCGAACGGATTGACCGTGGCACGGAACTTCTCCTCCACGAACTGGCGACCTATGTTGTCGGCAAAGCACGAGCCGACGAACAGCATCTCCTCACACGGGGCGATGCTGAAGTCGGGACTCGGTATGTCTACTGTTGTACGAAACTGCATTGTTGATTGTCGCAACTCTTGTTATTTGATTTTCAAATCAGGCTTTTCTGATTATCAGACCTGGCTTTCTGATTGTTAGATTTTCTGACGAAATAGTAACAAAATGTCATCAATTATTGCCTACATTTTGCTTATCCTCTTTTTCAAAGCCTCTACCTCGACAGATTGTCTGCGTTTCTTGCGCTCCTCAAACCAGATGCCAGCGATGATGGCAACGACAAGAAGGGCGAAGGCGATGTATGCCACTGTCTCGGTCTCGCGTATGGACTTGGGTTTGAACGTGAGCACCACCTTGTGCTTGCCAGGCTTCACATTGAGGGCGCGCAGCACGTAGTCGACACGTCCCACCTCTGCCGGCTGACCGTCGACTGTGGCTGTCCAGCCCGGATAATATATCTCTGAGAACACCACGACGCCGCCCTTGCTTGAGCTTATGTCGTAGGTCAGCTCGTTAGGCTCATACTTCGCCAGCTTCACAATGGCCATATCGTCTTGCGGCACAGCCTCGCCGAGCACCTCGCGGAACTTCACATCGGCGACAGCCACGTGTCGCAGGTTCACCTGGCCTACCCCACTAAGCTCTTCGTTGGCGTTGTTGACATACTTGATGCTACCTACAAACCACGCGTTGCCATAGGCATAAGGATTCATTACGGGCACGGTCTGTCCGCCCTGAAGCGGCAAGATGAAGTACTTGGTGTTCAACATGTTGAGCACCGGGTATATAGAGTCGCCCGAAACCTTTGTCATGTCACCCTGTGCCTGTACCACTGCCGAGCCTGCGCGCTGCATTTCGGGCGAGATATAAGCCTCTATCAGCTCCTGGTAACGGCGTAGCTTAGCTGGGTGATAGCCTCCGATGCTCTTATGATAGTATGATGTCTCGTTCTCGTTAAACGTGTTTGACGCGAGGTTGAGCACTCTGTAGTCTAACGACTGGTCACGCAAGATCTGACGGTCGGTGGCTGTCATGGCCTGCGGGGTGTCGCGCACACTCTTCTCTACGAACATGCCGTCGTTGAGATAGCGCTTGTTCACCTGCCACATATCTACAAGACAAAGCGCTGTCATGAGTGCCACAGCAGTCTTGGCATTGAGCTTTCCCTTGAGCATGAGCACCAGTAGCACAGTGCCAACGGTCACGATGGCGGCAGAACGCCAGCAGTCGGCGGTGAACACTGCTACGCGCATCTCGGTGAGATTGGACAGTATAGGCATGAAATACTCTGCTGGCAGGGTCTTCAGCGCCTCGAGTTCAGAGAGTGAAACGAAGTCGGGGAAGAACAGCTTAGGCATGATGGCGAACAACACGCACATGCCGGCAGTCATAAAGAAACTCACCCAGATGTAGTCGCGCTTCTTCCTTACAAAGATGGAGAGGGGCGAGAAGAACACGAAACTCAATGCTTTTGAACGCATATCCTCCTTTTCCAACAATATCTCCGGGCTGTCAACGAGTTTCTTCAACGCCATCATGGCAAGCAAAGGAATGGTGAACTCTGCTATCACGAGGATGGATGCCACCGTGCGGAACTTAGCATAGAGCGGCACATAATCGAGGAACAGATTCGTAAACCACATGTAGTTGCGACCCCACGAGAGCAGTATGGACAGCACTGTGGCAGCATAGAGCGCCCACTTCATAGGACCTTTCAACAGGAACAGGCCGAGGAAGAACAGCATAAGCACAAAGGCGCCGACATAAACCGGGCCACTGGTGCCTGGCTGGTTGCCCCAATACTGTCCCAACTGCTGGTATATCTGCATGAACTCAGGGTTTGCCTTCTCCATGGCGGTCTTGTTGGCAGCGAGCGGCATGGATGCACCGCCTTTGGCGTTAGGCACGAGCAGTGTCCAGGTCTCGTCTATGCCGTAGCTCCACTGGGTGATGTAGTCGCGGTCGAGACCGCTGCTTGTCTGGTTGGCGGTGTTCTTCTTCACCAGCTCACTCTTACCACGCATCGACTCTTTACCATACTGCCATGTGTGGTAGAGGTTGCTAAGGTTTATGCAGATGCCTATAGCGGCACCCGCCATACACACCGCAAACGCCTTGCCGAACTGCGCAAGACGACGCTCACGCACTGCCTCGACAAGGTAAGCAATGACCATAAAGAGTATGATGAACAGATAATAATAGGTCATCTGCACATGGTTGGCTTTCACCTCAAATGCCGAAAAGAGCGCCGTGAGTATGAATCCCCACAGATATTTGCCCCTAAACGACAGCACAACGCCGGCAATCATCGGCGGAAGATATGCCAATGCCATCACCTTCCAGATGTGTCCTGCGGCTATAATGATGAAGAAGTAACTGCTAAACGCCCATATTACAGAGCCGAGCACAGCCAACGATTGTCGGAAATCGAACGCTCTCAACAGGATGTAGAAGCCTAAAAGATAGACAAACACATACCACACGTTGTCGGGAAGCCACAGATGGTAGGCTGTCATCACCTTTGAGAGCGTGTCAGTGCTCTTATACGACGGTGCAAACTGATAGGTAGGCATGCCGCTGAAGGCAGAGTTAGTCCAACGGGTATGCTCTCCAGTCTTCTCGTAATATTGCTGTTGCTCCATGCCTGCGCCACGTCCAGCAGAGGCATCATGCCTATAAAGGATGCGCCCCTCAAGGTCGGCAGGCATGAAATAGGCAAAAGATATGACTGCAAACAGAACCACTGCCACGAGATCTGGCAGGTACTTTTTCAATGAATTCATTGCTATTTTTCTATGATCTATAATGTGTAAAACAAACGTTTATTCTCTTTTCTGCAAAGTTACTTAGAATATAGTGAACACCAAAATAATGAAACGAAAAAGTAGGGACGCACATGCCAAGCATAAAACAGAGCCGCATGGCGCTCACGACTGGCACCAGTGGCGCTCACGACAGGCACCAGTGGCGCTTATGATTGGCACGCAGGCGCTCACGACAGGCATCAGCATCGCTCCCTACGCTCCTTCTTATTGGTCCGGATTCTCTACGAATCCCTTGTATTTGTCTTCGAGTCCGCTCATCACCGCCTCATAGCTTTGCTCCTCCACGGCTTTGATGTTTTCCGCGCCCTTGCCTTGCGGTGCTATCGGCTTGTGTATTGTGAGGCGTAGCGGATGCCACAACACCCACTTCATGTCACGCATACGCGGCATGACATCAAACGAACCATTTATCGTAATGGGCACCACGTCGAGCTGAAGGTCGTCTGCAAGCATGAACGCACCACGCTTAAACACTCCCATGTGACCCGTAAACGAGCGCGCTCCCTCAGGGAACACGACCAGCGACATGCCATCTTGCAACGTAGCATGGGCCTTATCGTAGGTCTCGCGAATCTTCGCAGGGCCTCGTTTGTCAACGAAAATGTGGTGTGCAGCCTCACAAGCCTTGCCCACGAAGGGCATATTACGCAGCTGGCGCTTCATCATCCACTTGAAATTGCGGTTCAGATAACCATAAATCAAGAAGATGTCAAACGCTCCCTGGTGGTTTGCCACAAAGACATAAGACCGTCCTTTCTCCAGGTTTTCGCGTCCTTCCACCTTCACTGGCAGCAGAAACATTCTGATAATCAGTCTTCCCCACCACTTTCCAGGGTAATAGCCCCAAAAATGTCCGTTACCAATCCTGCATCCGATAATCACTACAAGAGTTGTAATGAGAGTTCCCAACGCTATTACCGGCAGTGCGATGAACAACTGATAAATGCGATAAATTATTTTCATATCTTCTTTTCTTTTCCTTTATATCTTCTTATCTATTTCTTTATTTCTTCTCTTTTATATCTTTATTTCTTCTCTTCTTCTCCTTTTCTATATATATCTTGTCTCCCCAAAGAGTCGTCGAAGCACATTCAAAGAGTCGTCGAAGCATCTCCAAAGAGTTATCGAAGCACATCCAAAGAATCGTCGAAGCATCTCCAAAGAATTATCGAAGCACATCCAAAGAGTTGTCAAAGCACCTCCAAGAAAACTTTTTTTACCTTTTTACCCTTTTACCTTTTTACCTTTAAAAGCTCTTTTTTACCTTTAAAGTTATTGTCACAATCTCTGGATAAACGCCGAGTCGGAACGGCACGAAGCCTCCAAGTCCCGACGAGACGAACAAGGCGCGAGTGCCACGAACGTACAGTCCGCAGTCCTCTTTGCTCGTAAACTGAGTCGGCCGCAGCCCCATGACGCTGACTTGACCACCATGAGTGTGACCGCTGAGCGTGAGTTGCACGTCCGACTGCGGCAGTATGCGGTTCTCCCACGACCACGGGTCATGCTGCATAAGCACCACGAAAGTCCCTGGGGCGACACCCGCCAGCGTCTTATGCAAGTCCGCTTTCATCGGGAACGGTCGGTGTCCGCCATTCTGTTCGCCTGCCACCACGATAGAGTCGGCGCCACGTCGCACCGTCACATGGCTGTTAAGCAACAGCCGCCAGCCATAACTGCGCTCCTGTCTCACCACTGCCGAGTCGTTGGTAGCCTTCACACTGTCGGGCGCAGCCACATACATGCTGTAGTCATGGTTGCCGAGCACGGAGAACACCCCGTCGCGCGCACACAGCCTCCTGAACAGTTCGCCGTACGGAGCAAGCTCCGAAGGTTGCATGTTCTGCAAGTCACCAGTCATCATCACAGCATCGGCGTGCTGGGCGTTAATGCTATCTACCGCCCTCGCCAAGAAACTGCTGTCCATCGATCCGACGTGAAGGTCGGAGATATGCACTATACGATAGCCGTCGAAAGAGGCAGGGAGGTCGCTGAAAGCAATCTCCACATGCTTCACGACAAGGCGCCGCGAGCCCACAAACGAGCCATAAAGCACACCTATTACCAGCACCACCGACAGCGCTATGCCCATCAGAGTGCCGTAGTTGCGGCGCAGACGGAACAGGCGTCTCACCTCGATGCCAATCAGCGAACACAGCATGAACGCCACTTTTGGCAGCGCAAACAGTCCGAACAGAAGCAGATAGACATTTAAAAGCATCTGCTCCGCTGGCGCGAAGCCTGGTATGAGGCACAAAACCACGGTATAGCATGACAGCACCGCTGCCGGAACCCACCACAACACCATCTTCCACCGCACCATTTGTCCTCGTCGGCGGACATGCACGCGGTAGATATACCACTCTGGCAGGAGAATCATCAGAAATATAAAAACAGCTATACGTGCAATCATATATACCTACAAAATTTGTCTTTCTTATCCCTAAAGAGCGCCTTACCTATCTCTAAAGGGCATCTTTCTTATCTAAAGCCGACGCCACTCCTATACCAAGCACCCCGCAAGGAAGCGCCGCATGAGTTCGACGGGCACACCACGGCGCCGCGCATAGTCGCGCAACTGCGTCTCGTCGATGCGTCCCAAGTTGAAATATCGTGCTCCGGGATGCGCCAGCATAAGCCCTGACACCGAGGCATGGGGCATCATCATGCCCGACTCCGTTAGCCTTATGCCCACCGAACTGAAGTCTATGAGCCTGTCAAGCAGGAAGTTTAGGCTCGTGTCTGGCATGGACGGGTAGCCCACGGCAGGCCGTATGCCCTGAAAATCCTCCCTGTGGAGCTGCTCCATCGTGAGGTTTTCGTCTGGCGCATAGCCCCAATAGCGTGTGCGCACCTCCTGGTGCATCTTCTCGGCAGTAGCCTCTGCCAGCCTGTCGGCAAGCGTCTGCATGAGCATGTGGGCATAACCGTCGTCGCGACACGACACCTCCATCGACTTGTCCACGGTGGCAGCGAACACCCCCACCCTGTCGGTGATGCCCTCGCTGTTCTGCGGTCTGACGAAGTCTGCCATGCAGAGATTGGGCTGTCCCGCCTCCATCGGCGTCTGCTGCCTCAACATTGGCAGCCTCACCCCACCCACAACGATGTCGTCGCCGTCGGCATTGGCATCGAAAAGTCCAAACACGGCGTGGGTCTGACATTGCCCTTCCAGCTTGCGCAACACCTCCTCTGCCTCTTGGCGCAGGCTGCGCTTTGCCTCATCAGGCTTCCCTGCCACGCCCCATGCGTGATAGAAGTAGAGCCAGTTGATGTATGGCGCCACATCTTTTATATCGTAATCTATTGTCGTTGTCATCTAAACATAATCTGTTCACCGCGCGACGACGCGTCAAACGAGCCGCCATTGTATATCACACGACCGTTGCACATGGTCTGTTCCACACGCCACGCAAACTCATGCCCCATGAGCGGACTCCATCCGCACTTGCTTTGTACACACTCTTCAGTCACCGTCCACGGCTCGCCACGGCGCACAATCGTGATGTCTGCCTTGTAGCCAGGACGCAGGAAGCCACGGTCGCGCACCTCGAACAGCCGCGCTTGGTTGTGGCACATCAGCTCGACAACGCGCTCCAGCGTAAGCACGCCCTCGTCGACAAGTCCCAACATCGCCACCAGCGAGAACTGCACCATCGGCATGCCCGACGCGGCGCGCGCACAACCGCCCTGCTTGTCGGCAAGACAATGGGGCGCATGGTCGGTAGACACGGTGGTGATGCGTCCGTCGGTGAGCGCACGTCGCAGCGCGTCGCGGTCTGCGGCAGTCTTAATAGCAGGGTTGCACTTGATAAGAGTGCCGTGCGTCTTGTAGTCGTCATCACAGAACAGCAGATGCGCCACCACCGCCTCAGCAGTTATGTTGGCGTCGTTGCCGAACAGCTCAAGCTCGCGCGCCGTCGTGAGATGTGCCACATGCAGACGCGCCCCGTACTGGCTCGCAAGCCTTACGGCAAGACTTGTAGACTCGTAACACGCCTCGGCGCTGCGTATCTGCGGGTGGAACGCCACATCAGGGTCGTCGCCATGCAGTCGCTTCGCCTCCTCCATGTTGCGGTTTATGATAGCCGTGTCTTCACAATGAGCCATCACCGGCAGCTTAATCTCAGAGAAGATGCGTCGCAAAGCCGCCTCGCGGTCGACGAGCATGTTGCCCGTACTCGACCCCATAAACAGCTTCACGCCTGGCACGACATGCGGGTCTATGCCACACAACATGTCCACATTGTCGTTGGTGGCGCCTATGAAGAACGCGTAGTTGACGTGACTCTTCTCCCGCGCCAGCTTCAGCTTGGCAGCGAGCGCCTCTTCCGACGTGGTCTGCGGCACCGTGTTAGGCATCTCGAAATAAGATGTCACGCCACCATAAGCCGCCGCCCGGCTCTCACTCTCTATGTCTGCCTTAGCTGTAAGCCCCGGCTCGCGGAAGTGTACGTGGCTGTCTATGACGCCCGGTAACACGAAACACCCCGTGGCATCCACCTCTTTGTCGAAGTGTATGTCACGGGGTGGTACCGACGCAGTTATGATTTCACTTATCTTGTCATTGTCAACAACGACGCTTGCCCGTTCGGCGCGTCCCTCGTTGACTACAACACCATTTTTTATCAGTGTGCGCATAGTCGTTACATATAATTGTGGCCCGCCGCAGACGAGCGGCAGGCCGTACAGTGTTTCAGTGCTTTATCACTTCCCGTCAGCAGGACGGGCAAGGTCGTTGGGGGTTGGTGCAGGAGCTGCGGCGTCGGGCATCGTGCCGGGAGCAGGTGCTGGAGGCGCACCCATCGGCATCTGGTCTGAAACGTCTTTCAGGCCGTTCATTATGGCCTCGTTCTCCTGTGCCTTCTTATAGTAGTCCTTCACGTACGGATCGTTCTTAAAATTCTCCGTGGCTTTACTCATTATATCCTCTATCCACGGTGTGAGCTGCGGATAGCGGTTGCCTATCGTCACCATGAAGAACACGCCGGGACCGAGCACATTGTCGAAATTCTCGGTCACAAAAGATGTGACAAGCTTGTCCTCTTCCTTTGACAGACGCTCCGACTCAGCCTGCAGTTTGGCGTTCACAACGTCCATGTTGCTGCCGTCCATGATGGCGCGGTCGTGGGTGTGTACAAGCTCCATGCCCTGATTTTTGAGCTGGTTGTACTTATTGAAGAACTTGAACAGCTCGTCGTTGAGCGGCGTGCCGCTGACGGTCTGCTGTGTGTCATCTATCTTGATAGTGATGTCACCGCTCTCAAGCACAAGCGGCAGCACACTCTCATCGTCCATGAATATATTGGCCATGCACACCGAGTCAAACGCTCCACAGAAGTGGAACTGTCCGTGCACGACGTCGCAAGAGTCGATGGTCTTGAAGTCGTTGTCTTTTAAAATCTTCAGGTAGAGCATGCGTCCGTCAAGCGTCGACACGTTTGACGTACCGTTGATTTTGTAGGAATTACCGCAAGAGGTCAACGCAAAAGCCACAAGCAATGCGTAGATAATTTTATTCATAGCTATCGTTTTAATTTTTCTTCTTTGTCCAAAGGTAACGTGTATTATCGAAGAACGAAACTTTTTTTACCCTATTTTAAATATAGCAGCGCTGTTTTAGTATTTTTTTTGATTGTCACTGCTGTTCTTTATCCAATTCCGACGAAATGCGGTGCATAGTGTAAAGCTCCAGCACGGCAGCGACAAGCAACAACAGCACCCACTTGTTGAACACCATCTCGAGGTAGGAAGCGTAGTTGTCGAACAGCGACTGCGACAGCATGTAGGCATTGTCGACCATCACCAGTCCCGCAAAAATGAAGAACATGTCGGCGACAGACATGATGCGTTTCAACCGTTTCACCGTGAAGTTGCGACCCTCATAGGTCTGCATGAGTTGCAGTCCACCAAACAGGCATGCTCCAGCAAGGAACACCCAGCACACCACTTCACGCTGCCACAGGAACACATAACATCCGGCACCTATCACCATGAGTACGCCACCGATGAGGAACAGCGCGCTCTGCACCTTATTCATTTGTTTCATTGTTGTTCGTATTAGTTTTCTCGTCGTCGCTCAACACGAAGATGTCTTCGTCGTCGGCCTTCATAAAGTAACGCTCACGGGCAATCTTCTCTATAGCCTTCGGATTGCGGCGCAGGTCACGCAACTGTCGCGTGTCCTTCTCGTTCTCGGCCTTGTAACGCGAGATTTCATCTTCCAAGTCGCTAATCTGCATGTCCAACTTCATGCGACGCATGAAGCTATTCTCGTCGAAGAAGCCCACTACGGCAACGCCGACGACCAGCACTATGAGGTATTTATAGTGGCTGATGAAGTTCAGAATGACGGTCAGACGATTCATTTGGTTCTATCTTGGATTATAATCTCTCTGCCGCGCCACGACAGACATTACGCACTGCCGGCACGGTTTTTCTGTATAGATTATGCAAAGGTATGAAAAAAGATTGTATGAAAGCCACGCATTGCAGTTTTATTAAATTTATTTAGTGTTTCGCACCGACATAGTCGACAGCACCACACGACAGCACACAAGCAACAAACAGACGCAAGAGCGGCAGCGACTATATATAAAAGAACTGGCGCGCGCGAGACTACCATTCTGCCACTACTGCCGATTGACAAAATGATAGTGCCCGTTTGGGCTTGTCACTACGGCCCTTTGACGTCGTCATTTGGGCCCTTTGACATCGTCATTTGGGCCAAAAGGGAATGTCACCGCGGTTTTAACAAACGTTAAGAATTGACGTCAGTTTTTGCCGCGAAAATGTAGCAAAGTGTCACGAAAAAGCGCATTTCGCTGTCACGGCATATCGGCGCGACGGCAGTCGGAGATTGAGGTTTCCTCGTGCTGGCTGCGGCGCCATTTCCGCCGACAACACAAGGCGAAATGACCACGGACAGACGGCGCCATAATCGGCGACTTTTGACCATCCCTCCATTTGTCTGCGGAGTCGAAAATAAGATAACAGATATTTGTGAATATCGTTTTTTTTGCTTAATTTTGCGGCTACATTTGAATTTAAGGTCCCGTAGCTTAGCTGAATAGAGCGTCAGATTCCGGTTCTGAAGGTCCAGGGTTTGAATCCCTGCGGGATCACTTCTAAAAATAAATGGAGCTTTTTATATCTGAATTTCGGGAGAGAAAAAAGTTCTGAAGGTCCAGGGGGTGAATCCCTGCGGGATCACTTCTAAAAATAAATGGAGCTTTTTATATCTGAATTTCGGGAGAGAAAAAAGTTCTGAAGGTCCAGGGGTTGAATCCCTGCGGGATCACATAACAACATAGAAACGTAAAAGAGGGCACTACCGTGGTAGTGCCCTCTTTTACGTTTTATATACTTTAGTCTTATTCCCCACTCCATTCCGTCACGCGGAACGGCGCCGTGGCTCTTAATGCCAGAAGCGCCAGCCAAGGCCGAGCATAAGGTTGCTGGGAGTCTTGAAGTCGGTGAGGCTGTAGCCGATGTGCAGCATGGCGTTGCGTGTGACATGTATCTTGAGCGCCAATATCTCATATACACCTTTCATGTCGCCACGGTTGCCGATGACGTTGGTGCCAATGCCGAAGTTGATGCTGAAGTACGGCATCGCAAACTCGGTGCGTGCCGACAGTCCTACCGCCGTCTGACGGTAAAAGGCGCGGTTCACCTTGCCTCCCTCATAAGCGGTGAGCAAGTCGTCGTAGTTGTCACCCAGGTTGGCAGAGTGGTCATACACCACGTCGAGCGACGCTCCGGCGCTGAACCACGGGTTCAGTCTGTACATAGGGTTGACGTTCAGTCCCACGACGGCATAGGCGTTGGGGAGCAAGTAGCCCGCCCCATTGGCATAGACGCCACGTCTGCGCCACGCGCCATACGCCACCACATCGGTATAAAAACCGTGTCTGAAATCAGACATCTCGCGCCTCACCCGCTGGGCAGGCAGCGGCTGTCTGTTCATGTAGTAGGCGAGTCCGACACGTATGCCACCCGTGTTCAGCCCCTCGTTGGGATAGGAGGTGTTGCCGTTGGAGAAGTGGCTCAACGACACTCCGGCGTTGATGTCGAAATGTCGCGACAGCACATAGCGCATGTAGAAGTCCACGTCGATATATGCCGTCACCTTTGAGCCGATGACATGGTTGTCGGGATTGGTCTCTTCGTCATAGGCTTTCCATCCGAACGCCATGCCGAGGCTCCACTCATAGTTGAGCGACAGCCGTCGCGAGAAGTTCACGATGGGGGCGCCCTGGTACAAGAACACCGAGACAGGGTTTGACAGACTGGGATTGAAGTCGTGGTAAGCCACGCCCACTCCCTGATAGGCGCCGTAGTGGAGAGAGCCTGGTCGCTGCTCGTCGCGGTTCATAAACGCGTATTTCAGAGTCATGGTCATGTCATGATTCATGGTACGCGTCTCCTCGTTGCCTCCCTTCAGATAGGGACTGGTGTGAAAGATTGTTGACGGCACGGCGTCGAGAGCGATGCGGTGTGCTGTGCGCACACTGTCTGCCTCGCCCCCGTCTTGCGCCATGAGAGTCGTGGAGCAGGTCCACGCCATGACGAATAGCAATCCCAATCTTTTCATCTCACACGTTCTTCGTTTGCTTACACGTCGATGTCTGAGAGGCAGAAGTCGAGCGCATCGGCTATTGCCTTGCGGTCCATGTTCTGTCCTATGAACACGAGCTTCTGCATACGGTCGCCGTAACGGGCGTCCCAGTCGCGCTTGAGACCAGGGTTCTGCTCCATAAAGTCGGCAAGCTCGTCGGCAGGCATGGTGGCATACCACTGTCCTGCACCTTTCAGACCAATCTGCTTGCCTGCCTGCTCGAAGAGGAAGCACATGTCTGGATCGTCCTTAAACCAGCACAGACCCTTGCAGCGAATCACACCTTTAGGCCATTTGCGTGCTACGAAGTCGTCGAAATAGTTCATGTCAAACGGCTTGCGACGGTAGTACACGAACGTGCCGATGCCGTATTCCTCAACCTCTCCGCCCTCATGGTCGTGGTCGTGATGATGGTGGTGGTGGCAATGGTCATGGTGGTCGTGGTCGTCATGCTCATCGTGGTGATGTTCGTGGTCGTCCTCATGGTGATGGTCGTGGTCCTCGTCATGGTGATGGTCGTGGTCCTCGTGGTCGTCGTCATGGTCTTCATCGTGGTGATGTTCCATCTCTTCTATCCACGCTGCCGACGTTGCCACCTCGTTGAACACGAAGCGATGGGTGTTGAGCAGGCGCTCGAGGTCTACGTTGCCGTAGTCGCAGGGAATGATTTCTGCCTTTGGCTGTATGGCACGTATTATCTTACGCACATGCAACAGCTCGTCAGCGCTCACCTCCGATGCCTTGTTCAGCAGTATGGTGTTGCAGAACTCTATCTGCTGTATGACCAGATTTTCGAGGTCTTCGTCGCCAATCTGCTCCTTTGTCAGCGCATCGCCACCCTCAAACTCGTCGCGCATACGCAGCGCGTCGACCACCGTCACGATGCTGTCGAGACGTGGCACACCGTCTTTGATGTACTCCGGACCGAGCGTAGGGAACGAACAGATGGTCTGTGCGATAGGCGCTGGCTCGCAGATGCCGCTCGCCTCTATCACGATGTAGTCGAAACGGTGCATCGCCACGATGTCGCGCAGCTGCTCTATGAGGTCCATCTTCAGTGTGCAGCAGATGCAGCCGTTCTGCAATGCCACAAGGCTGTCGTCGCTTTGGTTCACGATGCCGCCCTGCTGTATGAGGTCGGCGTCGATGTTTACCTCTCCTATGTCGTTTACTATGACGGCAAACTTTATGCCCTTCTCGTTTGACAGTATTCTGTTCAACAGGGTTGTCTTGCCGCTTCCCAAATAGCCCGTAAGCAGCAGAACGGGGACTTCTTTCTTGTTAATAGTCATATCTGTTACCTGTATTCTTTATGTTTCGCACGTCAGCGACATGCGGTCTGTTATATGTCATGTTGTTGTCATCGAGCTTTGGCTGTGTATAAAGGCGGAAGACGATGTGCCGCGACAGCCAAAACCGCCGACAAAATTAATAAAAACCAGAAACAATAGACATGTTTCAATGGTCTTTTTTCATGCGCCGTAGCTATTTCTTATTGCCGAGCGACACTATGCGCAGCACGTCATCGCCATATTTCAGCGTCTTGTTCTTGCCAAATCCCTTGACGGCAGCAAGCTCTGCGGCGGTGGTGGGGAGGGCGTTGGACACGTCAATCATGGTCTTGGTCTGCATTATGCAGTAGGCTGGCAGCCCCTCGGCGTCGGCTCTCTGCTTGCGCCACACGCGCAACCGCTCATACACATCGCGGTGCTTGATGTCTGAAGGAAGGGGCACCGACGACGCCCCTGCCGACGCGGCGAGTGCCGAGGCTGACACACGCGCGGTGGAAGTGCGCGGTGTGCGTACGTCTTTCACACGCTCTGCCTCGTCGATGGTGGCAAGTGCTTTGGCGCGCAGATATGTAGATAGCGCAAATCCCGACTGCGCCACATACGCCAGCAGACGGTGTTTGAACTGCAACACCTCTACCAGAGCGTTGAAACTGTCGGCAGCACGTTTCTTCACCTCTTTATTATCGGTCTGTAGACTGGTGCCCGACACGAGTGCTTCGACCTCTTTCAGTTTTTTCAAGAAGTATGTCGCACCCTTCACTATGCGTTCTTGGAGCTGCGCGTCGGTGGTGTAGTCTGCCGCGCTGCCTATCATAGCCGTGTACTGCTGGCTGAAGGTGCGCGCCACATCTGCCACCTCCTTTATGAGAAACGCGTTGCGTGCCTTGTACTCCTGCGCCAGCTTGGGGAACGACCGGCTGAAATGTTCGGTCACAATACGCATAGACGAGTAAAACGCCGACACTATGTCGCTGAAGTTGAACAGGTCTGCCACCTGCTGTAAGTAGTATGTGCGCTGCATGCCTGCCACGGCGTCGCTGTCGGGCAGACGGCTCGCGGCAAACGAGTTGAAGGCGTCTACAGAGACATCTCTTATGATGGCACGCGCCGGTATGGGCGCGCTGAGCACCAACCCCTCAAGCGTCTTGCAGCGGCTTAGCGCCACGTAGGTCTGGCCATGTGCAAACGACAGGCTGGCGTCGATGATGGCGTGGCTGAACGTGAGGCCCTGACTCTTGTGTATGGTGATGGCCCATGCTGTCTTGACGGGGTACTGGCGGAACAGTCCCTCGCGCACCTCTTTTATCTCTTTCGTTGTCTCGTCGAGTTCGTAACGGTTGTTCTCCCACTCTTCCTGGTCTACCTCTATGAGTTCGTTGCTGTCTTTCGGACGCACGCAGAAACCTTTGGAGCTGATTGCCGTAATGCGACCTATCATGCCGTTGTAGTAGCGTTTCTCTGGCGACGAGTCGTTTTTCACGAACATCACCTGCGCGTCTTTCTTCAGTTCCAGCACCTCGTCGGTGGGAAACGACAGCTCTGGGAACTTGCCCTCCACCTCTGCGCGGAACGTGAATGTCTCGCCAGGGAGCTTGTCAAGCTCGGCGCTGTTTATCTGCTGCGCCATGGCGTTGTGGGTGGTGAGTCGTATGTAGCCTTCTTCCTCACGTGGCTGGAAGTCTGGCACATAGCGGCTGTTGAGCTGACGCAGCACCTCGGCGTCGGCATGGTTGTCGCGCACGCGGTTGAGAAGTTCCACAAACTGGCGGTCGCTCTGTCTGTAGACATGCGTAAGCTCTACGACGGAGTAGTCGGTCTGGCGCAACGCGCGGCTGCTGAAGAAGTATGGTGTTTCGTAATAGCGCGAAAGCAGAGTCCATTCCTCGTCTTTTGCAACAGGGGCGAGCTGTCCGAGGTCGCCGATGAGCAGCAGCTGCACGCCGCCAAAGGGTCGGTCGTTGCGGCGGTAGTGGCGCAACACACTGTCTACGGCGTCGAGCAGGTCTGCGCGCACCATGCTTATCTCGTCTATGACGATAAGGTCGAGGCTACGCATAATCTTAATCTTCTGCTTGCTGAACTTGAAACGCCCGCTCTGAAGCACCGACGTGTCGGGCACAAACGGGGCGAACGGCAATTGGAAGAACGAGTGTATGGTCACTCCCTCGGCATTGATGGCGGCAATACCCGTCGGCGCGAGCACCACATTGCGCTTCGATGTGGTGCGCTTCAGTTCGCGCAGGAATGTGGTTTTTCCCGTGCCCGCCTTTCCTGTAAGGAACAGGTTGCTGCCAGTGGTCTCTACTATCTGTAAGGCGAGCTTCGCCTCTTCGCTCATTTCCATATTTAAAATCGGTGGTTTAAGAACCGTGTGGATATTCAACAATAATACAAAGGTACGGCTTTTACAATCTAAAGCCCCGACCCATGTTTTGCAAAGATACAACTCTTTTTCCGACTTTTTGACCGCTCCACACCTTATTTCATTATATTTTTGGTAATTTTGCAGTGTAGTAGCCGACAAGGTGAAGCCTACGGCGCTGCTTTTACGCAGAACAAACATTCTACAAACAGTATTCAGGACAAAGACTATGACAAAAGCACTGTTTTTCGACATCGACGGCACACTGGTAAGTTTCAACACACACGAGATTCCGGCGTCTGCCATAGAAGCACTGGAGCAGGCAAAAAAGAACGGGGTAAAGATATTCATCTCTACAGGACGACCCATACAGTTTATCAACAACCTGCAGGCGATAAGCCACCTCATCGACGGATATATGACCACAAACGGCGGTTGCTGCTTCGTGGGCGACCGCACGGTGAGCATACACCCCATCGCCAAAGACGACGTGCGATATGTCACAGACGTGTGTCTGAAGACAGAGACTGGCTGCGTGGTGGTAGGCAAAGAACACATTTCGGCGCTCTTCCCCGAAAAGATGGAATACATAATGCACAATCTTCTGCGCATATCATACACACAGTGGGAGGCGTCTCTGGAGGAGGTGATGCGCGGCGACGTGCTACAGATTACGCCATTCTTCACCGCTGAGCAAGAGACGGAGGTAATGCAGCATCTGCACAGCGTGACATCGGCACGCTGGTACCCTGACTTCACAGACATAACGGCAAAGAAAGCGGACAAGGGACAGGGACTTGTAGCCATCGCCGAGGCAGAGGACATCGCCATTGCCGACACCATGGCGTTTGGCGACGGCGGCAACGACATGTCCATCATACGTCAGGCTGGCATAGGAGTGGCAATGGGCAACGCCGGCGACGACGTGAAAGCTGTTGCCGACTACGTCACCACATCGGTCGACGACGACGGCATTGCCAACGCATTGAAGCACTTCGACGTGATTTGACGGCACGGTCTGGTAGGTCTGCTACAAAGCCTATAAAAAGAAAATGAGGCATGAGGAGATGGCTGTTCATCTCTTCATGCCTTATTATTTTTATAGGGTCTTTCGTAAGAAACGTCAGTTATTTTATCTGCGTAACCTTAAACTTATGTTTCACCGCAGCACTCGCAGCCTTCTGCGCAATGGTTTTCTGCTCGGCGGTCACACCCTCAGGGGCGTAGCTGTTGCCCACCACGCTGCGCTTGAAGATGGCTTGAAACCATGTGCAGGCAGCGGTGTAGCGACCATAAAGCAGGTTGAGGTGGTAGCCGTCACGGTTCATGTTGTCGCCGATAGACGAGGTGCGAGCGTTCTGTATGGCTGTGCCAGAGGGCACGATAACGTCGGGATGGATGTCCTTTATCACCTGCTTCAGCGCACCATTGATGGCGTCATACATCTGCTTTTGGCTGTTGCCGTAGCGCTTAAAGCCGCCGTGGTCAGAGTTCTGTGCATACGCCCAGGTCTGGTGAAACACTATCTTCACATCTTTCTTGGTATGTGCCTTCACATAAGCCACAAGCTGTGAGAGGTAAGGTTGGTATGTGGTGTAGTCGCCAGAGAAGTGGCTTGCCTGCTGCACACTGACATAGTCCCACTCTTCATCGGCAATGGCGCTGGCGATGTCACACTTCGATGTCTCCTTCGTCACACCGTCGACACCAATCTTGCGATAACGGTAGTCGGGCAGATTGCCATTGACACACTGCATGTGGCGCTCCAATGAGCAGCCGCCGATGAAGAGATTGCCGATAATGGTCTCTATGCCGTCGGCGTCGGCAAGCTCATGCAGATACTGCTCTATGGCGTCTTCAGAAAAGCTGTTGCCGATGGCGAGTATCTTGATGGTGCGCGCCATGGTGGTCTGAATACCGATGGCAAACGCCAAGACGATGAGTAGGAATAATTTTCTCATAGTTGTCATAAACTTATTTGCTTGTTAAGTAACTGTTCAAAATTAATTTTATAAATATGAATAATTCACGAATAAGTTCGTACCCACAGACGCCAAGGCCATGTTCGTACAATAGAAAAGCGAGTCCGTAGTCTCGTAATCTA
>JALEVZ010000082.1 GCA_022788105.1 Prevotella sp. | reverse complement strand
GCCTGTGTCTTCATTGTCTTTGTCGGGTCAAAGTCGACGGGCTTATAGTTGGCGGGCTTGCACAGGTTGCGTGTCTCGCCTGTCGCTACGTCGTAGAGGAAGATGTCTGAGTCTGTAGACACGGCATAGTTTACGCCTGTCTTCTTACGGCAGGTGTAGGCTATGGACTTGGAGTCGGGACTCCAGTTGAGCTGTTCTACTCCTCCGAACGGTGCCATGGGGCATTCGAAAGGTTCGCCTTTCAGTATGTCTACGCCCTCGTCTATACCTTCTGCCGACACGTTGGCGACGAAGGGATGGGGGATGGACTCAACGTAGTGGTCCCAGTGGCGGTAGTTGAGGTCGGTGACAAGTCGTCCAGATGCCAGTGGCAGGTCGTCAGGATTTTTCTTTATGCTCTCGTGGTATGGCAGCGACTTGATGAGTATGACCTGTTTGCCGTCGGGTGAGAACTTGAAGCCTTCGATGTCGGAGGCAGAGTGGGTGAGCTGTCGACGGTCGCTGCCGTCGGCTGCCATAGACCAAAGCTGTCCCTCGGTGAGGAAGGCGATGCGCTGTCCGCCCTCTATCCATGCTGGCTCATACTCGCTCTTTGCTGTCGTGGTGAGCTTGGTCTGTCGCTTGCCGTCGGTGGTCTGTGTGTATAGCACCTGATGGCTCTTGTTCTCTTTCACGCTGTAGTAAGCCACCTGGTAGACCACGGTCTTGCCGTCGGGCGACGCTGCTGCGCCGCCAATGCGTCCCATCGCCCACAGTGTCTCGGGGGTCATGCGGTCGTTGGTGGTCAGTCCGGTGAGGTCTGTTGTCTTTTCAATCATTGTCTGTGCGTTAGCGCCGGCGCAGCCCATTACTGTCGCAACGGCTAATGATAAGGTCTTGTTCATGTATTGTTTTTTTGTTAGTTGCGAAAAATTGAAGCCCCTCAATCTCAATGAAAGACTCACTATCTCAACGGAAGCCCCTCTATCTCAACGGAAGCCCCTCTCCAATTTTCCCCGCCGGGGAGGGAGCGGCTACTTACGTGAAAATTGTTGCGGAAGATATGTCTGAGGCTTTGATTATTGGGGACATGTGGTGACGTGTATATAAACAAGTGACGAGTAGGTAAGGAGATGAGCCTGGCATGTCGTATGTAACATTGGGCTAAGCACATCTCCTTGTCTACTCGTCACTCGTCTACTTGTTACTTGTCAACTTGTAAACATAAATATCTCCTTGTCTACTCGTCACTTGTCTACTTGCTTACTTGGGTAAGTCGCCACTGGTTACTTACCCAACATATTCTTTTTACGTTGTAGCTCCTCACGCTGGCGCTGCAGTTCCTTCTGCTGCTCCTGCATAGCCTGCAGACGTGCTGCGAGACCGCTGAGCTTCTGCGGTTTGTTCTTGTTCTCTTCGTAGCGTGCCTCGAGTATGGCGAGCAGCTTCTCGTCGTTGGTCGTCTTACGCAGTACCCACATGATGGCGGCGCTGAAGAAGAGACTGACGAAGTAGTAGAAGTTAAGACCGGCAGAGTAGTCGTTGAACATGAAGAAGAACATGAGCGGCATGAGGAACATCATCCACTGCATCATCTTCATCTGTTCTGCCTGCTGACCTACCATCTGGTCGCGCTGCTGACGCATGGTCATCCATGAGTAGAGGAGCTGTGACACGCAGAACAGCACACAGGTGAGCGACAGGTGGTCGCCGAGGAGCCAGATGTTGTGGTTCCACTCTATGATGGGGTCGTAGGTCGAGAGGTCGTGAATCCAGAGGAAACTCTCGCCACGCAGCTGTATGGCGTTGGGCACGAAATTGAACATCGCAATCCAGATAGGCATCTGTATGAGCATGGGGAGACATCCTGAGAGTGGACTGACACCATATTTTGAATACTCTGCCATCATGGCCTGCTGCTTCTGCATCTGGTCTTCGGGCTTGTTGAGGTGCTTGGTTGCCTCTTCGAGCTTCGGTTTGAGCACGCGCATCTTTGCAGAGCTCATGTAGCTCTTCTTTACCATCGGATAGGTGATGACCTTCAAGAGCAGTGTGATGAGTATGAGCACGATGCCCATGTTGATGTTCAGACCTGTGAGGAAGTCGAACACGTAGAGTGTGAACCAACGGTTGATAATGCGGAAGAGTGGCCAGCCGAGGTAGACGAGACGCTGCATCTGCAGGTCTTTACCGAAGGCGCACTCCTTCTCCACGTTTTGAAGCAGACGGAAGTCATTGGGTCCGAAGTAGAAGTCAAACTCTGAGGGTGTCTTGCCTGAGGGGTCGAAGAATGACTTCAGGTTGGCGTTGTAGTGTTTGAGGTAGCCAGAGCCTTTCTCCTGTGACTTGCTCTTGAACTGTGCGTTTGCCTCGAAGTCGTTTTTGGCAATCATCACAGCAGAGAAAAACTGGTTTTTGAAAGCCACCCAGTCGGTCTTCTCGTCGATGGTCTTCTCGTCGTCGCCGTTCTCGCTGAGGTTTTTGGCACCGCCGTCGCTGAGGTGATAGGTGAGGGTGGTGTAACGGTTCTCAAACATGAAACCCTTCTCCTGTTGGCGGCAACGGTCTTCCCATGCTATGTCCATGGTATTGATGTTGGGCGCGAACAGTCCCTGCAAGCCGTTTGCCTGCAGCTGCATGTGCAACATGTAGTCTTTGCCGAGCACGTATTTGATGGTGATGGTCTTGCCCTCGCCAGCTACTGCTGTGAAGGTGGCGGTGGAGTCGGTCGTCTCTGACGCTTGGAAGTAGAGGTCGTCGCTGTTGATGTTGGTCTCCTTTGCAGCGAGCATGAACTTGAGGTTCTGGTCTTTCTTGTCGAACAGAGTGACGTCGGGGTTGCCCTCACGGTCGGTGAAGTGCTTTATCACGGCTTTCTCAACGGTGGCGCCTTTGGTGCCGATGGTGAGTTCTACCTTGCTGTTCTTGAGTACTACAGCCGAGTCGTTGCCCTGCAGGGCTTTATGGAAGAGGGCTGTTGTGTCTGCCTCTACTGCGGCTTTGGCCTCTGCGGCCTTTTTTGCGTCTGCAATCTTCTGCGCCTCTATGGCTTTCTGTTGTGTCACGGCAGCTATCGAATCCTGTCGGGCGGCTGCTGCACGTTCCTCAGCCGACGGCTGAGACCAGATGCTGAAACCTATCAGCACTGCAGCGATGAGCACAAAGCCAATGATGTTGTTTTTGTCCACGAGTTTTGTTTGTTTTTATTATTTGTTACTGAAGTTTCGCAAGTTTTCCGCTCGGCTTTGCCGCTTGCATAGGCAAGAACTATCAGCATGTCAAAGGCATGCGAAACTTAAATTTATTATTCGTTGTTTAGGGCTGGCTGCCCGTGGGTGTTTCTGTTGTTTTGTTTTCTATCGCCGCCTTTACGAAGTCGACGAAGAGTGGATGGGGGTGGAGCACGGTGCTTTGATATTCGGGGTGGAACTGTGTGCCGATGTACCACTTGAGTCCTGGAATCTCTACTATCTCCACGAGGTCGCTCTCTGGGTTGCGTCCTACGCACATCATGCCCGCCTTCTCATACTCCTTTTGGAAGTCGTTGTTGAACTCATAGCGGTGGCGGTGGCGCTCCTGTATGTGCTCCTTCTTATATATGTCGAACACACGTGAGCCTTGTTGCAGCACACACTCGTAGGCGCCGAGACGCATGGTGCCACCCATGTTGGTGATGTTTTTCTGCTCCTCCATGATGTCGATGACGTTGTGGGGCGTCTTCTCGTCCATCTCGCGACTGTTGGCGTCGGTGTAGCCCAAGACGTTGCGTGCGAACTCGATGACTATCATCTGCATGCCGAGGCAGATGCCGAAAGTCGGTATGTCGTGGGTGCGGGTGTAGTGTGCTGCCACAATCTTGCCCTCTATGCCGCGTTGTCCGAATCCCGGACAGATGACTATGCCGTCTTGTCCTGCCAACTTCTCAGCCACATTGTCTTCGGTGATGTGTTCTGAGTTGATGAAGCTGATGTTCACCTTGCGGTCGTTGTATGTGCCAGCGTGGGACAGACTCTCACGGATGGACTTGTATGCGTCTTGCAAATCGTACTTGCCCACCAGTCCGATGTTGATGGTTTCTGTCGCCTTGTTGCGGCGGTCGAGGAAGTCGCGCCACGGTCCGAGTGTCGGTGTCTCGCCGATGGGTTCGCCCATCTTGCGCAGTATGGCTGTGTCGAGGCCTTGCTTCTGCATGTTCAGCGGCACCTCGTAGATGCTGGGCAGGTCTTCGCTCTGTATTACGCAGTCGAGGTCGACGTTGCAGAAGCTCGCCACCTTTCTCAATATGTCAGGTTCCAGATGCTTCTCTGTGCGCAGAATGAGCACGTCGGGCTGTATGCCGACGCTCTGCAGCTCCTTCACCGAGTGCTGTGTGGGCTTGGTCTTCAGCTCTCCTGCTGCGCGTAGGTATGGCACGTAGGTGAGGTGGATGCTGATGGCGTTTTTGCCCAACTCCCATTTGAGCTGACGTATCGCCTCCATGAACGGCGCACTCTCGATGTCGCCGATGGTGCCGCCAATCTCGGTGATGACGAAGTCGTAGTGATATTTCGTGCCGAGCAGCTTCACGTTGCGCTTTATCTCGTCGGTGATGTGTGGCACCACCTGTATGGTCTTGCCAAGATAGTCGCCGCGGCGCTCCTTGTCGATGACTGCTTTGTATATGCGGCCCGTGGTCAGGGAGTTGGCTTTGGTGGTCTGTATGCCCGTGAAACGTTCGTAGTGGCCGAGGTCGAGGTCTGTCTCCATGCCGTCGACGGTGACATAGCACTCGCCGTGCTCGTATGGATTGAGCGTGCCAGGGTCGATGTTGATGTACGGGTCAAACTTCTGGATGGTGATGTTGTAACCTCTTGCCTGCAAAAGTTTACCAATAGACGACGATATGATGCCCTTTCCCAGGGATGAGACCACGCCGCCTGTGACGAAGATGTATTTTGTTTCAGCCACGATGATATGAATATAAAAATTGAATTTTGCAGCAGACGAGTGACAGCTGGCAAGTAGGAAATGTGTTCTTCTGTCCTTGCCGTCCGTCGCCGGACTGCCAATAACTGATTATACAAGGTGCAAAGTTAGTATAAAATTGCGGAACTGACAAGCAAGTTTCAATTTTTATTCTTACCTTTGCAGATGTTATGCGGCAAGACGCAGCAAGGGGGCTGTCCGAGGTGTGACGTCGCATGCAGCCAATAGACAAAGAAGCAAAATAACTCACGCATTATGAATACGAAACACATCATATTGGCAGCGCTGCTGATAGTGGTCTCTACGCTGGACGCCACGGCGCAGCGTCGCCGCTGCACTGTAGAGGTGGACACCGTGCCGCAACTTGAACGCAAGTATGTGGACTCGCTGTTGGCGGTGCGCCGTCAGGTGGACTCGCTGTTAGCTGTCTCGTCAGACCGCAGCTACGCCGCCGACAACCGTTACTACCGCATGTTCGTGCCACTAACGTTCTATCATGACGTGTCGCGCAACCGCTTTGCTCTCGATGCCGACACTGCCGACACTGCCATTGACGACGCGCTGATGTCGGTGTATTTTCGTCGCCCCGACCTTGTACACAGCACCCAAAGTAAGATAGACGAGGCGGGTCCGCTGCTCAGTACTAAGCCTAAGAAGGCCGCCGCCGCTTCAGACATAGTGGAGTTTGCGAAGCCTAAGGCTAATGAGGCAGACTTTGATATGAACGACATCGTAATCAGCCGTCCGAACTTCTGGACTTTCAACTGGCGCTTTGACGTGGATCTCGCGCAGAACTACTATTCCAGCAACTGGGCGGGACGTGGCGAGAACAATTATACGACGCGCGAGTATTTGAGGTTTTATGCCAAGTACGACAATAAGAAACGCGTGTTTTTTGAAAATATGATTGAAGCCACGCTCGGCTTCAATAGCTCAAAGACCGACACCGTACACAGCGTGCGTACCAATGCCAGTGATCTACATTACAAGGGCAACTTCAACGTGCGTGCCGTGAAGGCGTGGTCGTATTCGTTGCAGTTTGATGCTAAGACGCCGCTGCTGCGTGTTTTTGACAGCAACTCCAACCATGTGAAGACAGACTTCGCCTCGCCACTTACGCTTAACGTGTCTGTCGGTATGCGCACCAACTTCAAATTCTTTAAAAACAAGCTGAACGGGGACCTCAATATCGGTGCGTTCTCTTACAACTACCGCTATTGTGACCGTGCAGACATCGTTGGAAGCTATGGTATAAAGAATGGTGAACACTCGTTGCAGGACTACGGTTCGCGTGTAGACCTGAACTTCAACATTGCCTTTATTAAGAACCTCACATGGCGTGTGGAGTCGTATTTCTATTCATCATACAGTCGCACCGAGGCCCAGATTGTGAACAAGATGGACTTCCGTTTCAACAAATACATTGCTACCCATCTTGACTTCTATTCACGCTTCGACGACTCGCGACAGCGTGACGACCACCACGGATATTGGCAGTTCCGCGACTATCTGTCGTTCGGTTTGTCGGTAGGGTTGTAACGTGATATGTTCTTAATGTCTTATAAGTAAAGAAAAATCCCCTCCCTGTGCATGTTGTTATGCAAGGGAGGGGATTTTTTGTGCCAGTGTCGGCGGTTATGTCGTGGGGACTTAGAATCTTATGTCGACCTGGAAGTCGAGCATGTTGTAGTTGGATTTTGCCAGCTTGCGATCGTTTACAAACACATACTCGGCGTTGAGCTTCACATTCTTGCCGAAGCAGTAGTCGGCGCCAATCTCATATTGTGTCTTAGCGCTGCTCCACTCTGCGCTCGGACGATACATGTCGTAACGTGCCTTGAGGTGAATTTTGTTCTTCTGCACTGGGGCGATGACGAGAGCATAGAGACCGTCTGCCTTGTCGCCAGCATTGGTGTTGATGGCGCAGTCTTTCTGCTGACCGTCCTTCTGGTATGTTGTCTTGAAACCGTAGCCCTGGCTGTGGATGTACTCAGAGCGGAAGGTCCAGTCGTCTTTCACGTACTCGCCACTGATGGCGTAGCGGTTGCGGCTCACGGTGCGTGTGCCACTAACTGTTTCACCGTTTTCTGTCCATGTGCCAGTACGGGCATAAGAACCTGTCCATCCGAAGGCGCCGATGCGCATGCCGCTAACAGGCATGAGCCAGATGCCGCCGATGACATCTTTGCGGTTGTCCGCGTCTTTGACGTTGATGCCCTGGCCGTTGAACACGCCCACCTGATAGTGGAGCAGACGACGTCCGTTGGCGTTGGGCAGCAGGTCGCCCTGGAGCTGGAGGCCTATGTCGCGACCGTTGCTTGCCTGCTCACCCACGCGGTCGCTGAAGCCCGCGAGCTTCGTAACATTCTGTGCGTAGCTCATGAAACCCTGGTCGATGGGGTGCATGGGGTTTTCGAACGAGAACGGACGTTTGAACTGTCCAATCTTTATGCGTGCTTCCTTGTATTTCTGCCACTCGGCGAAGGCGTCGACCAGTCGTGGCGAGCTGCCTAAGGTTGAGGTGTTGCCGTTGAGTTGCACCTGTGCTTTCCAGTAGAAGTCGTTGAAGAAGCGACCGTCAAGTGCCATACGCACCATGCGGAGGTTGAACGAGTTGCTTTCGGCGTCTTTCTGACCAGAATACTGGTATTGTGTCATGACGTAGCCGCTGAACTTTATGTCGTTAACGACTTTTACCTGCGGCTCTTTTTGTTGAGCCCATAGGCTCGAGGTGGCGCCAGCAAGCAGTATGGTGGCTGTCAGCGCCTGGTTTCTTAGTTTCATCTTAGTTTTTTGGTTTTGTTATTTCTTTTTTATGCTCCTCTCCAGCTCTCCCCACCGGGGAGAGGCGGTTCGTTTGTTGGAGGTCTCTTTATTTCTCCTCATAGGGTAGAGGCGGTTTGTTTGTTGGAGGTCTCTTTATTTCTCCTCATATGGGGGGACGGATTGAAGCTTTCCCTTTGGCGTCTGCATTTTTTACCTTTTTACCCTTTTACCTTTTAACAAGTAGTACTACATTCTCCACATGCGGTGTGTGAGGAAACATGTCTACGGGCTGCACTGCTTCCACGCGGTATTGTGCATCCATGAGTTGCAGATCGCGGGCCTGTGTGGCGGGGTTGCAGCTCACGTACACGATGCGCTTGGGGTTGGCGCGGAGGATGGTGCTCACTACGTCGGCGTGCATGCCAGCGCGTGGCGGGTCGGTGATGATGACGTCGGGCTGTCCGTGCTGTGCGATGAACTCATCGGTAAGGATGTCTTTCATGTCGCCGGCATAGAACTTTGTGTTGCCGATACCGTTGATGTCAGAGTTTACTTTCGCGTCTTCGATAGCCTCGGGCACATACTCTATGCCTACTACCTGACGTGCGTCGCGTGCCACGAAGTTGGCGATGGTGCCAGTGCCAGTATAGAGGTCGTAGACCATCTCGTTGCCAGTGAGTTGTGCAAACTCGCGTGCCACGCTGTAGAGGTGATATGCCTGGTCGGTGTTGGTCTGGTAGAAACTCTTTGGTCCCACCTTGAAACGCAGACTCTCCATGGTCTCGAAGATGTGGTCGTTGCCCTTGAACACAGTGAGGTCGAGGTCGCCAAAGGTGTCGTTGCATTTCTGATTGTCTACGTAGAGCAGCGATGTTATCTCAGGGAACGAGTCAGCAATGTGCTGCATGAGACCGAGTGCGCGTTCGTGGTCGCCCTCCTCGTCGTAATGGAACTGCACGAGTACCATCCACTCGCCGGTGTTGGAGTTGCGAATCATGATGTCGCGGAGCAGACCGTGCTGCTGTCGCAGGTCGAAAAAGGTCATGCCTGTGCTGAATGCGTAGTCGCGTATGGTGTTGCGTATGCGGTTGTGGAGGTCGTCCATGAGCCAGCACTTCTCTATCGGCAGAATCTTGTCGAAGGCGCCTGTGATGTGGAAGCCGATGCCGTTCATGTTGTCGTAGACCGTGCCTTCCGCCACTTCCTCGCGTGTGAGCCATCGCTTGTTGCAGCATCCGAACTCGAGTTTGTTGCGATATTCGAATGTCTTCACACTGCCCATGATGGGGCGGAACTCCGGAAGCTCCACCTTGCCGATGCGTGTGAGCTGGTCGTGTACCTGCTTCTGCTTTGCCTTGAGCTGCTCCTCGTAGGGCAGGTTCTGCCATTTGCAGCCTCCGCACACTCCGAAATGCTGGCACTTCGGCTCTGTTCGCTGTTCGCTCTTCTTTATAAATCGTATAACCTCTGCCTCGCAGTAGTGGTGCTTCTTCTTGCGCACCTGCAGGTCTACCACGTCGCCAGGCACGGCGAATGGCACGAACACTACCATGTCGTTTACTCTGGCGAGTGATTTGCCTTCTGCGGCAATGTCTTCGATGGTTATGTTCTCGAGTATGGGAAGCGGTTTTTTCTTTCTTGCCATTTTCTTTATTTGTTGCTATGCTTTGTTTTCAGTTGTCGCAATTGTCGCTGTGTGTTAACGCAATTGCTTAAATATTGAAGTACAAAATTATATAAAAATATTGAAAGAGCTCGGGTTTTTTCTTTAATTTTGCATTTATGAAAGTAAACACCAATACCTTTGCCGAAATCGGCGTACCTATGTATGTGCTTGAAGAGAAGCGCCTTCGTCGTAACCTCGCTCTCATAAAGAGTGTTGCCGACCGCGCTGGAGTGGAGATAATACTTGCCTTCAAGGCATACGCCCTGTGGAAGACGTTCTCTATTTTTCGTGAATATATATCCTCTACCACGGCAAGTTCGCTGGGTGAGGCGCTGATGGCACGTGATAAGTTTGGTCGTCGCGCACACACCTATTCGCCAGCATATACCGACTATGAGATTGACGAGATAGCGCGTTGCTCAAGTCATCTGACGTTTAACTCGTTGTCGCAGTATGACCGCTATCATGAGCGTGTGAAGAGTGTGGGAGGTGACGTGAGCCTTGGATTGCGTGTAAACCCTGAATATTCGGAGGTGGGCACCGATCTTTATAATCCGTGTGCGCCTGGTACGCGCTTTGGTGTGACGGCTGATATGTTGCCGGAGCAGCTTCCTGCCGAGCTTGACGGATTTCACTGTCACTGCCACTGTGAGAGTGGAAGCGATGTGTTTGAACGTACGCTCGCGCATATTGAAGATAAGTTTGCGCGATGGTTTGGTCAACTGAAATGGATAAACTTCGGTGGCGGCCATCTTATGACGCGTGCCGACTATGATGTGGAGCGGCTTATCGGCTTGCTTCAAGCGTTTCGTAGCCGCTATCCGCACTTGAAGGTAATACTCGAGCCTGGCAGCGCCTTTGCATGGCAGACGGGTCCGCTGGTGTCGCAGGTCGTGGATGTGGTAGAGAACCGCGGTATAAAGACTGCTATTTTGAATGTGAGCTTTACGTGCCACATGCCCGACTGTCTGGAGATGCCGTACTGGCCGCGTGTGCGTGGGGCGGAGACATTAGAGGGATATAATGGACCTGGCGATGGAATGGAGAATGTTCAGGATGGATGTGACGGGCGTGCTGATGATGTGGCTGACGCAGATACACCTTATTTTATATATAGACTGGGTGGTAATAGCTGTCTTTCTGGCGATTTTATGGGTAGCTGGAAGTTTGACCACGAACTACAGATTGGCGAAAATGTGGTGTTTGAAGACATGATGCACTACACGACGGTAAAAACGAACATGTTTAATGGCATTTCGCACCCAGCAATAGGCATGGTGCATGAGGCGACAGGCGAGCTTGAACTATTGCGCGATTTTTCGTCAAAAGACTATCTTGAACGCATGGATTAGCCCGATTTTGTGGTCAAAAGGGTAGAAAACGGACTTTTTTTTGATGTTTTTTTGAAAAAAAGACGGAAAATGTTTGTGGGTTCAGGAAAAAGTGCTACCTTTGCAACCGCAATCGAGAGAGA
>JALEVZ010000030.1 GCA_022788105.1 Prevotella sp. | reverse complement strand
AAAGTGACTACTCTTGGTCGTTATATCCCTTTGTCTCTGTTCAGATTGTGGCATAGAATTATGAAGAACAAAGAAAAGCGTAACCTTACAGGGTCAAAGCCGAATCTGTTGTTGTTCAAACTATATAAGCTGGGCTTCTTTCTCGAAAACCGAAAGGTCAAGAAATAAAAAAGACAGCATACAGATTCTTCTTGTTCTGTATGCTGCCTTACTTGTTTCCTTTGCTGAAGATAGCTTTTAGGCTCTTCTTCCTACTGTTTTTCCTCCAGTTTCTCTTTCAGATATTTTGCTGTGTAGCTTTCTTCACAATTGCATATCTCTTCCGGTGTGCCGCAGCATACGACGTAGCCGCCTTTGTTGCCGCCTTCAGGTCCGAGGTCAATTATATAATCGGCATTTTTTGCGATGTCGAGATTGTGCTCAATTATTATTATAGTGTGTCCTCTGCGTATGAGTGCGTTGAATGAATTGAGCAGACGCTGTATATCGTGGAAGTGCAGACCCGTCGTCGGTTCGTCGAAGATGAACAGCGTGGGCAGCTGCTTCTCTTGTCCGATGAAGTATGCTAACTTCACACGTTGGTTTTCACCACCCGACAGTGTTGATGAGTTCTGACCGAGTTTTACATATCCTAAGCCTACATCTTCGAGCGGACGCAGGCGCTCGACTATTGTCTTCTGCTTGTATTCGCCAAAGAAGTCGATAGCTTCGGAGACGGTCATGTTAAGCACATCGTAGATGTTTTTGCCATGAAACATGACTTCGAGTATGTCTTTCTTGAAGCGTTTGCCGTGACATGAGTCGCACTCCAAGACCAGGTCTGCCATGAACTGCATTTCCACGGTTATGAATCCAGCCCCCTTGCACTCCTCACATCGTCCACCATCGGCATTGAACGAGAAGTGTTGTGGCGTGAGTCCTAACTGTTTTGACAGCGGTTGGTCGGCATAGAGTTGGCGTATGGCGTCGTATGCCTTGACGTATGTTGCTGGATTGGAGCGCGAACTCTTACCTATCGGGTTCTGGTCTACCATCTCTACGTGGCTTATGCTTTGCCAGTCGCCTTCAAGCGATGAGTATTCGCCGGGTATTTCTGCCACTTCGTTGAGATGACGCTTCAGGGCGGGGTAGAGAATGCCTTTTACAAGCGACGACTTTCCAGAGCCGCTGACACCTGTAACGACCGTCATCACGTTCAGCGGAAACTTCACGTCCAGACCCTTGAGATTGTTCATTCTCGCTCCTTTTATCTCTATAGCCTGGTTCCACGCCCTGCGGCTTGTGGAACAGGAGATGGCTTCGTGGCCGTTGAGGTAGTTCACGGTGTGGCTCTTCGACTCTGTCTCATTATAGATTTGCTGTATGGTGCCTTCATACACAATCTCTCCGCCGAGATGTCCGGCGTCGGGGCCGACGTCGATGATGTAGTCTGCGGCGCGCAATATGTCTTCGTCGTGTTCTACCACCACCACGGTGTTGCCAATGTCGCGCAGCTCTTTCAGCACCTTTATCAGCTTGTCGGTGTCTCTGCTGTGCAGACCGATGCTCGGCTCGTCGAGCACATAGAGCGAGCCTACGAGCGAACTGCCGAGCGACGTGGTGAGGTTTATGCGCTGGCTCTCACCGCCACTCAGCGTGTTGGACTGGCGGTTGAGGGTGAGGTAGTCCAGTCCCACGTCTACCAGGAACTGTAGACGGTTGTTGATTTCTGTGAGCAGACGTTTGGCTATAGCCTGTTCGTTGTCGTCGAGTTTCAGCGCTTTGAACCATTGCTGTAGGTTCAGTATGGACATCTCTACCAGGTCGCAGATGCTCTTGCCACCAATCTTCACCCATGTCGCCTCCTTCTTCAGGCGTGTGCCATGACAGCTCGGACACGTGGTCTTGCCACGGTAGCGGCTGAGCATGACGCGGTATTGTATCTTGTATTGGTTTTCGCTCACCATCTTGAAGAAGGAGTCGATGCACACCTTCTCCTTGTCAGAGGGCAGCCCGTGCCACAGCATGTCCTTCTGTTTGCGTGTGAGGTTGTAATAAGGCTCGAAGATGGGGAATTTGTCGGCAGCGGCTCTCTTGCAGAACTCCTTCTTCCACATGCCCATCTTCTCTCCGTGCCAGCACTGCACACATCCGTCGTAGACACTGAGCGACGTGTTGGGCACCACGAGCTTCTCGTCGATGCCCATTACCTTGCCGAAGCCCTCACATACGGGGCATGCGCCGAGCGGAGAGTTGAACGAAAACATGTTGTCGTTGGGCTGTTCAAACACTATGCCGTCTGACTCGAAGCGTGTGGAGTAGTCGTATATTATGTTGGACGGTAGGAACACAAGGCGGCACGCGCCGTTGCCCTCGTAGAAGGCGGTTTCCGCGGAGTCGATGAGTCGTGACTCGCTGTCTTTCTCATGTGACACAGACATGCGGTCTATCAGCAGATAGGTGTCGCTTATCTGTAGTCCTTCCATCTTCTGCTCGTCTTCCATCAGGTCGTCGATGCGCAGAAACTCGCCGTTAACCCATAGTCTTGAATAGCCCTGCAGCAGGTATGCCTTAATCTGTTGCTGTATGGTGCGCCCGTCGACCACATGGAGCGGCGCGAGTATGACGAACTTTGTGCCGTCAGAGTAGCTGCGCACCTGTGCGAGTATGTCTTCTGTCGAGTTTATCTTTACTTCCTCACCGCTTACGGGCGAATAGGTCTTGCCGATTCGTGCATACAGCAGACGTAGATATTCGTATATCTCTGTAGACGTGCCGACGGTGCTTCGCGGGTTGCGCGAGTTCACCTTCTGCTCTATGGCGATGGCTGGCGGCAGGCCTTTTATGAAGTCACATTCGGGCTTGCTGAGTCGCCCGAGAAACTGTCTCGCGTATGAAGACAGTGACTCAACATATCTGCGTTGTCCTTCTGCGTACAGTGTGTCGAAAGCGAGTGATGATTTTCCGGAGCCAGACACTCCTGCTATCACCACCAGTTTGTTGCGGGGAATCTTCAGGCTAACGTTCTTCAGATTGTTTACTCTTGCGCCTTTTATCTCTATATAGTCGTCCATCGCCGTGTCAGAATTATGTGTGTTTAAGTTAAAAAGGCGCGTTCTATAAATAGTACTCAACAGCTTGTGTGAGCGTATTTATAGAACCCGCCTTTTGTGTTACCGGGTACGTGCCATGAACTATGAGTTCATGGAGAGCAGAAACTCTTCGTTGTCTTGTGTGTGTACCATGCGGTCGTGTATAAAGTTCATTGCCTCTATGGGGTTCATATCGGAAATGTATTTGCGGAGAATCCACATTCGGTCGAGTGTGGTCTTGTCCTGCAGGAGATCGTCGCGACGTGTGCTTGACGCTACGAGGTTGACAGCCGGGAATATGCGCTTGTTGCTCAGTGAGCGGTCGAGCTGCAACTCCATGTTGCCGGTACCCTTGAACTCCTCGAAAATCACCTCGTCCATCTTAGATCCGGTGTCGATAAGTGCTGTGGCAATGATGGTCAGCGAACCGCCACCCTCTATGTTGCGCGCTGCACCGAAGAAGCGTTTCGGCTTCTGTAGGGCGTTGGCGTCGACACCACCTGTCAGCACCTTGCCTGAAGCGGGCGACACGGTGTTGTAGGCGCGTGCGAGACGGGTGATGGAGTCGAGGAATATCACTACATCGTGGCCGCACTCTACCATGCGCTTAGCTTTCTCGAGCACGATGCCTGCAATCTTGACGTGGCGCTCTGCTGGCTCGTCAAAGGTAGAGGCGATGACCTCCGCGTTGACGGTGCGTGCCATGTCGGTCACCTCCTCGGGTCGCTCGTCGATGAGCAGCATCATAAGATATGCTTCCGGATGGTTGGCAGCGATGGCGTTGGCGATGTCTTTCATCAGTATGGTCTTACCCGTCTTGGGCTGTGCCACGATGAGTGCGCGCTGACCTTTGCCGATGGGGGAGAACAGGTCTACCACTCTCGTCGACAGGTTGTTGGTCTTTCTGTCGCCACACAGCGTGAACTTCTCGTCGGGGAACAGCGGTGTAAGGTGCTCAAAGGCGATGCGGTCTCTAACCTCTGCGGGGTTTCTGCCGTTTATCTTGTCGATGTTTGTGAGCGGGAAATACTTCTCTCCGTCGTGGGGCGGACGCACGTGGCAAAGCACCACGTCGCCAGTCTTGAGGCCGTAGCGCTTGATCTGCTGAACCGAAACGTACACATCGTCGGGAGACGACAGGTAGTTGTAGTCGCTTGAGCGGAGGAATCCGTAGCCGTCGGGCATGATTTCAAGCACACCGTTGGCTGTGATGAGGTCGGAGAAGTCGAACATGTCTTCCTCCATGCTTGCCTGTGGCTGCATGGCGTAGGCCTGCGGCATCTGCTGGTTCATGGGCTGTGTGGGGTTGTCGAACATGTCGTAGTTGGGCACAGCGCCGTGGTCTTCGATGGGAAGGTCGACTACTGGTATGAAGTCTGTGCCGTCGCCAGGGTCGCCGACCCAAATGCCGTTCTCCAAATCTTTATTGTGCTGCTCGTTGTTCTCGTTGTGTGCATTTATCTTTTCCTGCAACTGTGCGAGCAGACCAGATTTCTCTTCGTCGTTGAAGTTAGTGTCAGCGGCGTTGTATTTCTCCTCGGGCACAAAGTCGTCTTGTGCGTCTTCGCGGTCGTAGTAGTCGCCGTTGTTGCTATATTCGTCCCAGTTCTGCTCGGGAGCATCGGCTTCAGGCATCGGCTCGTCGCCCTCTTCGGGCTGCATGTCTGTATTGTTGGCGTTTGCTGCCTGCTCTTCTGCGGCTCTACGTGCCTCTTCTGCCGCAGCCATAAGCTCAAGTTCTCTCTTTGACTTGCGACCTCTGTGCTTGGGCATGGATGCGAGAATCATCTCGGGAGTCATCTCCTCCTGAGGTGTTTCAGCATTGGCATTGTCTGCACTGTCGGGTGCAGGCTCGTCGCTCTCGGCAGCTTTGTTCTTTTTGATGTCAAAGTTTTCACCGTCTTTGCCGTTGACAGTGTAAACTCGGTCTGTATCTTTTTTTACGATTCTTGTTCTGCGTCGTTTGGTGCCAAGCAGAGTGTCGCCCTCGGCCTGTTTGTCAAGAATGGCATAGATAATGTCTTCTTTGCCCATCTTGTCATTGATTTCGACCTCGGCGCCAAATTCTTTGGCTATATCCAACAATTCGGATATTCCTTTTGATGACAAATCTTCTTTGTTATACATATATGGATGTAATGAATGTATATGGATTGAATGGCGTTTCTAAAAATGAAACACTCAAATATTATGATGATGCAAAGGTAACAAAAAAAAATGAAAATGAATTTTCGACGGTGGTATAATGTTTGTAATTAATGCTTTTTAACATACACCGTGGCGTGTGGTTTCTGAAGTGCGGAGTGGCGTTGTTTTTGTCGCTTTAAAGACTGTTCGCAATGGGGTAAGGTGGGTAGTAGAATAGCAACAGGCTCTGGTGACAAAATGATAGTTACCTTTCGGGCTTGTCAAAGGGCTGTAGTGGCAATGTCAAATGGGCCTAATGAGGACGTCAAATGGGCCTAATGGGAAAAGCTACGGGCTTTTAACACGTGTTAAGAATTGGCGTCAGCAAAATTGAAGAAAATGTAGCAAAGTGTCAGAAAAAGCAGCATTTGTGTGTCAACCGTTATAACGGAATGGATAGATAAGTCTGGGCCAATGGGCAGCAAGCTGCTGCCGACGGGTGCGTAAGGGGAATAAAAAAACGAAGCCACTGTCGTTCAGCGGCTTCGTTTCTATTTATTGTCGGTTTGTATGGTTTGTCATTAACCGAAGTTATCGTACATTATGCTCTCAGGATCTACTCCGAGCGAATCGAGATAGTCTGTGACGGTCTTGATAAGCATTGGAGGTCCGCAGAGGTAGTACTCGCAATCCTCGGGAGCTTCGTGATCCTTCAAGTAGGTGTCGCGGATGCAGTTTACGGCAAAGCCCTCGTAGTACTTCACGCCCTGTGCGTCGGCAACGGGGTCTTTGCGGTCGAGCGAGAGGTGGAAGTGGAAGTTGGGATATTCCTTCTCCAGTTTCCAGAAGTCCTCAAGGAAGAACGCCTCGCCGAGAGCACGTGCTCCGTAGAAGAAGTGGAGCTCGCGGTCGCGTGTGTGGAGGGTCTTGGTCATGTGCATGATCTGCGCGCGGAGCGGAGCCATACCTGCGCCACCACCAATCCAAATCATCTCCTTGCCAGAGGTGAAGTTAGGATGGAAGTCGCCGTAAGGACCTGACATCATAACCTTGTCGCCGGGCTTCAGTGAGAAGATGTATGAAGAGGCAATACCTGTCGGCACGTTCTGGAAGCCGACCTGCGGACGCGGCAGGAACGGTGTTGTGGCAATACGCACGGTGAGGGTGATGATGTCGCCCTCGTCGGGGTAGTTGGCCATAGAGTAGGCACGCACTGTAGGCTCGGGGTTGTGGGCCTTGAGTGAGAAGATGTTGAACTTTTCCCATGTGCCAAGATACTCTTCACCGATGAGTGACTTGTCAAAGTCTTTGTCGTAGTCGATGCAGTCGTATGCCGGAATCTTAATCTGTGCGTAAGAACCAGGAATGAAGTCCATGTGCTCTCCCGGGGGCAGAGCCACCTTAAACTCTTTGATGAACGACGATACGTTTTTGTTGGAGATGACCTCGCACTCCCATTCTTTTACACCCATCACTGAGTCGGGCACCTTAATCTTCATGTCCGACTTCACTTTACACTGACATCCGAGGCGCCAGTTGTCCTTTATCTGCTTGCGTGTGAAGTGGGGCTTCTCTGAGTCGAGAATCTCACCACCGCCCTCAAGCACCTGCACCTTGCACTGGCCGCAGCTTGCCTTACCACCACAGGCAGAAGGCAGGAAGATGCCATTCTCGTTGAGCGTGGTCATCAGCGATGAGCCTTGCGGCACGTTGAGGGTCTTGTCGCCATTGATTTCGATGTTGACGTTGCCGCTCGGGCTGAGGAACTTCTTAGCGACGAGCAGGATGACAACCAAGAGGAGTATTACAACAAGGAAAACTCCAATACTTGCAATTATAAATGATGTGTTCATAACGTTGAGTCCTCCTTATTATATTTTAAGACCAGAGAAGCACATCATGGCCATAGCCATGAGTCCTACGGTGATGAAGGTGATGCCGAGACCCTGCAGGGGCTTTGGCACGTCGCTGTACTGCATCTTCTCACGGATGGCGCCCATTGCCACGATGGCAAGTGTCCAACCGATGCCGCTACCAAGAGCGTAAACGATAGCGTCTACCACGCTGCCGATGTACTGCGAGTTGGAGGGGTCGAGGTTGATGCGCTGCTGCATGAAGAGCGAAGCACCCATGATGGCGCAGTTTACGGCGATGAGGGGGAGGAAGATGCCCAGAGCCGCATAGAGCGACGGTGAGTATTTCTCTACAATCATCTCCACCAGCTGCACGATGCCAGCAATGACGGCAATGAAGAGGATGAAGCTCAGATATGAAAGGTCTACGCCCTCAACAAGACAGTCGGGACCCAGCACCTTAGTCTGCAACAGGTAGTCGACAGGCACGGTGACGAGCAACACGAATGTTACGGCAAGACCCAGTCCCAATGATGTCTTCACGTTCTTTGACACGGCAAGGAACGAGCACATGCCGAGGAAGAAGGCGAATATCATGTTGTCCACAAAGATGGACCGGAAGAAAAGGCTTATTAAATGTTCCATTGTTTACTTCTGTTTATTTTTCTTTGTAAAAGTAAGCTCTGTGAATCCAGATAACGCATCCGAGGAGGATGAGCGCCATAGCAGGCATTGTCATCATGCCGTTGTTGATGTAACCAGCATCGTAGACGCCCTGCGGTATGAGCTGGTAGCCGAGCAGTGAGCCGCGACCGAAAAGTTCGCGCAGACCGCCGACAACAACGAGTATGTAGGCATAGCCAAGACCGTTGCCCACACCGTCGAGGAACGAAGGCCAGGGCTTGTTCTGCATGGCGAAGGCCTCAAGACGTCCCATGAGAATACAGTTGGTGATGATAAGTCCTACGTAAACCGAAAGCTCTACGCTCACGTCGTAGACGAAAGCCTTCAGAATCTGGCTCACGATGGTCACGAGAGCTGCAACTACCACCAGCTGCACGATGATGCGGATGCGGTTAGGTATGGTGTTGCGGATGATTGAGATAATCACGTTTGCGAATGCTGTAATCACCGTCACGGCAAGACCCATCACGATGGCGGGCTTGAGCTGTGATGTCACAGCAAGCGCCGAGCAGATGCCGAGCACCTGTACGAGGATGGGGTTGTCGAGGTTCAGAGGATTGGTGAATGCAGCCTTATTCTCTTTTGAAAACAAACTCATAATCTTATACTCCTCCTTATTTAGATGTTAAGAATTTTGTGTACTCTGCGAGGCATGTGTGGAGCATTTCGCTCACACCGTTACAGGTAAGTGTGGCACCTGTCACGGCGTCGCACTGTGTTGACGGGTCAGTCACCTCGTTTTTCTTCACTACAGAGAGAGCCACACCGTCCTTGCCATCGGCAAAGATGTGCTTGCCCTTAAACTGGTCTTGCCAAGCGCGCGAGTCTTTGATTTCGGCGCCAAGACCTGCGGTCTCACCCTCGTGGTTGAAGTAGGCGCCATAGACCGTCTGCTTGTCGGCATTTACGGCGATGTAGCCATTGATGCCGCCCCAGAGTCCCATGCCGTAAACGGGGATGACGTATTTGGTCTCGCCGTCGACATTGCAGATGTAGAGAGCGAGCTTGCCCTCCTTTGTAGAAGCGCTGTTGCAGAGGAAGCCAGCCTTTGTGCCGCCCTGCTCGCCCTTGACTACGGTTGTGCCGTTGCGGTCGATAATGGCGTCGGCTGTTATCACCTTATTATATTTATCTGTAGCCTCGGCACCGTCGATGTCGCGGATGTTGAGTGCTGCGAGTATCTGTTTCTTCTTGTCGAGAGCCACGTTCTCGTCCTGCTGCGGCTTGAGTGTAGAAGACACGAAGGCAAGCAGGAACGCAACGATAACGACTATAACGACAGAATATATGATTGTGTAGGAGTTTGAACTGGTGTTCAGACCCTTCTTCTTTATTTCTTCCATATTCCGATAATGTTATTTGTTGGTTAAACGCTTCATTCGCTTGGAGATGTTCTTCTGTACTACGCAGTAGTCGATGAGCGGAGCGAACATGTTCATGAAGAGTATGGCGAGCATCATGCCCTCCGGATAGCCAGGGTTCATAACGCGGATGATGACTGCCATAATGCCGATAATGGTACCGTACCAGTACTGTCCGCACTGTGTGCGAGCAGAGGTGACAGGGTCTGTAGCCATAAAGACAGCACCAAAGCAGAAACCACCAAGCACGATGTGCTCATACCATGCGATAGGAGTCATGCCGATGGCTTCGAAAAGGTATGCTGTGGCAGCGCCGCCAACAAACACGCTGAGCATTGTGCGCCATGAAGCGATGCCTGTCCAAAGCAGGATGACAGCACCGATAGCAATGGCTATGACGCTGGTCTCGCCGATAGAACCTGGGATAAGGCCTGTAATCATGTCGCAAAGGCTGCTGTTGACAGCTGCTCCCTGTGCTATCTCACCAAGCGGTGTGGCGCAGGTGAAGGTGTCGGGCAGTGTGTTACCGAGTCCGAAGATGGTGTCGTTAGCCACCCATACGGCGTCGCCGCTCATCTTTGTAGGATAAGAGAAGAAGAGGAAGGCGCGTGTGATAAGGGCAACATTGAAGATGTTCATACCTGTTCCGCCAAAAATCTCCTTTCCGATAACCACAGCAAAGGCAACAGCAATAGCGAGTGCCCACAACGGACAGCCTACAGGAACAATCATCGGGATGATAATACCCGAAACAAGGAAGCCCTCCTGTATTTCTTCGCCCTTCCACTGTGCCCAGGCAAACTCGATGCCGAGACCTACAACGTAGCTGACGATGATTTTAGGAAGTACCTGCAATGCTCCGTAGATGAACATTGAGAAGAACGAAGTGTCGGCAAGTGTGCCGGCAGCCTTGTAGTTCTGGAATCCCACGTTGTACATGCCAAACAGCAGTGCCGGGAGCAACGCGATGACCACAAAGCTCATGATGCGCTTCGAGTCGATGGCGTCGTGGATGTTTACGCCGGTCTTGGATGTCTGGGTGGGTACAAACAGGAAAGTCTCAAAGCCGTCGAACAAGCTGCGGAAAGCATGGAGCTTTCCTTCAGGCTCGAAGTTGGGCTTGATGTCGTTAAGATATTTTCTTAGAAAATTCATACTTTTCTCTTTGTAATTAAATTAAATGTTAAGCATTCTCCTTGCGAAGCATGTCAAGTCCTTGACGAACGATGTGCTGGAGTTCGAGCTTTGAAGAGTCAACAAACTCTGCTACGGCGAAATCTTCGGGTGCAACCTCGTAGATGCCGAGCTGCTCCATGCGGTCGATGTCGCCGGCGATGATTGCTTTGATGAGGTATTCGCCATAGATGTCCATAGGAAGCACCTTGTCATATTCGCCGCTCATAATCATGTGGCGCTCGCCACCCTTTACACGTGCGTCGAGATTGTACTCTTTCTTCTTGCCAAAGAGCCAAGAGAAGTAACTGCGACTTACGGAGAAGTCGTTGGTGCGCGGAAGAATCCAGCCCAGCATCTCGTCTACGTTGTCGCCTTCGGGGATGACGGTAATCTCTGATGTGTGGCCTCCAACGAAGTCGTCGGCAGTACTCTTACGACCGGTCAACGGGTTGCCGTTGATGATGCGTACGTGGTCTTTGGTTGCAAGTTTACCATCAAGCAGGCTTGCGATGGGCTGACCTACGAGCACTTCTGCATAAGCGGGCTCGCTGATTTCACTGCCTGCAACGGCGACAAGACGGCGGAGGTCTACCTTGCCAGTGTTGAACAGACGGCCGAAGAAGATGACAGCGGTGGGGTCTACAGTCCAAACCACTTCTCCTTTATTTACAGGAGCGATGTTGTTGACCTGTACTCCAACGTTGCCTGCCGGACACGGACCGTCGAAAACGTTTACCTCTACATCCTTTGCTGCAGTCAAAGCGGCGCTTGTCTGCTGTGCACCGATGCCGAGATAGGTCTTCGCAATCTTAGACAGAGCGGTCAAGCCAGTCTGGAAGTCTTTCTCATTACCCTGAAGTTCAAACTCAAAATTGCCTGCCAGCGGCATGTCGCGCAGTGCGCTTACGAAGATAGCACGCGGCTTCTGGTCGGGAGTTGTAGACACTGCGTAGGGCAACTGGTTGATGTAGCCGAACAAGCCGGCCTCAAGCAGAGCCTTCACGACAGCATCGTCATCGAGCGAAGCCACCTGTTTCTGACCGAAGTCAACATACTGCTGATCTTTGTCAGCCTCTACGACAACACGCAACACCTTGCGGCGGTCGCCTCTGACAACTGCCTGCACAACTCCACTCACGGGCGAGGCGAACTTCACGTCTGTCTGCTTTTTGTTGACAAACAGAGCGTCGCCAGCCTTCACATGGTCGCCCTCGCGGACCACCACTTTGGGAGTCATGCCTACAAAGTCGTCAGGAACAAGGGCATAGAGGGTAGCTGCCTTCACCGGGAACTTCTGCTCAGCAGCCTTTCCCTTTAGGTTGATGTCCAAACCCTTGCGTAACTTAATTACATTTGCCATAAATATCTATGAGTATAAATAAAAAATATCTTTACACGTCTTGCGTTTTACTTCATCGTTTGTTTTTGTGTATGAATACAATGGCTTTATAAATAATATATGAAAAACGCCCTTTGTTTTAACGCGATGCAAATTTAGTAAAAAACAAAGACAAAAAAGCACAAATTTCTCCTTTTATTTCCTTATAACAAAAAAATAGTGTAATTTTGTTGAACTTATAAAGAATACATAGAAATAAAAATACTTAAACACATAATAAATGTTACAATAGGATGCGTTTTGACAATGTATCTTATTGCTATCGTTTTGCTCCATATTCCTATGGTGCAACGTTCTATTGGCTCATATCTTAGCGATGTCATAAGCAAGAAAATCGGTTCGGAGGTTCATATCGGCCGTATTGACCTGGGATTCTTCAATCGACTGATTATCGACGACGTTTTGTTGGCAGACCAAAACAGGGAGAAGATGCTGACAGCGACACGTCTTTCGGTGAAAATAGACCTGTACGACCTCGCCAAACAGAAGATAGACATCTCGTCAATACAGATGTTTGGACTTAAAGCCAATATTTATAAAGAACCTGTAACGGCAAATTATAACTTCCAATTTGTAATAGATTCGCTCCAATCGAAGGAGAAGAAGGAAAGCGCACCGCTTGATTTGCAGATTCGATCGCTTATCATTCGCAATGGCAGCATTTCCTTTAGACAGCAAAAAGAGCGCTTGAACGGTAATGGAAAACTATTGCCTCAAGATGTTGAATTGAGCAATGTCAGCGCTCATATATTACTCAATAAGCTCACGAACGACTCTTTGTCGCTCAAGGTAAAACGTCTGTCGGTTAAAGAACAGTCGGGTGCTGCCATAGAGAATATGACCTTTCATCTCGAGGCTGGAAGCAAAAGCGCGATGCTGTCAGAGTTTGTTCTCGTAATGCCTAAAACCTGCGTTAATATCGATAAGATAACTGCCGCGTATTCAACGCATAACAATAAAATAGATAAAGAGTCTGTTCAATATGTCGGAGCCATCGAAAGCAAGAGCCTTTCGCCCTCCGACTTCGGCTTTTTGTTGCCCAAACTGCGCAAGTCTGACGAGACATTTGCGCTCTATGGCGCCTTCAACGGCACGGCTTCAAAGCTTAATGTCAGCAAGGTGAGATTGTCTTCTTCGTCCAATAACATAGACTTGGATGCAGAAGGCGCGTTGCATCAGCTGCAGGGCGACAAAAGATGGAATGTTAACTTCCGCAAGTTGTACGCTAATGCGGAGTTTGCACAGTTCGTGTGCGGTCTGTTTGACGCAGAATATCCAAAGTTTCTCAACAGCAATAAGAACAACTTCGTGTCCTTCACTGGCAAGGCAGGAGGTCATAACGACGGCTTATACATCAATGGAAAGTTAGCGACCCTCGGGGGCAATGCGGAGGTTAGCGCAGACAAAAACGGCAAGGCTATCAACGCAAGTTTCCATACTGGCGGTCTTGACTTAGGGCGCATATTGGCAGACGGTAACGTCGGCAAATTGTCTGCAAAAGCTAATGTTAAAGGAATATTGCCTAACACGTTTGAAATCAGCGGTGTTATAAATAATGTCGAGTACAAGAAAGAGACTTACGGAAACATCAAAATAGACGCTTTTACCAATGGAAAAACGGCTAAAGGACAGTTGTCTATTGACGACAAAAGGGGACGTATTAATGCCAATGGAGAAATAGACAGGTCGGCATCCAACCCGATGGCAAACGTCAACATTAGCATAAAAGATCTGAAACCATACTCGCTTGGGGTCATAAAAGGTAACGACGACCTCAAAGCAAGCCTTAACATTACAGCCCAGATGAAAGGCTGTAAATTCAACGACATGACAGGTGTGTTGAAAATTACAGACATGGCGTTCGACATCAACGGCGAAAACATTAATCCCAAAGACATAACCGTCACGGCTTCGGGGCAGAATGACAACCGCCAAATGTCCTTGCGGTCAGGCTTCTGTACTGCCGATATTGCTGGAAAATTTGACTATAAAGCACTGGCAAGCAGCTTTACCAATATTGTGGCAAAGCACATTCACTCTCTGCCCAACACAACGCTGAAGTATAAGAAACAAAACAACAATAACTTCAGCATAAATGCATGCATCTCAGACGCTCGTCTTATAAAGAAATTTACGGGAGTCAATCTGGTCATTGACAAGCCTATAACAATAAATGGAACAGTAAACGACGCCGCAGACTACATTGATCTTACTGTGTCTGCACCGTCATTTATGTACAACGACGCCGCATATAAAAACGCGTCAATCCATACCAAGACGTCAGAGCAGTCGTTACACGCAGACTTTCTTCTGAAAAAGCTGATGGATAACGGCAAACAGTGCTCGTATAGACTCAATGCCTCTGCGTCAGACAACATGCTTTCCACCACGTTGAGACTCAACGATGAAGAGGAACACCCAATAAGGGGAAGCATAAGCGCGCTTACCACTTTTGCTAAAGACGCCAATGGACAAGACGCTGCCCATATCGAGGTGCGGCCTTCTACTATCTGTATCGGCGACACCGCATGGAACGTACTGCCGTCAACGATTGACTACTCCAAGAACGACATACGCATAGACAACTTCAAGGTGTCGCACAACGCCCAGAACATCACCATCGACGGACGAGCCACAGCGTCGCCCGACGACTCCATTGACGTGCATTTAAAAGACATCGACATAAGCTACATCCTCAATCTGGTGAACTTCCACTCTGTAGAGTTTAGCGGCATGGCGACAGGAAAAGCCACATTGTCGTCCATCTTTGCAAAAGAACCCAAGATGCATGCAGACCTAAGAGTCGATAATTTCAAGTTTGAGGACGGCAGAATGGGTACTCTTTACGCAAAGACAAGTCTCAATAATACGTTGAAACAGCTCGATATCTCCGCAGTTGCCATAGACGGGGAAGACAGAAAGACAACGATAGAAGGCTACGTTTCGCCTCAGCGCAGCGACATAAGCCTCAATATTACAGCTCATAACACACGTCTTGAGTTCATGAAGAGCTTCTGCTCCAGCTTTATGGGAGAAATCGATGCGAAAGCTAACGGCAGCATTCTGCTGTTCGGACCATTGAGCAACATAAATCTGCGAGGCAAACTCATCGCCGATGGTAGCATGGAGATAACAAGCCTCAACACCACTTACACCGTCCACAACGGGGTGGTGAGGTTCATACCCGACGCCATAATCATGGACAACGACACCATAACCGACCGCAATGGCAACGTCGGCATCGTCAGCGGCAAGCTCGGACATCAGCACCTCACGCGCTTGACATACGACCTCAACATCAATGCGAAGAACCTGTTAGCATACGACACCCATACCTTCAACGGCAACACGTTCTACGGTACAGCCTTCGTTACAGGCGATTGCAAAATCAGCGGACGAAGCGGAGAGGTAAACATCAATGTCAACGGCACGCCAGAGGCGGGTAGCATCATTGTCTATAATGTGGCGTCGCCCGATGCTATTTCGACGCAAGACTTCCTTACATGGAAGAAACGCGAGAAGCCGACGCCCAACGACACCACCACTATTTCGTTGCCAACAGCCCACAAAGCGATGGACGTCTCGTCCGACATGCACATAAACTTCCTTATAAACTGCACGCCAAAAGTCACAATACGCCTGTTGATGGACGACAGGTCGGGCGACTATATCACACTCAACGGCCACGGAGTGATAAAAGCCAACTATTTCAACAAAGGCAACTTCGATATGTTTGGCAACTACACCGTAGACACCGGACATTACAGACTCACCGTCCAGAACTTCCTGAAGCGCGATTTTCTGTTCCAACAGGGAGGTACAATCAACTTCGGCGGCGACCCCTACTCTGCGGCAATCAACCTCAATGCGCTCTACACCCTTGCGAGTGTAAGTCTTGCCGACCTCAACATCGGTAAGTCGTTCACCAGCAACAACACACGTGTTGACTGTATAATGAACATAACAGGCACGCCGGCATCGCCACACGTCGACTTCAGCCTTGACATTCCGACCATCAGCTCCGACGCACGGCAGATGATATACAGCCTCATGAACAGCGAAGAGGAGATGAACCAGCAGGTGCTGTACTTGCTCGCCGTTGGCAGATTCCTAAACCAGGGACGTAACAACTCTAATTTCGACAACGCCAACCAGCAGAGTCAGGCGTCGTTGGCAATGCAGAGCATCCTTAGTGGCACCATCACACAGCAGGTTAATGAGGTCATCGGCAACTTGACCGAGAACAGTAACTGGAACTTCGGTGCTAATATTTCGACTGGAACGGAGGGCTTCAACAATGCCGAATACGAGGGCATGCTCTCCGGCAAACTGCTCTCTGGCAGACTGCTCGTTGACGGACAGTTCGGCTATCGCGACAACGCCAACGCTACCACAAGTTTCATTGGCGACTTCGACTTGAAGTATTTGCTCTATCCCAATGGCAACCTTGCCATAAACTTCTACAACAAGACCAACGACCGCTACTTCACACGCAATAGCTTAACCACTCAGGGCTTCGGTCTGTTGCTCAAGAAGGACTTCTCGTCACTATACGACCTGTTTGGAAGAAAGAGGAAGAAAGCCGCACAAAAGAGCCGATAGTAAAACAAAAGCATGCCGCCAGCAACGGCATAAGCACAAAGATGAAATAAACGAAACGTACACATTATATAATAATAACTATGTCTTACTGGTTTGTATTCAATCGTCACGACCTCATGCTGGAACGCACAGACATCGAAGGTCAGTACACCATACCATGCGCCGAAGCATGTCCAATCACCATACCTGAAGGCGCCAATGTGATGAACGTGACGCCCACCCTGCACGAAACAGACATAAAAACCGTCAATATCAGCGACACTGCTGGCATAGACACCACGAAATATGAGATGTGCGACCTCCGTGCGTCATATTATAAACTCCCATACGACATGTACCTGAAAGCCGGAAAATGTCATGAACTGTTGTATTGGGATTCCAACACACGCTTTTGTGGAGCATGTGGCGCCCCGATGGCGATGCACACAGACATATCGAAGAAATGCACTTCCTGCGGAAAGGAAGTGTGGCCACAGCTTGCCACGGCCATCATAGTGCTCATAAGCAGAGGCGACGAGGTGATGCTGGTACATGCCAAAAACTTCAAAAAACCGTTCTACGGACTTATAGCAGGTTTCGTGGAGACAGGCGAAACACTTGAAGAGGCTGTGATGCGCGAAGTAAAAGAAGAGACTTCGCTTACCATAAAGAACATCAGATATTACGCTTCGCAGCCGTGGCCATACCCGTGCGGACTTATGGTCGGGTTCTATGCCGAATATGAAAGTGGCGACATCAAGCTACAACAGTCAGAACTCGCATACGGCGGATGGTTCAACCGTCACAATCTGCCGACCATTCCGGAGAAACTGAGCCTCGCACGCATGCTTATAGACCACTGGTTAGAGCACTTCGACGACTGATAAACGCGCATGAAGGTGCCAGCAGAAATATCGATAAAAGGAGAGTGGGGGATAGCGCGCTCTGTGTCATGACGTTGCGCCGTCTCATCAGAAAGTTTTGTGGATGTACTGCGTAATAACCACTAATTTTAGTTAATAATATATAAATCTTAATTCCTTTTATTGCGCTGCATATTTCATTATAAAAAAATGTGACTACCTTTGCACCCTGAAATTTTATACAAACATAAAGTCCAACTTTATTAATTATTTAACACATTAAAAGATTTATGTCAGAATTAAAGAACGTACAGCCATTGGCAGACTTCAATTGGGACGAGTTTGAGAATGGTGGCAACGCAAACGTCAGCAAGCAGGACCTCGAGAAGGCCTATGACGAAACCCTCAACAAAGTATCTGAGCACCAGGTAGTAGAGGGAACTGTAATCTCTGTAGACAAGAAAGAGGTTATCGTAAACATCGGCTACAAGAGCGATGGTATTATTCCCGCTTCAGAGTTCCGTTACAATCCCGACCTGAAGGTTGGCGACACCGTTGAGGTTTACGTTGAGAACCAGGAGGACAAGAAGGGTCAGCTGGTACTTTCTCACAAGAAGGCTCGTCTGAGCAAGAGCTGGGAGCACGTTAACGCTGCTCTCGAAAACGAAGAGGTTATCCAGGGCTACATCAAGTGCCGCACTAAGGGTGGCATGATTGTTGATGTATTCGGCATCGAGGCATTCCTCCCCGGAAGCCAGATCGACGTTCATCCTATACGCGACTACGACGTGTTCGTAGGCAAGACTATGGAGTTCAAGGTTGTTAAGATCAACCAGGAGTTCCGCAATGTTGTTGTTTCTCACAAGGCTCTCATCGAGGCTGAGTTGGAAGCACAGAAGAAAGAAATCATCAGCAAGCTTGAGAAGGGTCAGATCCTCGAGGGTACTGTTAAGAACATCACTTCTTACGGTGTATTCGTTGACCTCGGTGGTGTTGACGGACTCATCCACATCACAGACCTGTCTTGGGGCCGCGTAAACGATCCCCACGAGGTTGTTGCTCTCGACCAGAAGATCAACGTTGTTATTCTCGACTTCGACAACGAGAAGAAGCGTATCGCTCTCGGTCTGAAGCAGCTCACTCCGCACCCATGGGATGCTCTTGATCCCAACTTGAAGATTGGCGACCACGTTAAGGGTAAGGTTGTCGTTATCGCTGACTACGGTGCATTCGTAGAGATTGCTCCGGGCGTAGAGGGTCTGATTCACGTTTCAGAGATGAGCTGGAGCCAGCACCTGCGCAGCGCACAGGAGTTCCTGCACGTAGGCGACGAGATCGAGGCAGTTATCCTGACACTCGACCGCGACGAGCGCAAGATGTCTCTCGGCATCAAGCAGCTGAAGGAAGATCCGTGGGAGACAATCGAGGTTAAGTACCCCGTAGGCAGCAAGCATACTGCTAAGGTTCGCAACTTCACCAACTTCGGCATCTTCGTAGAGCTCGAGGAAGGCGTTGATGGCCTCATCCACATCTCTGACCTCTCATGGACCAAGAAGGTAAAGCATCCTTCAGAGTTCACACACGTAGGTGCAGACATCGACGTTGTAGTTCTCGAAATCGACAAGGAGAACCGTCGTCTGAGCCTCGGCCACAAGCAGCTCGAGGAGAATCCCTGGGATAAGTACGAGGAGCTCTACACTCCGGGTTCTGTTCACACAGGCAAGATCACTGAGATGATGGACAAGGGCGCCGTTATCACTCTCAACGAGGGTGGTGAGGGATTTGCTACTCCCAAGCACCTCGTGAAGGAGGATGGCTCGCAGGCACAGCTCGGCGAGGAGCTCGAGTTCAAGGTAATCGAGTTCGTTAAGGATACCAAGCGCATCATCCTTTCTCACAGCCGTACATTCGAGCAGGGCAAGGACGACGTTAAGCCCGCACGCAAGCACACCGCTAAGAAGGAGGCTGCTCCCGCTATCAACAATGTAGCTGCAAGCACAACTCTTGGCGACATCGACGCACTTGCTGCTCTGAAGGCAAAGATGGAGAAGGGCGAGTAATAAGCACGCCTTGCATCTCTGATGCACTCTAAATAATGAGGAGGTAAATTCTTGTTTATGCAAGAGTTTACCTCCTTTTCTTTTTACATACTTATTGCCTGTTTGTTCATAACACGTTCCGTTACTATACGTGTTTACAAACGCAAACAGTAAAACCTGCAGAATGCAAAAAGTCAGTAAATGCAGCAATTTGTAGACATTTTGCTTCAATTTATTCAGCTTTTCTTACACCAATTCTTAATGTCTGTTAAAAGAGTGCGAGCTTTCCCATTAGGCCCATTTGACGTCCTCATTAGGCCCATTTGACGTCGTCACTACGGCCCTTTGGCAAGCCCGAAAGGGTGCTTTCATTTTGTCATTCGACTAAAACCGAAACGCGAATGTTATTTTTATGTCGGTTGAAATCGTTATATGGATGTTTATTTATAACTTTGCAGAATGTAAGGCAAGGGCTGGTTATGCAGACAATGGCGTCGCTGATGGCGTGAGACTCTGGCGGTTTTGCGCTATATCTCGTTTATAAATGTTGTGCGTCCTTTGCTTTTACAAAATTAAGTGAAACGTTATAAGTGAATATTTTATGTATTTTACAGGATTGATAATAGCGGTATGTACGTTCCTGATAATAGGACTGTTCCATCCCGTCGTTATAAAGTTTGAATACCATTTCGGTACGCGCTGTTGGTGGTTGTTCCTGTTATTAGGCATCGCTTTCATATCGTCGGCACTCTTTGTCGGCAATGTGCTTGTGTCTGCACTGTTAGGTGTCACTGGTGCTTCTTGTCTGTGGAGCATAGGCGAGATATTTGAGCAACGACAGAGAGTGAAGAAAGGGTGGTTCCCGATGAATCCGAAACGTAAGAAAGACTACGAATCATAAACGTGCATCGACCATGAAGACTGAACTAATATTTGTTGGTAAAACGTTTGACAAGCGTTTTGACTCGGCGATAGATGACTATATAAAGAGGGTTGAGCACTACATGCCGGTGAAGGTGACTGTGATTCCTGCGCTGAAGAACACGAAAAACATTTCGGAGGAGCAGCAGAAGACGTCGGAGGGTGAACTCATCCTGCGTCAGGTGCAGCCTGGCGACATGCTCGTTTTGTGTGACGAGCGCGGAAAGGAGATGCGTAGCGTTGAGTTTGCGGCATGGCTTGAAGGACTCCAGGCTAGGGCTCGGAGGTTGCTGCTGGTGATAGGCGGACCATACGGATTCTCTAAGGCGGTCTACGACCGTGCCGACAGCCTGATTTCTTTCTCACGGATGACGTTCTCACATCAGATGGTGCGTTTGATTCTTGCAGAGCAGGTCTATCGCGCATGTACAATTATTAAGGGCGAACCATATCATCATGAGTAACAAAGAACTGTGCGCTTCGTCTTGCGAAAGAGTGGTTTCCGTTAGAAACGGCGCCCGCATAGTATGGGTAGATGTTGCGCGTGGTGTGGCAATGTTGGCCATACTGCTGTTTCATACGGAGATGCGCTATGCCGAAGGGGAGATAATTCCATACTCCATGTATGTGGAAAATTTTCTGGCATTGTTCTTCTTCGTGTCTGGATATTTGTTTGTTTCACCGAAGCGGCAGTTCACGTTGCGTGGAAAACTTGTCTCTATTGCGAAGCGACTTGTCGTGCCGTACGTGCTGTTCGTGTCGTTGATGGCGGTGCCAAAGGCTTATGCCCATGGCGACGATTTGACATTGTGGTCGTTTATTGGCGGACTGGTGTCAGGCAGGGCTTCGTGGTTTGTGTCGGCTCTCATTGTAGTGTCGCTGTACTATGCGTTGGTTGAGCATCTGCTGTGTCGTCTTGTCAAGAGCCGTGGACATGTACATGACTTGCTGCTTACGTTGTTTGTCGTGCTGCCTTTATGCTGTGTTCTGCCGCTCCATGTCGATGCTGCGTCAATACCTGGCGTATCGGCAATTGCAGTGCTGTTTGTGCATGCAGGCCGTTTGTATCGTCAGGCAGAAACGTGGATTGATAGTCGTTTGGATGTGTCGGCTTTGCGCAAATGGCTGTTGGTGGCGTTTGCCGTTATTGCACTGTTTGTGTTGAAGGGCTATGAGATATGTAACGACGTGAACATGACGTTTTATGTCATCATAATAGACTCTTATCCGCTGTTCTATGCTGACACTCTGCTGTTCTGTTTGTTAGCAGTTACGGTCTTGAAGTCTATTCCTTACACCTTTGCGGTTCGTCCGTTGGTGTGGGTAGGAGCTCATAGTTTGGTCTATTACTTCGTAAGTGGAGGAGTGCCTATAATTGTGTCGCGCCTCATGCCGCCTTTTGACGGAACTTGTTACGGACTTGTACTATTGGCATTCGTGCTCGTTTGCCTTGTCGCAAGTGCCATTACGTGGGTTGTGTACAAGTTTTTCCCGTGGGCTGTGGGGCGTTGGTAGAATGGCGCCTGATTTTGTAGCGAAAACATGCACGTTTTTGCAGGAAAGAGGGTGGACTCGCTTCACTTTGTGAAAAACACGCGTTTGATAAATAATTAGATGCTCGCGCTTAACTCGCTCGGCGTCAAAATAATAAAGGGTATGTAGCTGAAATTCAGCATACATACCCCTTATTGTTGCGGAATGTGCATGTTAGTGACGTCGCTTGCTTTTAAATCCGTGAAACTTTCTGTACAGTTTCCATCCAAGAATCACTCCGTCGAGTATTCCTGTTCCGAGATTTGCGAGGTTGATAATCTTTTGTACGGGTGTTTTTGGCATGGTAGATTCTTCCTTATGGAAAAGAGAATTCCACAGGGATGCTATCTTCGCCTCGTCGTCTTGGATGTCTTCCTTGACGCGAGATTTGTATTCCTCAATCTCTGCGATGGAGCAGAAACCTTGATTTTGTGCAGTGTTTGCGGCGTTGTCTTCGATATTCATATAATATAAGAAGTCCTCAATATTTGTTTATAAGAAGTCTTCGTGCCTTTGAAAGGTCTGCTGTGGCGATGATTCTGATTGCGTGCGGTGGCCATGCTATTAGTTAAGCAGTATGGCAGACAGGAATCTTACAAGTGTACGTTCTATCCATCTTTTCCTGAAGCACAGGCATAGGAAGAGGACGAGGATGTAGAACGCGGCTACTATACAGAAGCCGAGAGCGTTGCCAACCTGTGTGCCGATGGCATAGGCAGCTCCGAACGACAGATATATCAGCGCCAGCATGAACAAAACAGACAGTATTACGGCTATTATCATGGCCGTAAGCAGGCGTACAATCTTGACCATTACATCGAGCTTGGCGTATTTCGTCTGAAGCCCGATGTAATGTTTTGTGGTCTCAATCAGTTGCCCGATTGTCTCAATGTTTTTGTCGTTGGAGAACATGTCGTTATGCGTTCTCTACGCCAGCGACGTCTTTTATGTCATCAACGAGGTCGTCAACTTCTTTGCGACTCAACTTGATGTTGTGCTTCTTGCAGAAGTCATCGACAGCGTCGCTGATCTTTGTGCGTGTCTCACTACCTTTTTCCGGAGCGCAGAGCAGACCGAGTGCAGCACCTGCTATGGCACCTCCTAAGAATGCGCCGATATAACCTAATGTTTTCATTCGCTTGTAATTTAAAAGTTTAACAAATATGGTGTCTCTTTGTTTGCAAATATACTAAAAGAAATTGTGCCTGCAACAAATCGACGATTAAATTTATCTAAAAATTACAGTATTACTGTATTTAACAAACTTTATGGTGGTGGCGTTTCGTTATTAGACCATATTTTTGTAACTTCGCGCAAGTTATAAATTGAAATTACAAATCTCTAATAACTTATATGAATATGAAAAAAAGTTTGATTCTGTGTGCAGGGCTGTGCCTTGCAATTTCTTTTGCAAGTTGTGGTGGCTCTAAGGAGAGCGCATATAAGAAGGCTTACGAAAAGGCAAAGGCGCAGGAGACACAGCAGGTGGCACCCCAGGAGACAGAGGCTCCTGTCGTAACTCCGTTGGTAGAGAAGCCCGCTACTCAGGCAACAGTTATTGACAACACCGACAATGCGTCTGTTCGTTCAGAGGCTGTAACTGTAGTCGATGGCACTGGTCTGAGCAATTTCAGCGTTGTTGTTGGCTCATTCTCTTCAAAGGCAAACGCTTTGGCACTGCAGCAGCGTCTTAAAGGTCAGGGTCATCCTGCACAGGTCGCATACAATGCCTCTATCAATTTCTACCGTGTTATCGTTTCAACATTCGCTGACAAGGGCGATGCTGTGCGTTCACGTAATCAGTTCCGTGCTCAGTACCCTGACGCATGGCTTCTTCTGAAGAAATAATTTTACCAGATTCTCTATATCTTGCGCGCCCTTGACGGGGCGTGCATAAAGAGTAAATAGGAGAGAATTGTGGCAAGAATATTGTCTATAGATTATGGCAAGAAGCGTACGGGCTTGGCCGTAACCGATCCGTTGCAGATTATTCCCAACGGGTTGGCTACGGTAGCCACGTCTACGCTTATTGACTTTCTTAAGGATTATCTTTCTCGGGAAAGCGTGGAGCGGGTGGTAATAGGCGAACCTCGTCAGATGAACGGTGAGGCAAGCGAAAATCTTGCCCGTGTGCAGCAGTTTGTTGCGCGGTTTAAGAAGCTGTTCCCGACGGTCCCGATAGAGTTTTATGACGAACGATTCACTTCGGTATTGGCACATCGCGCGATAATAGACAGCGGCATTGGCAAGACGGCAAGAAGGAATAAGGCTCTTGTAGATGAGATAAGTGCAACGATAATACTTCAAGACTATCTGCAAATGAGAAACCGCTGACATGCTAAATGTGTGCAGTGGCTATGTTAAGTGAAAAATACAGATGATTTTACCTATATATATTTACGGCCAGCCTGTTCTTCGCAAGCAGGCTGTGGACATTGACAAGGATTTTGAGGGACTACCCTCGCTGTTGGACAACATGTTCGAGACGCTCACCGAGAGTGACGGTATCGGACTTGCAGCGCCTCAGATTGGTAAGGACATTCGTGTCGTGGTTATAGACCTCGACGTGCTTAGCGAAGACTTACCTGAGTATAAAGGTTTTAAGAAGGCTTTCATCAATGCTCATATTTTGGAGTATGACGAGGAGTCTCCAAAGGAAACAATGGAGGAGGGGTGCCTCTCTTTGCCAGGCATACACGAGAGCGTGACACGTCCTACTCGTATTCATGTGAAGTACATGGACACCGATTTCAATGAACATGACGAATGGGTTGAAGGCTATTTGGCACGTGTCATGCAGCACGAGTTCGACCATTTGGAAGGAAAAATGTTCATTGACAGAATATCACCGCTCCGCAAGCAGCTCATACGCAATAAGCTGAAATCGATTCTTGACGGACGTTATCGCTGCTCATATCGCACAAAAGCGATGAGACGATAATAGGAATGATGTGATGGCAGAACTGCCATGTTTAGTTTAGAACGCATAAAAGGGGATTTGTGAAAGAATCCCTTTTCTTTATATTAATGAAAAAGGTATTAGTCTTCATATTTTTGTTGTGCTCGCTGTCTGCTCGTTCGCAGTTCAATACAGATCGGTTGATGATGACCGGTCGTAGCGCGTTGTATTATGAAGACTATGTACTCTCCATCCAATATTTCAGTCAAGTACTGAACGCCAAACCTTATCTTTATGAACCTTGGTTCTTCCGTGGCTTGGCAAAATTCTACCTTGACGATTATGTCGGCTCCGAAAGCGATGTCACTCGAGCCATAAGTCTGAACCCATACATGGCAAACATGTATGAGTTGCGTGGCTTGTGTCGTATCCGCCAAAAGCAGTTCGACGGTGCTATTGCTGATTATGACAAGTCCATCTCCATCGATTCGAGAAACCAGGGTGCATGGTTTAACCGTGCATTGTGTAGGATGGAGAACAAAGACTATGACGGGGCGCAGAGAGATTTGGACACGATCGTCGTGAAATGGAATAAGTTTGCCAATGCCTATTCGTTGAAAGCGGAGGTGTCACTATTGCAGAAAGACACGGTGGCGGCAGACGGATGGCTTGACAAGTGTCTGACGATAGACCCCTATGACGGCCCCGCATGGACTACCAGAGCTATGATATCGCTGTCACGAAAGAAGTGGAAAGACGCCGACACCTACCTCGGAAAGGCTATACATCTGAAGCCGAAGATCGTTGGAAATTATATCAATCGTGCCCTCGCGCGATACAATATCAACAATCTGCGAGGTGCTATGGCAGATTATGACACGGCTCTTGACCTCGATCCCGACAACTTTATCGGACACTACAACCGTGGTTTGTTAAGGATGCAACTTGGCGATGACAACCGTGCCATAACCGATTTTGACTATGTCATAAAGATGGAACCATACAATGTGATGGCTGTGTTCAACCGTGCTATACTATTGGATAAGACGGGCCATCTGCATGAAGCCATACGCGACTATTCTGCTGTAATCAAGCAGTTTCCTAACTTTTGGACTGGCTTGATGCGTCGTGCGAGTTGCTATCGTCGTATCGGCATGACGGCAAAGGCAGAACTTGACGAGTTCAAGATAATGAAGGCGCAGATGGATAAGCGTCAGGGCGTGCAGCCACGATGGAGCAAGAATAAGAGCAAGCAGATGCGTAAGCGCAGCGAGGTGGACCCCGAGAAGTACAACCAGCTTGTGGTGGCAGACCAAAACGAGGTAGAACACGAGTACAAGAGTAGCTACCGTGGAAAAGTTCAGAACCGCAACGTTGGCCTTTCTTACCGTCCGATGTATGCGCTCTCGCTGTTTACGTATAGCAATGGAGTGAAAACATACCAGGCATATGCGGCGGAGGTGGAGAAGTTTAACTCTGTACGAAAAGGTGCAGGACAACATCTCTATGTCAATTGTGCTGTTGCAAAGCTTGACGAGGCAACGTCGAAGGCATTGCTTGCAAGGCTTGACACATTGTCGCAGATGGTTGATGCTTGTCGCGACATGGCTGTGTTGAACCATCTGCTGATGGAACGGGCGGTCGTATATAGCGTAGTTCAGAATTTCGATGCTGCCATTTCAGATCTCACGGCGTGCATACAGAACGACAGCAACAATGCGCTTGCATACTGGCAGCGAAGCGTTTGCCTCTCCATGAGTGGTGAGTTCCATTCTGTGCAGGGCGTCAACAGCGAGATAACAGCAGGCCGTGCCGTTTCAGATATGGAGACAGCATGCAAGCTCGCGCCACGCAACGCTTATCTGTTCTACAATCTTGGCAACCTGTATGTTGCTCGCAAGAGATATGCCGACGCAGTGAAGCAGTATGATCGAGCCATTGAACTCAATTCAAGCATAGCCGAGGCGTTCTTCAACCGTGGTCTCGCGCTGTCTGAACTTGGTGACAAAGCTGGCGCATCTGTAAGCTTAAGCAAGGCTGGCGAGCTTGGCCTCTATGACGCATACAGCGTGTTGAAGCAGCTCAATCAGAGTAAGTCAAAGGCTAAAGCATCCGATTCGGAATAAAGTTCAGGTCTCAAGCAGATTAAGTCGAGCAACAAAACTGATTAAGTTGAGCAACAAAACAGATTAAGACGAGCAACAAAGCAGATTAAGAAATATGCGGAATCTATTTCATTTTGTTTTGCAGTCGGCAGCCGTGTGTTGCGTGTTGCTGTTGGGAGCATGTGGATTTAAGGCGAAGTCAGACGGCAAGTCAGGCGACACCATACGCTACGAGCATGCTGAACTGCTCACAACGGTGCGTTATGCCGACCATGTTGAAGTCGGCATAAAGAACCCGTGGCGGAAAGGCGAGCTGCTTGACAAGTACTACCTCGTGCGTCGTGAAGATTCCGTGTCATTCTCAAAAACGTCTCATAAAGATGGCACCACGATCGAGGTGCCCATTACTCGTGCCATCGTAGGCATGTCTCCGTTGTGTCAACTCATGATGTGGCTTGGCTGTCAGGACAAGGTTTGCGGTGTGTTTGATACCAATTACCTTAATATTCCGCAGCTGACGAAGGCCATTTCAGACGGCACGGTCTACGATTGTGGTAGCAGTATGAGTCCGAACATAGAACAAGTGGTTCAAGCTCGTGCCCAGACGGCTTTCTTGTCTGCATTTGAAGGAAGCGACAACAGTAAGCTTACAAGGACAGGTTGTGCTGTTGTGGAGTGTGCAGAATATATGGAGACGAGTGCTCTGGGGCGTGCCGAGTGGATGAAGTTCTACGGCATGTTGTTCGGTCGTGAGGCGGAGGCAGACGCATTATATAATAAGGTGAAGGCCAACTACACCCGAATAAAGACTTTGGCAGCCTCAGCGGCGACCCGTCCGACAGTGCTTACGGAGCGCGTGACGAGTGGAACATGGTTTTGTCCTGGCGGTAAGAGCACAATGGCAAACCTCATTGCCGACGCCAATGGCAACTATGTCTTCGCTTCCGACACCCATTGCGGCTCGTTGTCATTGTCGCCAGAAGCCGTGTTGGATAAAGCCCACGCTGCTGATGTGTGGCTGTTCATATATTCAGGTGAGCGTCCTCTTTCCAAAGCCGATTTGTTGTCAGAATATCATGGATACTCGCAGATAAAGGCGTTTAAGAACGGAGGCGTGTTTCAGTGCAACAATCTGAAAACACCATACTTCAACGAAATCTCGTTCAGACCAGACTTCTTGTTAAGCGACTTGGCTGCAATCTTCCACCCAGAGTTGTTTGCAAAGGAGTCGAAAAGCAATAAGGAAAAGAACAAAAATAAGGAGTCGCTCAGCGACAAAGATGCTCTTAACGGTAAGAAAACACTTGGCAACAATGCAGCAATCACCAGCAAGCGCTCACTCCGTTACTACGAGCAGTAAAAATAAAACACCAATGAAAGCGGGTTTATATAATGTAAAACGCTCTCATTGGTGTTTTTGTTTATCTATGTTATGACGCTGTCAGTTGTCGATGCGTTACCAACGCTGTTTAGAAGAAGAGTTGTCTTTATATCTACCTCTTCCTCGGCTACCCTTGTTTGAGTCTTTAGCGTAGCGCGAGTTTTGTGCTTCGTCTGTTGGAACGTAGCGTTTGCCCTTATTCTTGACAGCAGGTTCTTGTGTAGAAGAGAACCGTTTCCTTCCAGCAAAATCCCTTCCAGAGCCATCTCTTCTGCCCGTAAAATCTCTGCTCGAAGCATCTCTCCTGCCCGCAGTCCTATGCTCAGTCTTGTCCTGACGGCTGTCGGCGCTATATGCGGGAGCGAAGCCCTTGTTGCCATAAAGCTGGCTTATCAGGTCGCTTCTGCCTATTTTCTTCAGCTCATATTCTATGTTGCGACGCTCTTCCGGCTTGTACCAGAAGAAGAACATGCGCTGTGCAAGTTTCTCTTTAGGCGTGTGGGCCGAGAATACAGGCTCAAGTGTGTAGGGGTCGTAGCCCGTGTACCATGTCTCAGTGCTGACAGTCATAGGGGTGGGGGTGAAGTCCTGCACCTGTTCCAGGTGGAAGTCCAACTTCTTCGTCTGCACCGCCAGCTCCGCCATGTCCGCTTCGTGACATCCCGGATGCGAACTTATGAAGTAGGGTATAATCTGTTGTCTTAGATTCTCCTCCGCGTTTATCTTCTCAAACACCTTCTTAAACTCGTTGAACAGCTCAAACGAAGGCTTGCGCATCAGCTTCAGCACGGCAGGACAGGTGTGTTCGGGTGCCACTTTCAGACGTCCGCTCACGTGGTTGACAATCAGTTCGCTAGTATATTCCCTCGCCGCCTTGTTCACATTCTCGTCTTTACTTCTGTGCAGCAGCAGGTCGTAGCGCACACCACTGCCTATAAAACTCTTCTTGATGTACGGCAGCGCGTCTACGGCGCGATATATTTCAAGCAGCTTTGAGTGGTCGGTGTTCAGGTTCGGACACACCTGCGGGTTGATGCACGACGGTCGTTTGCATGCAGCACATGCCTTCTTGTTCTTGCCCTCCATGCCATACATGTTGGCGGAAGGTCCTCCGAGATCGGACAGATAACCCTTAAATCCCGGCATCTCTGACACCTTCTTCACCTCCTCCAATATGCTCTTTTTGCTACGACAGGAAATAAACTTACCCTGATGTGCGCTTATCGTACAGAACGCACAGCCTCCGAAGCATCCGCGATGAATGTTCACTGAGAACTTAATCATTTCGTATGCTGGTATGCGTTTGTTCTTATATTTCGGGTGTGGCAGTCTGGTGTAAGGCAACTCATACGACCTGTCCAGTTCTTCGGTGGTCATCGGCGGATATGGAGGATTCACCACCACAACCTGTCTGCCCACCTCTTGGACTATCCTGTTGGCGTGTATCTTGTTGCTCTCCTCCTCGATATGTCTGAAGTTTTCGGCTTGTGCCTTCTTGTTTTGAAGACACTCTTCGTGGCTGTGCAGCACAATGTCGTCTGTCGCATATTGCATGTCAGCCTTTTTGTCGCACAGATATGCCGTTTGCGGTATCTCCGTTATGTCGCTTATATTGCGTCCTTCCTCCATCTGACGTGTCAGTTCGCAGATAGGCTTCTCGCCCATGCCGTAAATCAGCAGGTCAGCACCAGAGTCAACCAATATGCTGGGGCGCAGACGGTCTTGCCAGTAGTCGTAGTGGGTGAGGCGTCGCATCGACGCTTCAATGCCACCCAACACCACTGGCACATCGGGATAAATCTCCTTTAAAATCTTTGTATATACAATTGTCGGATATTCTGGTCGGCAGTCGTGGCGGCCGTCGGGACTGTATGCGTCTTCAGATCTGAGGCGCTTGTTGGCGGTGTATTTGTTCACCATCGAGTCCATGCAGCCAGGTGCAATGCCAAAGAACAGGCGTGGACGCCCCAACTTCTTGAAGTCGCGGTAGTCGCCGTGCCAGTCTGGTTGCGGCACTATCGCCACACGCAACCCTTGTGCTTCAAGCGTACGACCTATCACCGCCGCTCCGAAAGAAGGGTGGTCTACGTAGGCGTCTGCCGAGAACAGGATGACGTCGGCTTCCTCCCATCCTCTGATGTCCATCTCCTTGCGTGTGGTAGGAAGCCAGTCCGAAAGCTGATAGTCGGTCATTACTTGTCGTTTTGTTCTTCCGCGTTGTCTCCTTCAGTTTCGTTTTTCTCACCTTCGTCCTGACTCCATGCGACATACAGCAGTATGAGCTTATGCAGTCCGAAGGCTTTCATGTTGCTGTTATATATCACGTCAAGGCATAGGTCCAGCAAGTCTTTGTCTTTGCCAGCCTCAGACTCAAGCATGGAGCGTACGTTGAGTTTCAGCTTGTCAAGCACACTTTCATCTATTATGCCGTTGCTGTCGATAAGATTCTTCAGCAGCGAGTAGCGCTCGATGGTCTGCAGGTGCTGTTCACTGATTTCTATTGATCTTGTGCCAGAGGCATTGGCTTGTATTTTATACATAATACGTAGTGTTTTAGTGTTAATATTCTTGGTGTGATGTGTTGGCAGCGTCATGTCAGACGTCAAGCCTTGCTTGAGCGCCATTGCCAGACGCGACCTATCTGACTACAAAGATAGTGATAAAAACCGAGACCGCATTGCTAAACGTCGCTATATTTTTGCCTCCGGTTAAAAAACGAAGACAAAGCGCGAGGCCGTCATACTGCAAGGAAATGAGTGAGCAACCGCTTCGGTGTGTCACTCTTGCGGTAGTGCAGTGCGAATGTGACAAACCAACAGGCGCACACCATGAACGGAATGAAGCTAAACAGTGTTAGCATATATTATGGTTGTTTGGGCATTAGTTGTAAATACGGAATACAAATTTACGCAATTATTATGAAAAGTGTTAAACAATCTTCTCGGTTTTTTACTTTTCCGTTGTTTTAGTGCCAAACGCCTCTACTGACAAAATGAAAGGGCTCGTTTGAGGCTGCCAAACGGCCGTACTGACGCTGTCAAATGGGCCAAATGACGTCGTCAAATGGGCCTAATGGGAAGGTCGATTGACTTTTAACGGTTGTTAAGGATTGGCGTAAGCAAATGTCGCTATTGTTGAGCAAAATGTCGTTATTATTCGCATTTTGCTTACATTTTGATTTCGTGGCTTTCGGTGAAAACCGTCGTTTTATTATGAGTCCCAGACCGTGTGGCGGAGGGTGGGGCAGGCGTGTGTGAGAGATAGTGCGCTTTAGCAGTAAAAAAGCCCCGATTTTGTTTTGAGTTGTCTTTTATTTGGATTACCTTTGCATACTACTTGAATGAAAGCGGACTTAAAAAGCCTAATACAATAACATTTAGTTAACTATTATATTTAAACTTACAATTATGCAAAAAAAAATGTATGCCCTCCTTGTGGCTTCGTGCTTTGCAGCAAGTGCTGTAAATGCGCAGCAGGCAGACGGCAACAAACGGGTCAAAGCCTATATGGTGGCTGACGCTCACCTTGACACTCAGTGGAACTGGGACATCCAGACCACCATTAAGAGTTATGTGTGGAAGACCTTGACGCAGAACCTCTACCTGCTTAAAACCTATCCTAACTATGTCTTCAACTTTGAAGGTGCAGTGAAGTACTCATGGATGAAGGAGTACTATCCCAACGAGTTTGAACAGATGAAGCAGTATGTTGCCAACGGCCGCTGGCACCTCACCGGCAGCGGATGGGACGCCAACGAGACGGTCATCGTGTCGCCGGAGTCGTGGCTTCGCAACATTCTCATCGGCCAGACCTTCTATCGTCAGGAGTTCGGCAAAGAGAGCACGGACGTGTTCTTGCCCGACTGCTTCGGCTTTGGATATGACCTGCCGACCCTCGCCGCACACTGCGGACTCATCGGTTTCTCTTCGCAGAAGCTCGGATGGCGTAAAAATCCTTTCTACGAAGGAAACAAGAAATATCCCTACACCATCGGCTTGTGGCAGGGTGTCGACGGCAGCCGCATCATGATGACCCACGGCTTCAGCTACGGTCAGCGCTTCAAGGATGAAGATTTGTCTGCTAACGAGAAGATACAGAAAGAGATAACAGAGAGTCCGCTCGGCATGGTTTACCGCTACTACGGTACTGGCGACACGGGTGGCTCACCCACCATCCCCTCTGTCCGCGCGTTGGAGAAGGGCATAAAGGGTAATGGTCCGGTTGAGATTATCAGTTCTACAAGCGACCGCTTGTATAAGGAGTTCATGCCCTTTGACAAGCATCCTGAGCTGCCGGTGTTTGACGGCGAGCTGCTTATGGACGTTCATGGCACAGGATGTTACACCTCACAGGCTGCGATGAAACTGTACAACCGTCAGAACGAGCACCTCGGCGACGCTGCCGAGCGCGCCTCTGTGGCTGCTCAGTGGCTTGGCACCGCTACATATCCGCACGACATTCTCGACGACACATGGAAGCGTGTGCTGGTACATCAGTTCCACGACGACCTGCCTGGCACCAGCATACCGCGTGCCTATGAGTTCTCTTGGAACGACGAGCTTATCTCGCTCCAGCGCTTCTCCAATGTGCTCACCACTGCTGTAGGTTCTATCGCAGCAAAGATGAACACCAACGTCAGCGGCACACCCGTAGTGCTCTACAACACGGAGTCGTTCCCAGTAAGCGATGTGGTGACTGTCACTCTTCCGCAGACAGCGGCAGCTTACACTGTGACCGATGCCAACGGCAAGAAGCTCGCCTCACAGGTCGTAGCCGACTCTAAGGGCAATCGCCACCTGTTGGTAGCCGCAAAGGTGCCTGCTACAGGTCTCAGCGTAATCAGTGTGAAGGCTGGCGGTAAGGCTGTCGCTATGGCTGAAAAAGACGCCAACACAATAGAAAACTCTGTCTACAAACTCAGCGTAGACAAGGCTGGCAACATTTCTTCTATCGTGGACAAGCGCAACGGCAAACAGCTCGTTGCTGCTGGCAAGTCGGTAGGTCTTGTGGTGTTTGACGACTGCAAGTCTGAGGCATGGCCTGCATGGGAGATTCTGAAGCCCACGCTTGACAAGGAGCCTGTCAATGTAGACGCCAACGTGAGCGTGAAGCTCATCGAAGACGGCGCGCTGCGCAAGACTCTCCGTGTGACAAAGACCTATGGTGACTCGAAGTTTGCACAGTACATTCGTCTTTACGAGGGTGCTCTTGCCGACCGTATCGACGTTTACAACGAGGTGGACTGGCACTCTCTCAACTCTCTGCTGAAGGTTAACTTCCCGCTCAATGTGAGCAACGAGAAGGCTACCTACGACCTCGGTCTCGGTAGCGTGGAGCGTGGCAACAACCAGGCAAACAGCTATGAGGTGTACTCTCACGAGTGGACAGACCTCACCGACCGTAGTGGCGACTACGGTGTGACAGTGCTCAACGACTGCAAGTATGGTTGGGACAAGCCTAACGACAACACATTGCGTCTGTCATTGCTCTATGCTCCGAAGCCTGGCAGAGGCTACGTATATCAGGACAAGCAGGATATGGGCTACCATGAGTTCACTTACAGCATCGTGGGTCATACCGGTCAGCTTGACAAGGCACAGGCTGTGAAGAAGTCTACCGTGCTGAACTCTCCGTTGCGCGCCTTCGCTACATCAAAGCACAAGGGCGAACTGGGTCGTGAGTTCTCATTCGTAAGCATCGACAACGACAACCTGACTGTTCGCGCCCTGAAGAAGGCTGAGACAAGCGACGAGTTTGTTGTACGTGTGTATGAAAACACGGGCAAGGAGGCACAGAACGCTGTGGTGACATTTGCTGGCGACATCGAGAGCGCTGTTGAGGCTGACGGTACTGAGAAGACCAAAGGCGAGGCTACATTCAGCGGTAACAAGCTGAATGTCAGCGTGACTCCGTTCAGCGTGCGTACCTATAAGGTGCGTCTGAAGAAGCATGGTCAGAGCGAGGCACAGCAGGAACAGGTGAGTCTGCCTATGGACAAGAGCTGTTTCACATTCAATGGCTTCCGCACTGCTGCCAACTTTGAAGGTGGCAACAGCTACGCTGCAGAGCTGATTCCTGACGAGGGCATCACTGTAGACAATGTGAAGTTTGTGTTCGGCGAAAAAGACGGACTGAACGGTGTGGTATGTAAGGGCAATGTCATTGACCTGCCTGCTGGCAATTATAATAAGGTGTATCTGCTTGCTGCATCGTCACGTGGCGACCGCAAGGCTACGTTCAAGGTCGGTGCAAACGCTGTCAATGTTGACGTGCCGTTCTATAGCGGTTTCGTAGGACAGTGGGGACATACGGGTCACACTATGGGTTATCTGAAGAACGCAGAGGTGGCTTATGTTGGCAACCACAGCCACTCGTCTACTGCCGACAAGCCTTATGAGTTCGCCTACATGTTCAAGTATGGAATCGACATCCCGAAGGGTGCCCGTCAGCTGGTACTGCCAGAAGACGAGAGCATCGTGGTGTTTGCAGCTACTGTAGTCAACGAGGGGGCACAGTGTGTACCGGCTGGCTCGCTCTTCAAAACAGGCAACCGCGTCGATGAACTTGCTACAAAGTCTGCAAAGAAGAGCATACTGAAAAACGCCAAGATTGTAGCTTGCTCTGGCGAGTACAGCCCGAAGGAGGCTGCTTCGAACCTCATCGATGGCGACCTCAAGACAAAGTGGTGTGACATAAAGGGTGCTCCTTACTATGTAAGCTTCCAGCTCGACGGTGAGCACACTATCAGCGGATGGTATCTGGCAAACGCTGGCGAGGAGTCTTCTGTGTATATCACCAGCACCTGTCTGTTGCAGTATCGCAACAGCGAGCAGGAGGAGTGGAAGACTGCCGACATGATAAATGGTAACAAACTGAACGAGGTGGAGCGTACGTTCACTCCCGTCAAGGCTCGTTACGTGCGTCTGTATGTTGTCAGCGCTACACAAAATGCTGACTACGACGCTGTACGCATACATGAGTTTGAGGTGTATTGATAGTCTATTGACTTCTAATCTGAGCCAGTCAGGGGCCTGACGCTGCCAGCGCCGTTGGCTGGCTCGGACAAGGATAAAACAAAAGGGCTGTGTCACGGAATCCATGACACAGCCCTTTGTCTGTCTTATGAGTTGTCTGCTTGACGCGGTCAGTCTTTCTTACTGTAGACGTAGCCTACGACACCGGCTATGATAAGAAACCACGCCGCAATGTTTATGGCGTTAGCTGCAGTTGCCGCGCTTGGCGGGACGAGTCTTGCAAGGCAAAACACTGCTACGCCGATATAGACCAATGGCAGATTGACGAACCTGAAAATGCGTCTTCGCATAAGTCTCTGTTACTCAATCACAACCAGCGGAGAGTCTTCCATGACGCTCTCGCCCTGCTTCACGCAGATAGCAGTTACCTTACCGCCCTTTTCTGCTTCGATGTTGTTTGCCATCTTCATGGCTTCAAGAACAACAACGGTGTCGCCAGCGCTCACGGTGTCGCCGACATTTACCTTTATCTCAGTGATGACTCCTGGCAGTGGAGCCTTTACTGCGTTGGCGGTGTTGACGTTTGCTGCCGATGCTGTGCCGGCGTCTGCTGACTCGGCCTGTGCCGCAGCAGCAGCTACTACAACCTTCTTCTTTTCTGGTTCGGGTTCCGGCTCCATTTCTACCTTGAAACTCTCGCCGTTGACGGTTACGTCAGCTACATTCTCGTTGATGTCGCCGATTTCTACCTTGTATTCTTTGCCGTCGATGGTATATTTGTATTCTTTCATTTTCTTTCTGGTTTTGATGTCATTACCTGAAACTTGGCATTCCAAAGAGTGAAGCGGGGCTTGATGGTGATGACCCCAGGCTCTTTGTCGTGCACATTGTTGCCCTTGAACTCATGCAAGGCCAGGGCAATGGCTGCGAATATGTTCTTGTCTGCTGTTGCCATATTTCGGTTTCTTTTTATAATCAATTACATGGGCATGCATCCGTGCTTCTTAGCGGGCAGCGACTGACGCTTGGTAGCAAGCTGTGCCAGACCGCGGCAGATGCGGAAGCGGGTGTTGCGCGGCTCTATAACGTCGTCGATGTAGCCGTACTGTGCTGCCTGGTATGGGTTTGCAAACATCTCTGTGTACTCCTCTTCCTTCTCTGCAAGGAACGCCTTTGGGTCTTCGTGGCTCTTGGCTTCCTTAGCACAGAGCACTGCTACAGCGCCTGAGGCACCCATTACTGCTATCTCTGATGTGGGCCATGCGAAGTTGAGGTCTGCACGCAGCTGCTTGCAGCCCATCACGATATGGCTTCCACCGTAGCTCTTACGCAATGTGATGGTGATCTTGGGAACTGTTGCCTCGCCGTAAGCGTAGAGCAACTGTGCGCCGTGCAGAATCACAGCGTTGTACTCCTGGCCTGTTCCGGGGAGGAAACCGGGCACGTCTACGAGTGAAACGATAGGTATGTTGAATGCGTCGCAGAAACGTACGAAGCGTGCGCCCTTACGTGATGCGTTGGTGTCGAGCACACCAGCGTAGCATGACGGCTGGTTGGCAACGATGCCGACGCTCTGTCCGTTGAAGCGTGCGAAGCCTGTGATAATGTTCTTTGCGAACTTGGGCTGCACCTCGAAGAACTCTCCGTTGTCGGTGATGGCGCTGATGACCTTGTACATGTTGTATGCCTTGTTGGGGTCGTCGGGCAATATCTCGTTGAGCAGGTCTTCCTTACGGTCGATGGGGTCGGTACACTCTACGCGTGGAGCCTCTTCCGTATTGTTGGAGGGGATGTAGCTCAGAAGGGTCTTTATGAGTTCCATAGCTTCTTCCTCTGTCTTGGCAGTGAAGTGTGTCACACCGCTCTTTGTGGCGTGTACGGAAGCTCCTCCAAGATGTTCAGAGTCGATGTCCTCGCCAGTAACGGTCTTTACAACCTTCGGACCAGTAAGGAACATGTAAGAGGTGTTCTCCATCATGAGGATGAAGTCGGTGAGGGCAGGGGAGTAAACTGCTCCTCCGGCGCAAGGACCGAAGATGCCTGAGATCTGCGGAATGACGCCGCTTGCAAGTATGTTGCGCTCGAAGATCTCACCATATCCAGCGAGTGCGCAGATGCCTTCCTGAATACGTGCGCCGCCAGAGTCGTTCATGCGGATGACAGGAGCGCCCATAGTCATGGCCATATCCATCACCTTGCAGATTTTCTGTGACATGGTCTCAGAAAGAGAACCGCCGTTTACGGTGAAGTCCTGTGCGTAAACATATACCAGACGACCGTCTATTGTTGCAGAACCTGCAACGACACCGTCGCCCAAGTACTGCTTCTTCTCCATGCCGAAGTTGTGGCAACGATGGAGCTTGAACATGTCGTACTCTTCGAATGAGTCTTTATCCACGAGCATCTCTATGCGCTCGCGTGCTGTGTATTTGCCGCGTGCATGCTGTTTCTCAATGGCTGTCTCTCCGCCTCCGAGACGGGCTTTCTCGCGCTTGGCGATAAGCTCCTTGATTTTCTCTAATTGTTTGCTCATAAAATATTATTTATTTTATAGTGTTTTCTTTATATTGAAAGGGTGGGGCGTATGTACATAATGGACGTGTTACCTATATATTATAGGTGTCTTGCCTATATATTTGTGGCATATTGCACATCTATAAAGGGCGCCTTAGCCCGACATAATCGGATGATTGTGGGGCTTGTACAGGTTGCAAAGTTACTAAAAAAAAGGTAAAGAGAGAAAGTATAGTGATAAAATCGGCGTTTGTCGCGCCGATTTATATTCTTTTAGTTTTTCTCCATTACTATCTTGTATAGTGTAACTTGCCGTGTGGACAGACGTTGCGGACGGGCTATTTCATGTTGTCGTCGATGAAGGACAGGGGCATAAGGTCGCGTGCCGACTCTAAACAATAGACTCCATCAGTGCCGTAGAGCATGATTTTGATGGGTTTCTTATACCGGTCTTCAACACCCACGATGACCTGTCGACATGCTCCGCACGGAGTGATGGGGCTTTTGAGCAGTCCGTTGTCGTTTCTTGCTGCTATGGCAAGACATGTTATGTGCTTGTCGGGGTGGTTGGCTTGGGCTGCAAATATGGCTGTACGCTCGGCGCAAAGTCCTGAGGGATAGGCTGCGTTTTCTTGGTTTGCGCCTATAACCACGGTGCCATCGCTTAGTCTTAGCGCTGCTCCGACGTAGAAATGGCTATAGTCTGCGTATGCGTTGTCTGTCGCTTTGATAGCGGTGTTTACCAGTTCGCGCTCTTCTTCTGGCAGCTCCTCCAGTTGGTAGTGCCGTATTTTTATTGAAATCTCTATCTCTTTCATGTTTTACAGTTTTATAGGTTTGTTTTCGTTAGGCTGTTTTCTTCTTCTACATATTCATACGCACCGGCGTCGGGTTGGTCGTCGCGCTTGGTGCCGAGTCTGTCGCAAGGGAGAGCAGTCTCTTTGTCGGCAAGTCCGATGGCGTGTGATTTCGCGCTCAGACGGAAGTCATATCGCTGCTTATTGCCGTCGACAAGTTTGAAGTTTTTGGCGCCATAGGCTATGGTGTCTTCAACATCTTCGTATTCGACGCGTGTGAAACGGATGCTGTCGTCTGTCGTTATCTTTGGCGTTCGGATGAGGCAGTTGCTGAAGTTGAACTCGTTAGCGTTGTCTGACTCTGCGTCGCTCTCGCCAGATAGTTCGTCATTACCATAGCCGGTTATGATGGAGTTGGCGCAGTTCAAGTTTAGCAATGGGTGGTTTGCTGCCGAGAAATGGATGGCATAGCCGCGTTTGGAGTCAAAGGGGTAGAACTGTGCCATGGTGGTATTGTTCACCGTTACGTCTCCGCCGTCGGCAAACAAGCAGTCTTTGAGAGTGTTGGTGAGCTGGCAGTTGTTTATAATCAGCTTTGAATTTACGGACATAAGGCCATAGCCCTGGCAGTTGTGGACAATGGAGTTCTCGATAGTGAGCTTTGTTTTCGTCACGTCGGACGAGTCGGCGACAATGCCATCGTAGGTACCGTGTATGTCGGTGTGGCTTATGATGTTGTCGTATGAGCCTTCTTTTATGTGTATCCCTTTCCACTGGCCGCTGATATTGTCGTATGGCAAGTAGTCGAACATGTTGTCGAGACGGTCGCCACGGAGCGTGATGGGTGCCTCTTGTGTGCCGTTGCAGATAAGCTTACCAGATATTGCCATGCCTCCGTCGCCGTGGAAGTAGATGGTGGTGCCTGGCGCAATGGTTAGCGTGGCGCCCTCTTTGACATCAATGCCGCCATATATGACAATCGGCTTGTCTGTCGTTGCCAGCGTGGCGTCTTCCTTTATGACCACGTTTTTCATAATGCGCGCATCCCAAGCAAACGCGTTGAGGTTCACCTTTTGCTGTCGTCCGCTTTCAAGAGTGAACACTAAGTTGTCTTCAATAGATACGGGTTTGCCCTTGTAATTGTTGGGGAGCGTAGCCTCAACATACACTCTGATGCTGTCATTGTTTCTTATCTCTATCTCGTTGGTGGCATATCCGTTTGTCTGACCAAGGTAGATGCCATGTACGTTTACACGGAAACCAGATTGGTTGCCGCGTTCTTGCTTTACTGTAGCGCACCGTATGCCGTCGCCAGACTTGTTGTACACCCAGAACGAACGTGTGGAGGAGGGGACGGTGGAGAACAGAGTGTCGAGTCGTACGGTGTCGGTAGAGAATGTAAGCGATAGCGATGGGGATGTGCCGAAGGTGTCGTCGTCGCAGGAAATGACTGCGGCGACGGCAAACGACATGCATAAAGTATATAATAAATGTCTTAATGATTTCATATATGCTTTATAACGCTTTTGTGTGAAATATATTGCGTGCCCGCAAAGCTTAATTGAATAATATCGGATAATTATGTGCGCAGTTTTTTAATACTTGCCAAATATCTACTTGTGCCAGTCTTTTATGTAGCCGGCGTAGTGCTTGGCAAACTCTTCTGCTTGTCCGGGTTGGCAGTCTTTCACCTTCTTTGCTGGGATACCCGCCCATATTTCGTGTGCCGGAACCTTTGTGCCTTGCACCACAACGGCACCTGCTGCAATGATGGCGCCTTCTCCTATATCGCTTCTGTCAAGCACGGTGGCGTTCATTCCGATGAGCGCTCCCTTGCGTACTACGGCGCCATGCACCACTGCTCCGTGCCCGACGGACACGTCATCTTCAAGTATGCAGGGCATGGTAGCGGTCTGGTGTATGCATGCACAGTCTTGTATGTTGACTCTATTGCCACACCTTATCGCGTCGACGTCAGACCTTAGTACCGCGCTGTACCACACGCTGCAGTCGTCTCCTAACGTGCAGTCGCCGCACAATGTTGCGTTTTCTGCTATAAAACAGTTGCTTCCCCATTTCGGGGTCTTGCCTTCAATGCTTTTGATTATTGCCATATTGTGATGTGTCTGTAGTGCTGTAAACTGAACTTTTTACGTTGTATAAACGGAGCTTCTTGGCGTTTTAAGCTGAGTCATTTAGCTTTTTTACTGAGTTCCTTTGCACCTTATTTGTCTTTTTGGATGCTAAGTTAAGTAAAAATTGTGAAAAAAGCGAACGAAAAACATAGATTTTACTGCAAAATGGCGTTCGCTTGCTTGCGTTTTGTTTTGTAGTTACACGATAATTTATTAATTTTGCAGCGATTAAGTAGAGTCGTGTCTGCCGTGTTTGCAGACATGACGAAAGTCAGAAACCAAATTTAACAATAAAAGATATGAAAGCATTTGTTTTTCCCGGACAGGGCGCTCAGTTCGTAGGAATGGGCAAGGATCTCTATGAGACCAATCCTTTGGCAAAAGAACTCTTTGATAAGGCCGACCAAATACTTGGTTTCAGCATCACAAATGTGATGTTCAATGGAACCGACGAAGAACTCAAGCAGACAAAGGTGACACAGCCTGCAGTGTTCCTGCACAGCGTGGTGTCGGCACTTTGCCTTGGCGACGACTTCGCTCCTGCAATGGTAGCAGGCCATTCACTCGGCGAGTTCTCAGCTCTTGTTGCTGCTGGTGCTCTGAGCTTTGAGGACGGTTTGCGTCTCGTAAGCGCTCGTGCTATGGCTATGCAGAAGGCATGTGAGGCAGCACCTGGAACGATGGCTGCTGTTATCGGATTGCCCGACGACACAATTGAAGCTATCTGCGCAGAGGTGAGCAACGATGGTGAGACTGTTGTTGCTGCCAACTACAACTGCCCTGGCCAGCTCGTGATAAGCGGAACCGTTAATGGTATAAACGCCGCTTGCGAGAAACTGAAGGCTGCAGGAGCTAAGCGCGCTCTTCCTGTTAAGGTCGGTGGTGCGTTCCACTCACCGCTTATGAACCCTGCAAAGGAAGAGTTGCAGAAGGCTATCGAGGCTACAGAGTTCAAGACACCGTGCTGCCCCGTTTACCAGAACGTTGACGGAAAGCCTTATACAGAGCCTGCTGCCATCAAGGCAAACCTCATTGCACAGCTGACAAGCAGCGTGCGTTGGACAGAAACCATAAACAACATGATTGCCGACGGTGCTGATGACTTTACAGAGTGTGGACCGGGCAAGGTGCTTCAGGGCATGATTGGCCGAATTAACAAGGATGTTGCTGCCCACGGTGTTAACGCATAATAGAAAGAATTGACGTCTGTAACGTAATAAAAGGAAAAATCCCTGTCGTACGGCGTGTACGATAGGGATTTTGTCATTTGAACACTTAAGACTAATAACCTATTTCTATATAGTGATGCTTGCGAAAATATTTCGGATGTATGACAAGTAAAATTATTATTTATCAGATATTTACACGTCTTTTCGGAAACACCTGCCTTAAGCGTAAATATAACGGAACGCTTAGCGAAAATGGTTGCGGAAAGATGAACTTCTTCGACGATGGAGTGCTCCAGAGAATACGTAATATGGGAGTAAGTCATGTGTGGTACACGGGGGTGATTCGCCATGCTACGACTACCGACTATTCTTCTTACGGCATTCCGCGTCAACACCCAGGTGTGGTGAAAGGTAAGGCGGGCTCGCCTTATGCTATATGCGACTATTATGACATAGACCCGGACTTGGCAGAGGATGTCCCTGGGCGTATGCGCGAGTTTGAAGAACTGTTGGCACGTACCCATAAGGCAGGCATGAAGGTGATAATAGACTTCGTGCCAAACCACGTTGCAAGACAGTATCGCTCGATTGCAAAACCCGAAGGAGTGGTGGATTTGGGCGAAAACGACGACGTTAACATGCACTTTTCTGCCTCTAACAACTTCTACTATTGCACGGGACGGGAGTTTTCGCCAGAGTTTGACAGCCGTGGCGATGAGAAGGAAAGCTATAAGGAGTTTCCTGCAAAGGCTACAGGCAACGACCATTTTGACGAGCATCCAGGTCGCAATGACTGGTATGAGACCGTCAAGCTGAACTATGGAGTGGACTATTGCGATGCTGGTGGAAAGTCGGTGCATTTCTCTCCGGTCCCCGACACATGGAAGAAGATGACAGACATACTTCTGTTTTGGGCTTCAAAGGGCGTGGATGCGTTCAGATGTGACATGGCAGAGATGGTGCCGCATGAGTTCTGGAGCTACGCAACGACGGCTGTAAAGCAGCACTATCCGGAGATTCTCTTTATAGGAGAGGTCTATAACCCGGCTCTATATCGTGTGTATGTTGGCGCAGGATTTGACTACCTTTATGACAAGGTGGGTATGTACGACAGCGTTAGGGACATAATGTGCCGACCAGAAGCCTCCACCGCAGCCATGACGGCAGCGTGGCAGTCTGTCGACGACATAAAGAGCCACATGCTGTATTTCCTCGAAAACCACGATGAGCAGCGTATAGCCAGCGACTTTTTTGCTGGCGATGCAAGGAAAGGACTTGCTCCGTGGCTCTGTCTCGCGTTGATGGGGAGCAACCCTATAATGCTTTATGCAGGTCAGGAATATGGTGAACGCGGCATGGACGAAGAAGGATTCAGCGGTCGTGACGGTAGAACAACCATCTTTGATTATTGGACAGTAGACTCTCTCTACCATGCTTTTGTTGACAAGGGCATGCTCACGAACGAAGAGCGGCAACTTCATTCCGACTATCAGGCGATATTGCGCTTGGCTTCAAGTGAAAAGGCTGTGACCGAAGGTGAATTCTATGATTTAATGTATGTAAATAAAGAGATTGACAATCAGATATATACGTTTATTCGTAAATGTGACGATGAGGTGCTGTTGGTAGCAGCAAACTTCCGTTGCGACGATGTCGACTGCGACGTTTACATACCTGCCCATGCCATGGACTTTCTGCGCATCCATCCTGCTTCGTATCGCTCTGTCAATCTGTTGACAGGTGACAGCCATACCGTGACGATGGAGCCGAATAGCAATGTGAGACTCCATGTACCTGGCTACGGAGGCATAGTGTTGAAGTTCAACGTAAAAGATAAGAATATGGTCAACGACGATTTTGAATTGAATGAACATCACAAGGACGAGTTTCCGCCGGCACATACGGCAGAGCATCTCCTGAACCAGACCATGGTGAGGATGTTTGGGTGTGGACGCTCCGATAATGCGCACATCGAACGCAAGAAAAGCAAGATGAGCTTCACGCTCGACCATAAGCCTTCGCGTAAGGAAGAGAAGGAGATAGAGACGCGCATGAACGACCTCATTGCAGAAGACCTGCCCGTCATCTACGAGTATGTTGACATCGACAACATGCCGGAAGGCATTGGGGTAGACCGTCTGCCAGAGAATGTGTCGCAGAAGATACGCCTTGTGCGCATCGGCGACTACGACGTCTGTCCTTGCGTCGGCAAGCATGTGCGTTCTACAGCACAAATAGGGCGCTTTGTCATGCTCGGAACAAATTGGGATGAGCAGGCCCATTCCTTTCGTGTAAGATTTAAGATAGTATAGACTGTTACATAACGTGGGCATGTCAAAACCTTGAACTTCGGTTTGTGGTTTTGCCATGCCCTTGTCTTTTTTCTGAGCGGTTGACGCAATCGTGGCAAGCATAAGGCGGTGAGATACAAATAAGAGGGTGGTGTCATGCAAATATTTGTATAAAACCATGCTTTCCTTGTCAATATGCGAACTGTTTTTTTTCATTTGTAAGATTTTTCTTTCCTTTGCATCAAAATAATGACAATGAAGCGAAATGACGGCTGTAGTCCGATACTAACGATAACGGGTTCGGACGGTACGGGTGGCTCAGGAGTGCAGGCAGACATTAAAATATTGTCCGCTCTCGGAGGCTATGCCGTGACGGTCATAACATCGGTGACCGTGCAGAACACGTTGGGCATTCAGGACTTCTACGACCTGCCGCCAGACATTGTGTTGGGACAGATAGAGGCAATAATCAACGACGTGCAGCCGCGTATCGTGAAAATCGGTATGATAAGGCGTGCGGACGTGATGCAGGCAGTGTCGAGTGTACTGGAACGCTATCGTCCAGAGGTGGTCATCTACGACCCCGTTGCCGTGTCAAGCAATGGCGACATACTTATGTCTCCTGACCTTATAAGGGTGATGAGGCGTTGTCTATTGCCGTTGGTGTCGCTCCTGACGCTCAAGAAAAGTGACGCGGAACGCATCCTCGGTCATCGCATTGTCGGTTCGGCAGGCGTGGTAGAGGCGGCTGGGGAGTTGCAGCAACTCGGCTGTCACAGCGTGTTGATGCACTGCGGCAACATGATGGCTGGTCCTAACACTGATGTGCTGGTTGTTGCCTCAGACAGCGAGCCGAGCTTCTTGTCAAACATGTGCGGCGACACGCTGCAGGGCAACAGACATGGCAGGAGCGGCAACTTGTCGGCTGCCATCGGTGGTTATATGTCGAAGGGGCAGAGCCTGGAAGACGCTGTTGCCAGTGCGTACACGTACATGAGCAATGTTCACGCTAAGGATGTGGCTTTGGCGGGGCGTGGTAGCGAGCTGTTCAATGAGTTTGTGAACGAGATTTCCGCTCACTTCACTTCTCACAATGACGTACGTTTCTATGCCGACCTGTTGAATGTCAGTAGCACATACTTGGCACAGGTGACCAAACGCATTGCAGGAAAAGCCCCGAAGACGATAATCGATGAATATCTTGTCTCGGAGATTGAGTCCATGCTGCTGTCGTCTACAAAGACGGTGCAGGAGATAGCCTATTCTGTCGGCTTCGGCTCGCAGGCTCATTTCGCAAAGTTTTTCAAGAAGATGACGGGGCTTACGCCAAGCGAATATCGTCGCCAGAAAAGGTGACAGGAAAGAAAATATTAAACAACGAAAATATGAACAAGGAAAGACAAATTCTTAACCGCAACCTGGCACAGATGCTGAAGGGCGGAGTTATTATGGATGTTACAACGCCGGAGCAGGCACGTATAGCCGAGGCAGCTGGTGCATGTGCTGTCATGGCGCTTGAGCGTATCCCCGCAGACATTCGTGCTGCTGGTGGTGTGTCACGTATGAGCGACCCGAAGATGATAAAGGGCATACAGGAGGCTGTGACCATCCCTGTCATGGCAAAATGTCGTATCGGTCATTTTGCAGAGGCACAGATTCTGCAGGCATTGAGCATAGACTATATCGACGAGAGCGAGGTACTCTCTCCGGCAGATGATGTCTACCACATTGACAAGACAAAGTTTGATGTGCCGTTTGTGTGCGGTGCAAAGAATCTGGGCGAGGCTCTTCGCAGAATTGCGGAGGGTGCGACAATGATTCGTACAAAGGGTGAGCCTGGAACTGGCGATGTGGTGCAGGCAGTGCGTCACATGCGTATGATGCAGAGCGAGATTCGCCGTCTGACCTCTATGGCAGAGGACGAACTGTTTGAGGCAGCAAAGCAGTTGCAGGTTCCTTACGAGCTTGTGAAGTATGTGCATGAGAACGGCAAACTCCCTGTAGTGAACTTCGCTGCAGGCGGTGTGGCAACACCTGCCGACGCAGCGCTTATGATGCAGCTTGGCGCAGAGGGCGTGTTCGTAGGCTCTGGCATATTCAAGAGCGGCGACCCCGTGAAGCGTGCCGTGGCCATCGTTAAGGCTGTGACCAACTACAAGGATGCCAAGATGCTTGCAGAACTTTCAGAAGACCTGGGCGAGGCAATGGTTGGCATCAACGAACAGGAGGTAGAACTGCTGATGGCCGAGAGAGGCAAGTAATCTGTCGAGGCTATGAGAATTGCAGTATTGGCCCTGCAGGGAGCGTTTATCGAGCACGAACAGATGCTTGAGAGGCTTGGTGCAGAGTGTTTCGAGGTGCGACAACTCGCAGACTGGGAGCAGGAGAAAGACGGTCTCGTGATTCCTGGAGGCGAGAGCACCACTCAGTTGCGACTTCTGAAAGACCTCGGATTGCTTGAACCCGTCCGCGATTACATCAATGGCGGTGGGGCAGTGTTCGGCACTTGTGCCGGACTTATCCAATTGGCGAAAAAAGTGAGAGGCGAAGACTTTGCTCGAATCTCTACAATGGATATTGAAGTTTGTCGCAACGCCTATGGCCGTCAGCTTGGAAGCTTTTTTACTGAGGCAGAGATGGAGGGCATCGGAAAGGTGCCAATGACTTTCATCCGTGCTCCGTATATAGAGCAAGTGCATGGCGACGCTAAGGCTTTGGCTGTGGTTGACGGTCGTATTGTCGCTGCGCGACAGGGTCGTCAGCTTGTGACCGCCTTCCATCCTGAACTCTGTGACGACACACGGGTGCATGAGTATTTCCTGCATGATGTTGTCGGCAAGTAAAGAAACAGCTAAGTGAGACACTTGCTAAACAATAATACTGGTAAGTGAGGACTTATCATCAAAATCAAAGGGGAAGCGCATTTTGCATAATGCTGCTTCCCCTTCGCTTTTTGTGACACTTTGCTAAGATTTCGTTGCAAAAGCTAACGTCAATTCTTAACGTGTGTTAAAAGAATGGTGGTTTTCCCATTACGGCCCTTTGGCGACGCCATTAGGCCCCTTTGACCTCGTCATTAGGGCGTAGTGGCAAGCTCAAAAAGGCCCTTTCATTTTGTCAACTCATTAAAATAAAATGAGGCTTTGCCCGCTATTCGGCAGGCAAAGCCTCATCTTGTTGTTTTCTCCTTTATGTCGGCTAAGATGCAGAAACTTATTTTGTTTCTATCTCTTCTTTCATGTCGATAAACTGTTTCTTGCTGTCGTAGAACTCATACTGCAAGAATGACAGTTTCTGTGAAGACAGAACGTGTACGCCAAAGCCATATTTGAATTTCCACTTCAGCTTGAGGGAGAACGGGCCTTTATTGATGAAGGCAGCAACGTAGGGATGGACATAAAGGTAGAATGTCTTTATTCCAATCTTGTTTACGAGCTGGTCTATCTTGCTCTCAAGCTGTTCGGTGAACAGAATGCTTGACTTTATCTTTCCCGTGCCGAAGCATGTGGGGCAGGCTTCGTCTACATTCACATCCATTGCAGGACGTACGCGTTGGCGCGTAATCTGCATAAGGCCGAACTTGCTCAACGGCAATATGTTGTGGCGTGCGCGGTCTTTCTGCATGTTCTTGCACATGCGCTCGTACAACATCTGGCGGTCTTCTGCCAGGTTCATGTCTATAAAGTCGACAACGATGATTCCACCCATGTCGCGCAGGCGCAACTGGCGTGCCAACTCGTCTGCGGCTCCAAGGTTAACATCCAGCGCGTTGGCTTCCTGACCGTTGTCTGAATGTGAGCGGTTGCCGCTGTTCACGTCTACAACGTGGAGTGCTTCCGTGTGTTCTATAATAAGGTAGGCTCCGTGTTTGTAGTTGACAGTTTTTCCAAAGCTTGACTTTATTTGTTTTGTGACATTGAAATTGTCGAAGATGGGTACCTTGCCTGTGTAGAGTTTTACAATGTCGGCCTTGTCGGGCGCAATCATTGCAACATAGTGTTTCACTTCGTTGAAGATGGACTCGTCGTTAACATATATGTTTTCATATGTGGGGTTGAACAAGTCTCTTATCAAGGCAACGGCACGTCCAGTCTCTTCGAATATGAGTTGGGGGCGTTGTTGTGTCTTCTGCACTTTTGTCAAGGCCTCTTCCCAACGTTTGTTGAGAATCTTCATCTCGGCGTCAAGTTCTGCCACTCGCTTTCCTTCTGCGACGGTGCGCACAATGACTCCGCAATTTTTGGGCCTTATGCTGTTGATGAGCTGTTTCAGTCGTGCCCTTTCTTCACTGCTCTTTATCTTGCTCGACACCGATACCTTGTCGCCAAATGGCATGAGTACAAGATAACGTCCGGCAAAACTTATCTCGCCAGTGAGGCGTGGTCCTTTGGTGGAGATGGGCTCTTTGACTATTTGCACCAACACTTCCTGTCCTACCTTGAGCGTGTTTTGCACACTCCCGTCCTTTTTGAGGTCGGGCAGCCTTGTCGCTTTGGCGAACGGGTATAGTTTCTTTCTGTCACTTTCAACCTGTTTCAGATATTTCTCAAACGAGTTGAACTGATTTCCTAAGTCAAGATAATGGAGAAAAGCGTCACGCTCGTATCCTACATCTACAAAGCATGCGTTGAGACCCGGCATGAGCTTCTTCACCTTTGCGATGTAAATGTTTCCAACAGAGTAAGATACTGCCCGCGGCTCGCACTGGTATTCCACCAGTCGCTTGTCTTCGAGAAGAGCTATGGACACGTCTTTCTGTTGAACGTCTATAACGACTTCGCTTGTCATTTCTCTTTTTCTTTTATTGTTCTTGATGATGATGGTTTGTCTGACTGTTTATGTAGTATGGCGGTGTCAGACAAATAAAATGGGCGTGTCAAAGGACCCTCAGTGGATACATTGACGCGCCCCATTACAGAACTTCTCACGAAGCAATGCCATTCCTAAAGAGGAATTTACTTGCTCTTGTGTCTGTTCTTTCTTAATCTTTTCTTACGCTTGTGGGTAGCCATCTTGTGTCCCTTTTTTTTCTTTCCGTTTGGCATAGCTGTAATTTTGTTAAAATGTTTATTATGTGTTTTGTATGTTTTGTTCCCGTGAAACCTGATTCACTGAAATCAATTTTCTTTCATTTGATCAACGAAGCACTTTGCCGGCTTGAAGCTGGGCAGGTCGTGTGCGTCGATAATCATTGTTGTCTTCTGCAGAATGTTTCTTGCGGTCTTAGCTGCTCTGTGCTTTATAACAAAACTTCCGAAACCTCTCAGATATACATTCTCTTTGTTTTCAAGAAGACTATTCTTGATGGTTTCCATAAAACTTTCAACTACAACAGCCACATCTTTTTTCTGGAGGCCAGTGTTCATGGCTATTGTGTTAATTATATCAGCCTTAGTCATTTGAATGTAATTTTACTTTTTGTTTTTAAATTTTTTCTTTTTGAAGTGCAAAGATACGAGTTTTTCCATTTATAATGAAATTTTTCCCTTACTTTTTGCCCCATTACCTTAGATAAATGTCTGTTTTTCGGTGTTTTGCGAGAATTACGTCAGTAGTAAGGGCATATATACATTATTTATAAAATGTGTAACGATGGTTTGGCTTTTGTTGGTCTGGCTGTAGGAAAAAGTCCCCATATTCTTGTAAGAATAAAATTATAATGTTACTTTTGCAACATCAAAAAACGTGCACGGCTATATATTCTTTTGGGTGCATGTTGGCTTTTTAGGTGCATGGATGTCTGATTGTGGAATGACTCGTGTGCGTATATTTATTAAGTGTAAAGTACAATCAATGTGCAATGAGAATCAATACGATGGGAAAGTCGTGCGCGTGATGGGGAACAGCGTGGAGGTGGCAATAGTGCGTCGCTCAGGGTGTTCTTCATGCCAGCTTTCTACCTCGTGTGCAACGTCAGAGTGTCGTCCGATGGTTGTCACGGCTGCGGTTTCTGATGGACTGCAGGTTGAGGTGGGGCAGACGGTACGTGTGGCATTGGCTTCCAATGATGGTATGCGTTCTGTATGGTTGGGCTATGGTGTGCCACTGCTTGTCTTTTTAGCGTGCTGTGCTGTGGCTTATCTGCTTACCGGTTCTGACGTAGTGGTCTCGTGCGCAGGCCTTTTGTCTGTTGCTGTTTATTATTTGTCGCTGTATCTTTTACGTGGCAAGTATGAGCAAAAATTCAACGTGGCGGTTGTGTCAATAGAATAGTAAAAAAGAAAATAACAAGAAAACAATGGAATATATCTTTGTCTCGGTGCTGACACTGGGAGGAATAGCGCTGGTTTCGGCGGCAGTATTGTATTTCTGTTCAAGGAAGTTTGCCGTTAAAAGCGATGCTCGTGTTGGTGAGATTTATGAACTTTTGCCTAAAGCTAATTGTGGCGGTTGTGGCTTGGCTGGCTGTCAAGCTATGGCGGAAGCGCTGGTAAAAAATGCTGACAGCGAAGAACGCACTCCGCTTGCGTGTCCTGTGGCAAGCGCGGAGGCGATGAGTAAAATATTTGACGTGCTTGGTATGACGGGAGGAGCATCTGCTCCTATGAAGGCTGTCGTGAAATGTTCGGGCTGCGGACTGTCTCAGTCTGTGACATACGACGGCTTGGAGACCTGTGCGGCACGTAATGCCTGTGGCGTGGCAGATGACAAATGTGGCAACGGATGTCTCGGTTGTGGAGACTGTGTGGCTGCATGCAGCTTTGGAGGCATAAAGATTAACGAAGAAACACATGTGGCAGAAGTCGACCCTGCGTTGTGTACGGCATGCGGCGCTTGTGTGAAGGCTTGTCCAAGACATGTTATAGCACTGACGCCAGTGTCGGCAAAGAACCGACGGGTGTATGTGAGCTGCAACAATGTCAGCCGTGGTCCTGTTGCCATGAAGGAGTGCGGCACGTCATGTATAGGATGTGGCAAGTGTGCGAAGGAGTGTCCGTTTGGCGCAATAGAGATTGTTAACAATCTTGCCCATATAGACTATGAGAAGTGTCGGTCTTGTCGTAAATGTGTGAAAGTGTGTCCGCGAAACGCCATTATGACTCAGGGTTTCCCTTTAATCGTGTCGGCAAAGGATGCCAGTGCTGAAAAGACAAACGCAGGACAAACAGAAAAAGAAAAGGCTGAAGTATGAAATTAAGTACATTTAAGATAGGAGGAGTCCATCCTTCCGACAATAAACTGACGGCAGACATCGCATGTGTGGCTGCTGCCCTCCCAAAGACGGCGGTCTTTCCGCTGTCCCAACATATAGGAGCGCCTGCAAAACCTGTGGTAAAGAAAGGCGACCATGTGTGTGTTGGTACGCTGCTTGCTGAGGCTGGCGGCTTCGTGTCGGCGCCAGTTCATTCGTCTGTGTCGGGTACGGTCGTGAAGATAGACAGCGTCTACGACGCAAGTGGTTATCGTCGTCCGGCAGTCATCGTAAACGTAGAAGGTGACGAGTGGCTGCCGCAGATAGACCGTTCGGACAAGATAGAGACCCTTGACGCACATCCTGAGCTTACATCAGAAGAAATAATCGAGCGCATAAAGGTTGCTGGCATTACGGGTATGGGTGGCGCAGGCTTTCCTTCTTTCATAAAACTCATGCCTCCACCCGGAGCGAAAGTGGAGTGCGTCATTCTGAATGGAGTAGAGTGCGAACCCTATATCACCTCCGACTACCGCCTCATGCTTGAACATGCTGACGAGATTGTCGTTGGTCTTAAACTGTTGATGAAGGCTGTTGGTGTAGAGCGAGGATATATCGGCATAGAAGATAACAAGCCTGAAGCGATTCGTCTGCTGCAGGAAAAAACTGCCGACGAGGCGGGTATAAGCATTGTCCCGTTGAAGCAGCGCTACCCGCAGGGTGGTGAGAAGCAGCTCGTCGATGCCGTCTTGCACCGTCAAGTGCCTAATCCGCCCGCCATACCGGCAAATGTCGGTGCTGTGGTGCAGAACGTTGCGACGTCGTTTGCAGTATATCAAGCTGTCATGAAACATAAACCTCTGATAGAGCGTTATGTGACTGTCACTGGAAAAGAGATGTCTGCTCCCGCCAACTTCTTGGTGCGTATGGGAACGCCTGTCTTTCAGCTTATAGAGGCGTGTGGCGGACTTCCCGATGGCGACAACAAACTTTTGTCTGGCGGTCCGATGATGGGTAAAGCTCTTGTGAGCACCGATGTGCCAGTGGTTAAGGGCACAAACTGTGTTACGGTGCTGTCAGGCAACGACGCTCGCCGTGCAGAGGAACTGCCATGTGTGAGATGTGCCAAGTGCGTGGAGGTTTGCCCGATGGGTCTCGAGCCTTATCTGCTTGCCACGTTGTCGCGTCTTGGTGAGTGGGATAGGGCAGAGCATGAAGACATTATAACATGTATAGAGTGTGGCTCGTGTCAGTACACCTGTCCGTCACATCGTGCGCTCCTTGATAATATACGTAAAGGCAAGTCTACGGTCATGGGTATAATAAAAGGTCGCAGCCAGAAGAAATGATAATTGTAAAACTTGAACAATATAAATAGCGATAAATACTATGTCAAAACTCATAGTGTCACTTTCTCCGCACATCCATGCTGATGGTAGTGTGGAAAGTAATATGTGCGGAGTCATAATAGCACTCCTTCCTGCTTTGTTGGTGTCGTTCCTCTATTTTGGTATCGGTGCGGCAGTGGTCTGCTTGACAAGCGTGCTGTCATGTGTGCTCTTTGAATGGGCAATATGTCGGTTTATTATGAAGACACCGCGAAACACGGTGCGCGACATGTCGGCAGTGGTGACAGGATTGCTGTTGGCTTTCAATCTCCCCTCTAACATTCCGGTGTGGATTGTCATCATTGGCGCATTGGTAGCTATAGGCATCGGTAAGATGACGTTTGGCGGATTGGGATGCAATCCGTTCAATCCGGCTCTTGTGGGAAGGTGCTTTCTGTTGGTCTCTTTCCCTGCCCAGATGACCTCATGGCCTGTTCCAGGACAGCTTTTCAAATACACTGACGCCACCACGGCAGCCACTCCGCTTAGCCTTGTGAAGTGGGCCATAAAGAGCAATGACCCCTCTGTGCTTGAGCAAGTGCCTGACTCCATGTCGCTGCTACTTGGCAACAATAGTCTTGGCGACGGCGCTGGCGCTCTCGGCGAAGTGTGCGCATTGGCTCTGCTCGTAGGTTTTGTCTACATGCTCTGGCGTCGCATCATCACTTGGCATATACCAGTGAGCATTGTTGCCACGGTGTTTGCTGTGTCAGGTGTGCTACATCTGTGCAATCCTGCTTACCCGTCGCCAGTGGGAGTGGTGTTGAGCGGCGGTCTTTTGCTTGGCGCCATATTCATGGCTACTGACTATGTCACCTCGCCCATGACCCATCGTGGTCAGCTTGTCTATGGCGTTGCTATCGGACTGTTGACTATTGTCATAAGAAACTGGGGCGCCTACCCCGAAGGCATGTCGTTTGCCATACTTATAATGAACGCTTTCACCCCACTTATAAATATGTATATGAAGCCCCGACGCTTTGCAGCGAAGTAGGGAGTAAGGTACAATGCACAAAAGAAACAGAAAGATGAAAAAACTCGAATCTTCGCTTTTAAATATGGTGGTCGTGCTGACGGTCGTCGCTGCGGTAGCTGCAGGACTGTTGGCGTGGGTCAATCATGTCACAGAAGGCCCGATAAGCTTGCAGGCACAGAAGACTCTTGCTGACGGTATAAAGGCTGTGATGGGCTGTGATGACATAACCGTGGCTGCCCCAGACTCTATTACAAAAGACTACGATGGAAAGAAGTCTACCTATGTCGTTTACACGGTGAAAGATAATGGAGGCAATGAACTCGGCAAGGCTGTAGAGAGCACAGTGATGGCTTTCGGTGGTGAGATGAAGGTGCTTGTCGGTTTTAATCGCGACAACGTAATACTTGGCTATCGTGTGTTGGAGTCGGCGGAGACTCCCGGACTTGGTCAAAAGGCTGACACATGGTTTCAGAAGTCAGGAAAAGGTTGCATCGTAGGGCGCCGTATGAGTTCTGATGCTCCACTGAAAGTAAATAAAGACAATGGCGATGTCGACGCAATAACCGCCTCGACCATAACGTCAAGGGCTTTCCTTAAGGCTGTAAACCGCGCATTCGATGCTTATATTAACGAAAGTGATGGTGCAACGGGCGCAAGCTCTAAGGCTGATGGTGCAACAGGTGCGAGCCCCAAAGCTGATGGATCGACAGGTGCGAGTCCTAAGGCTGATGGCGCGACAGATGTTAACCCTAAAGAAAAGGCGGTCAAGACAGATGGCAAATCGTCTGATAAAGAGCGTTCAAATAAGTAACAGAATACAAAGTTGAGAAAAATGAACAAACTGAAAATAATAACAAACGGCATTGTAAGGGAAAACCCCACATTTGTGTTGCTGCTCGGCATGTGTCCTACACTTGCCACCACAACATCTGCGCAGAACGGTCTGCTAATGGGGCTTGCCACAATGTTTGTGCTTGTTTGTGCCAACGTGGCGGTGTCGCTGATAAAGAATCTCACGCCAGACAAGGTGCGCATACCAGTGTTTGTGGTGGTCATCGCATCGTTTGTTACCATTTTGCAGATGATGCTCGCAGCCTGGCTGCCGTCTGTCAACGCGTCGTTAGGACTTTACATACCGCTCATCGTGGTCAATTGTGTCATCTTGGGACGTGCAGAGGCATTTGCCTGCAAACACACTCCGTTTGAGAGTCTGCTCGACGGCGTAGGTATAGGCCTTGGTTTTACGTTGGGACTTACTTTGCTCGGCATGGCTCGTGAGGTGCTCGGCGCAGGCATGGTGTTCGGTTTACATCTGCTTCCAGAAACCATGGGTATGCTGGTGTTCATCCTTCCTCCTGGAGCCTTTATCACTCTTGGCTATCTTATAGCTATTATAAATAAGGTGCGCAAGGCGGAGTAGACATCTTGGCAGTTCGTTCCTTTTGATGATGGAGTGTCAGAAGGGCTGCGAAATAGAAGTTAAGTAAAAGTGTAATGTCATAAATCAATAATATGGAATACCTTCTTATATTTGTCTCGGCAATATTTGTCAACAATATAGTCCTTTCCCAGTTTCTCGGCATCTGCCCGTTTCTCGGCGTGTCGAAGAAGATAGACACAGCATTGGGCATGGGCATGGCCGTGGCTTTTGTGCTGACCATCTCTACCACAGTGACCTTTCTCGTGCAGAAATATGTGCTCGACCCGCTGTCGTTGCAGTATCTACAGACCATAACCTTTGTGTTAGTCATCGCTGCTTTGGTGCAGATGGTGGAGATTGTGTTGAAGAAAGTGTCGCCCGTGCTATATCAGTCGTTGGGCATATTCTTGCCACTCATCACGACCAACTGTGCTGTGCTCGGTGTGGCAATACTCGTTATACAGAAAGATTTTTCGCTGATTGAAAGCATAGTCTATTCCGTTGCGACGGCTTTGGGATTTGCTTTGGCGTTGGTAGTCTTTGCCGGACTGCGCGAACAGCTCTCTCTTGTGTCTGTGCCGAAGGCTATGAAGGGCGTGGCAGTGGTGCTGGTGACTGCCGGACTGTTGTCTCTTGCCTTTATGGGATTCAGCGGTGTAGACGTCGGACTGAAAGCCGTGCTCGGACTGAACTGATAACATGTCAATGGAATATGGACAGGATAATAAACGTAAAAACATATAAATATCAATTATGAAACAGACAATCCTTGTAACAGGCGGAACCGGATTTATCGGTTCTCACACATCAGTAGAACTCATTCAGGCAGGTTATGATGTTGTAATTGTTGACAATCTGTCAAACTCAAAGGTTGAGGTGCTTGACGGCATAGAGCAGATTACCGGCGTACGTCCTGCTTTCGAGCAGGTGGACTTGCGCGACGCGGAGGCTACGGAGAATGTGTTCAAGAAGTACCCGTCAATAAGTGGCATCATCCATTTTGCTGCTTCAAAGGCTGTTGGTGAGAGTGTGGAGAAACCGTTGCTCTACTATCGCAACAACATCGTGTCGCTGGTAAATCTGCTGGAGTGCATGCCGAAGTATGACGTGAAGGGCATCATATTCTCGTCAAGCTGCACCGTCTACGGACAGCCAACCAAAGAGAATCTTCCTGTTACAGAGGAGGCTCCTATACAGAAGGCACTTTCGCCTTATGGCAACACCAAACAGATAAACGAGGAAATCATACACGACTACATCCATAGTGGCGCAAACGTCAAGGCTGTCATACTGCGATATTTCAATCCGATAGGCGCTCACCCCTCTGCTCTCATCGGTGAATTGCCCAATGGTGTGCCGATGAACCTCATCCCCTTCGTTACACAGACCGCTATCGGTGTGCGTAAGGAACTGAAGATATTCGGCAACGACTACGACACTCCTGATGGCACATGCATACGCGACTATATTTATGTGGTCGATCTTGCCAAAGCACATGTAAAGGCTATGCAGCGTGTGCTCGACGAAGACACAGAGGCTGTGGAGGTGTTTAACATCGGTACTGGCAACGGAGTGTCTACACTTGAAGTGGTGGAAGGCTTTGAGAAGGCTACTGGTGTGAAAGTGAACTGGACATATGCTCCACGTCGTGAAGGCGACATCGAAAAGGTGTGGGGCAACGTGGACAAGGCAAACAAGGTGCTTGGCTGGAAGGCAGACACTCCGCTCGAAGACGTGTTACGCTCCGCATGGAAGTGGCAACTGAAATTGCGCGAAGACGGCATCATGTAAAACGCTTGTAAGTCGTTGATTGTGCGTTTTTGAGAGAAAAGGGCGTGCGAAAAGAAAAAAAAACTTAAAAATAGCAGATGGCAACATTCTTTTTTTGTAGTAAAGAAAAAAAATACTAATTTTGCATTCTGTTTGGAGTAAGTATTAAAAAGAAAACAAAAAATTTAGATAGAAATGTCGAAAATTTGTCAGATTACTGGTAAAAAAGCCCAGATTGGAAACAATGTTTCTCATTCAAAGCATCGCACAAAGCGTAGCTTCGATGTGAACTTGTTCAGCAAGAAATTCTTCTATGTAGAAGAGGACTGCTGGATTCGCCTCAAAATCAGTGCAGCAGGTCTGCGCCTTATCAACAAGGTAGGTCTTGACGCCGCTCTTAAGTCAGCAGTGTCAAATGGCTATGTAGACTGGAAGGACATTAAAGTAATAGGAGAGTAATAACGATGGCATCTAAGAAAGCAAAAGGTAACAGAGTACAGGTTATCCTAGAATGCACGGAGATGAAGGAAAGCGGTCTGCCCGGTACAAGTCGCTACGTGACTACCAAGAATCGCAAGAACACTCCGGAGCGCATGGAACTTAAGAAATATAACCCTATCCTTAAGAAGATGACTCTTCATAAGGAGATAAAATAATAACATACTATGGCAAAAAAAGCGGTCGCTACCCTCCACGAAGGTTCTACGGATGGTCGCGCATATACTAAGGTTATTAAGATGGTCAAGAGCCCCAAGACCGGTGCTTACGTCTTCGACGAGCGCATGGTTCCCAACGAGGCTGTAAAAGATTTCTTCAAGAAGTAAGAAACCTACGCAACGATTTAGTGTAACACCCATGTATGTGGGTGCTTAGATAGGGTCTTGCCGCGTGTAAAACGCTGGCAAGACCTTTTTTGTTTTATGGCCTTTGGAAGTATTGTTTTTTGTTTTGGTAATAACGTAGCGCTATTGCTCCTGGTCTGCAAAATCAAACATATCGCTGTCGGTTGTTGTTTGCTGTACGTTTTCTTCTTCCACGACGCGTTCTGTCTGTGCAATAGCAGCATGGTGGCCAGACAGTGCGGCGAAGGGCGCAAACTGTGCTGCCCGTGCGTGCATCGACATCTGTGGATGTGTTGTCGACACGTGGTGGGGTAGGTCTATTATGTCGTCATATTTATTGGTCATGCCTTGTGTCCTCCTATCTGTTTGTTTCGTTCACGGGCTGTCGCTCCCTCACAGTAGCTTATGCCTCTTAATATTGAGTTTTTACCAAAGCGTTTTTTTATGTCCAATAGTGTCTTCTGCATGCGTCTCTCTTTGTCGAGCGTGTCTTTCTGCTTTTTGTCCATAGCCTCTTTCTTCTCGTTGTCGGCAAACAGGTCCAGTTGTATAGGCTCGTTGCGTTTGCCGGTAGCAGTTTGGCGCTCGTCTGTCACGTTGCACGTGGTGATGTTGAGGCGTCTGATGAGAAGCGCCTTGTCTACTATGCGGTCAAACAGCTTGAGCACAGCTTCGGTTATGAGCATGGCAGAAGACGTGGGATGGGGCAGGCGTACGCTTCCATGTGCAGGGCGCGGCGCGGTCCGTCCATACCTGTCGGTGTATGTTTCGCCGTTGTAGGGCGTGTGTCCGTCGTGTGGTGTGAGGCTCTCGGTGTCGTAACCGATGTCGAGCGTTATCTGGTCTGTGGTCATGTGGTAGGCGAAAAGCTTCATTGCCGCTGCGTCTGCCATTTCGTAAATCACTACACGCGCTTTGTCAAACTCGTACGGGCTGTGCAGCACCTGTCCGCTTGAAAACGATGACGCTTCGGGTCTGTACGCCTTTATGTAGTCGATGGTGCATGGTTCCCATCCCCAGGCGTGGTCTATTATTAGTTCTGCGTTTACACCGAACAACTGGTACATACGTTCTTCGCCTCTTACGGACTGTAGTGCAATGTCGCCCATAGTAAACATTCCGTGCAGAGCCAGTTTGTTGGCAATGCCTTTACCTATGCGCCAGAAGTCTGTCAGCGGGCGGTGGTCCCACAGTTTGCGTCGATACGCCATCTCGTCGAGTTCTGCTATGCGCACCCCATCGCTGTCGGCGGGCATGTGTTTCGCCACGATGTCCATGGCTATCTTTGCAAGATACATGTTTGTGCCGATGCCTGCCGTTGCCGTTATACCTGTGGTCTGCAGCACGTCACGTATTATGGTGATAGCCAGTTGGTGGGCAGTCATGCCGTATGTGTCAAGATATGGCGTCACGTCCATGAACACTTCGTCAATGCTGTAGACATGTATGTCTTCTGGCGCGACATATTTCAGATAGGTTTTATATACTCGTGTGCTGTATTCGATGTAATAGCTCATTCTTGGTGGCGCGACAATGTAGTCTATCTCCCAGTCGGCGTGTGCTGCGAGTTCTTCTGCGTCGAATGATTTCCCGCTGAAACGATGTGTCCATGTGCGGCACCAGCGTTTATGATTCTCGTCACGCATGCGTTGTTCCACTTCAAAAAGACGTGCTCGTCCGCCTATGCCGTATGCCTTCAGCGATGGTGACACTGCCAGACATATCGTCTTGGAGGTTCGACTCTTGTCTGCCACTACGAGGTTGGTAGACAG
>JALEVZ010000014.1 GCA_022788105.1 Prevotella sp. | reverse complement strand
TATCAGCGGCACCTTCTCTATATTGAACGAAGCCATGAACCTGCACTTCTGGCCGCGTATGCGTATAAAGCATCCTACTCATGTAAAAGGACAACTCTATATCCCGATGATCAACCTTGCCATGTACATCGGCGTGGTTCTCATCATACTGCTCTTTCGCGACTCCTCGCACATGGAGGCTGCGTACGGACTCGCCATCACCGTCACCATGCTGATGACCACCCTGCTGCTCGGTTTCTACCTGCACAGCAAGGGCGTGGCACGAGTCCTCACGATATTGTTTATGGGCGCATACTGCACCATCGAAGCCATCTTTCTGGCAGCCAACCTGTCAAAGTTTCTCGCTGGAGGATGGTGTACGATGCTCATTGGCGGAATCCTGTTCCTGATGATGTATGTATGGGTTAGAGCCATGAAGATACGACGCCATTATGTCTGCACCAAACCGCTGGATGACTATTATCAGATTATCTCCGACATCAAAGCCGACGAGAGCATCCCCAAGTACGCCTCCAATCTTGTCTATGTAAACCATGCCGACAAGGAAGGCGCCGTAGACGACAAACTGCTCTATTCCATCATCAACAAGCAGCCCAAGCGTGCCGATCATTACTGGTTTATAAATATGGAGTTTGTAGATACTCCAGACACGCTGGAGTACAGCTGCAAAACTCTGGTGCCAGACACTCTCTATAGTGTGACGATGCACATAGGTTTCCGCATTGAGCCTCGTGTGAGTCTTTATCTGCGACAAGTGGTGGAAGACCTTGTGGCAAGCAAGAAGGTAGATTTAAAAAGCACCTATCCTTCGCTTCGTAAGAACGGAATAACTGGCGATTTCCGTTTCATCATCATCCACCGTGTATACTACCCGGAGAGTTCAGACAACCGTCAGCAGAACTTGTTGATGAGTTTCTACGCTCTTATCAGCAAGATAGGCATCGACGAGCCTAAGGCGTTGGGGCTCGACACTTCTATGGTGGTAGTAGAACGTGTGCCGCTCATCATCAACCAACGTAACAGAAGCATCAGGCGCATCACGCAGATTGTGAATAAAAAGGAAGAACAGAAAGAAAAAGGATGTTTGTAATAAACTTTCGCGAACGATTTGCGTCTAATTGAATGTATGGTATTTATAAATTTTTAATTTGTAGCTTATGAAAAGAATTATGAGAATTTTGATGATTGCCATTTGTTGCATGATGTCATTCAATATCGTAGCAAATGCGGGCAACGACAAACCTATCAATGTTAATGAACTTCCTGCCAAGGCTCAGACCTTGCTTAGCAAACACTTCAAGGGTCAGAAGGTGATGCTTGCTACGATTGAGTCTGGCGTTGTCAGCAGAAGCTATGACGTTGTTCTGCGGAATGGCACGAAGCTGGAGTTCGACAAGAAAGGCAACCTTACTGAGATTGACTGCAAGCAAGGCATCGTGCCCAGCCAACTGATTCCGCAACCCATCAAGAACTACTTGAAGGAGAATTATAGAGGAGAAGCTGTGAGAAAGATTGAGTTGAACAAGAAGGAATACGAAGTGGAACTGACGAACGGAATTGACCTGACCTTCAACAAGCACTTTCAACTGATTGATATCGACTGATCGGCAGAAAAAGAAAAAACCGACTGATTTTAAACGAAGAGCATAAGAATACAACATGCAGATATTATTAGCAAACGCCAAGATAATGTTCGACAAGACGGACAGAAAGCCGCTCTCCACCCCACTCTTCCAGAACGTAGCCGACACTCTGGCTGCAGAAATGGCAAGGATGGACGTTGAGGATTTGGCTCGGCAGCTGGATTGCAGCCAGAAGATAGCGACTGAGAACTGGAGACGCTATCAGAACTTTATGGCAGCCGAGAAGATGCCAGCCCTGCTTGCCTACAACGGTCAGGCATACAAGCATCTGCGTGCCGGCACCTTGAGCGACGAGGCATTGGAATACGCCCAAAAACATCTCTGGATAACGTGCTTCCTATATGGTCTGCTCCGCCCAATGGACAGCATTGTGCCTTATCGTATGGAGCATTGCGTCACGCTCGAAGCAACAAACGACAAGCCCATAAATCAGTTCTGGAAAGACCGGCTGACAGATGTGCTAATAGACTGCGTGCGGGCTGACGACGGCATCCTCCTGCATCTCTCCACAGAGGAATATGAGCATCTATTCGACTGGAAGAGGGTATGTAAGGAAGTGACGGTCGTACAGCCTCTCTTCTATGTGCGACAGAAAGACGGCAGACTGAAGATGCAGGCTGTATGGGCGAAGGCGTGCCGCGGAGCTATGGTACGCTTCGTTCTGAACAACCGCCTCACCACTCCCGATGAACTCTCCG
>JALEVZ010000116.1 GCA_022788105.1 Prevotella sp. | reverse complement strand
ATGTCTATGAGCACAAATGTGTTGACCAGCTGTTCGCGCTGGAGTATGTATGAACTTATCATGTTGGTGAGCTTCTGCTGTACCGTCTTTGAACGTTTCGCAAATCCGTAACCCGGCAGGTCAACAAGATACCACTCGTTGTTTATTATGAAATGGTTTATAAGCAGGGTCTTGCCAGGAGTAGCACTGGTCTTTGCCAAGCCCTTGTGCTGGCATAGCATGTTGATGAGGCTTGACTTGCCGACGTTTGAACGTCCTATGAATGCATATTCTGGTTTGCTGTCTGATGGACACTTGCTCACAGTAGGAGCGGAAGTCACAAATTCTGATTTCTTTATTTCCATATGTGGTGTGTTTGTCTTGTCTTTATTGTTTATTTCGTTTGCTGTGTTGAGGACAGTCCGTTCTCTGCCTCCCATTCCTTTCTGGCGGCCTCTTTAACTCTTTGTTCAACGGAGTACATGTCTTCAGATGAGGTCGTAACCGATTTTATCCATACGCATATAACGAACGACACTATGACGATGCCAGCACATGCAGCCCATTTCAGTATTTCGCTTTCCAATGGTATGTAGTCGAAACTCGTCAGTCCAGCAACGGCGGGTATGGCGTATAGCAGCATGTCTGCTCCACTGGTGGTCTTAAATTGCTTGGTTGCTTGTTGGTAACCTTTATCTGCTTGGAGCAGTGTTTGTCTGTTCTTACGCCAGAATGTCTCAAAGTCTTGTTCTTTCATAGTGTTCTTTGTCTTTTTACTTTATTCTATCTTCATCAAGTCGCTCATTATCATGTCACTGACAAAGATGCTGTTTTCTTCGATGCGTAGATGCCCGTTGACTATTTCCAGTTGTCCGCTTTGTAGATATTTCCTCGCACACTCGAGCATGTAGTCGCGGTGAGCGCTGTCCAACAGATTCATGTCCAACCCGTCCGATGTGCGTAGGGCAGTGGTGATGAGGTCGTCGTAATGGGTGTCGGCGTCTATCGTCTCTGCTTCCGCAGGTACACAGCCGTCCTCTATGCTTTGGATATATTTATGTACGTCTGCGACATTCCACTGCCGCGAGCGACGGTTGTAGGAGTGGGCAGCAGCACCTATACCTATATATGGGGTGTCGTTCCAATAGCTGCTGTTGTGTACAGCCTTACGTCCTGGTTTTGCGAAGTTGCTTATCTCATAGTGCTCGTACCCTGCCTTTGACAGCTTGTCTGCCAACAGCTTGAACATCTTTGTGCTCGTTTCCTCGTCTATTTCGCACACCTCTCCGCGTGTCAGCATGGCATGAAGCCTTGTTCCTTCTTCGTACATCAGACTATATGCAGAGATGTGGTCAGGCTCAAGTTCCAGCGCTTTTTCAATGTCCCGTTCCCACTGTTCGAGTGTCTGGCTTGGAAAGCCGAACATAAGGTCAATGCTTATGTTGTCAAAGCCGTTGCTGCGCAGGAGACGAAAAGCCGTGCGTGCCTGCTCCGCTGTGTGACGTCGGCAAAGGAAACGCAGCCGCTTGTCGTCAAACGACTGTACGCCCATGCTCACGCGGTTTACGCCACAACTTTTCAGTGTGTCAACCAGTTCTGCATTTATGTCGTCGGGGTTTGCCTCAAATGTTGTCTCTATTTGGCTGTCGCCGCATGTCGCATGTATGTCGCAGAACATGTCGCGTATGTCTGGAAGGGCAAGTTGTGAGGGTGTGCCACCTCCTATATATATAGTGTCTATTGTGTCTGCCGCGTCTAAAAAGCCTTTGCGTAGCCTCAATTCCTTACTCAACGCTTTGACATAGCGATGGCGCACGTCATCTTTCATGGTGGTGCTGTAGAAGCCGCAGTATATGCATCTGCTTGCGCAAAACGGTATATGAACGTATAGTCCTGCCATCGGTGTCGTGTCTTGAAAATATGTTAAGTGCCAATTGTGGCATTGCTTTATTTATGGCTTTGCCTGTCTGTGCAATGCCTATACATGCGATATTTTATCACAAAATTACTAATATGTTTTAAAAGAATAGTTATTTTTTTGATATTTCTTTTGGTTTTTGTACAAAATTTTCTAACTTAGACGGCGAAATAAGACCAATGGTCAGTACCAGAGACTAATTTTGGCGGATTTCTAACAAAGCAATCACCATGTGACCTTACGTTGCTGCGACAAGACCTGTTTCTCCAACAAAGGACACATTGTAAGACTAACCGCTATTACTAACTTTAAACCTTTGATAGATTATGAGAGTTTATCAAACAAATGAAATCAAAAACATTGCGCTGCTTGGCAGTGCGGGTAGTGGCAAGACAACTCTTGCCGAGTCTTTACTTTATGGCAGTGGCGTCATCAAACGTAGGGGATCGGTTGATGCAAAAAATACTGTCAGCGATTACTTCCCTGTAGAGCAGGAATACGGCTATTCTGTATTCTCAACAGTGTTCCATGCAGAGTGGAACAACAAAAAACTCAACATCATTGACTGCCCGGGTTCTGACGACTTCGTTGGAGGCGCTATCACCGCACTCAACGTTACCGACCAGGCTGTCATTCTTATCAATGGACAATATGGTCCTGAAGTAGGAACGCAGAACGTGTTCCGTTACACAGAAAAACTCAAGAAGCCCGTCATCTTCCTCATCAACCAGCTTGACTCTGAGAAGTGCGACTTCGATAACGTAGTAAATGCCATGCACGACATTTATGGTTCAAAATGCGTGCAGATTCAATATCCGATGCAGACCGGACCCGGCTTCAATGCCATCATTGACGTACTGCTTATGAAAAAATATTCTTGGCCAGCAGAAGGCGGCATGCCCGTTATTGAGGACATACCTGCAGAAGAGATGGACAAGGCTATGGAGCTGCACAAAACCCTTGTAGAGGCAGCTGCAGAAAATGACGAGACATTGATGGAGAAATTCTTCGAGGAGGAGACCCTTACAGAAGACGAAATGCGTGAAGGCATACGCAAGGGCCTTGTTACCCGCAGCATCTTCCCCGTGTTCTGTGTGTGCGCCGCCAAAGATATGGGCGTGCGCCGTCTTATGGAGTTCCTCGGCAATGTGGTGCCGTTTGTAAGCGAGATGCCGAAGCTTCACAACACCCGTGGCGAAGAGATTACGCCCGACAGCAACGGACCTGAGTCCGTCTACTTCTTCAAGACAGGTCTCGAGCCGCATATCGGTGAGGTCAGCTATTTCAAGGTGATGAGCGGAAGCATCAAGTCTGGCGACGACCTCGTAAATGCAGACCGTGGCTCACGTGAGCGTATAGGACAGATTTATGTATGTGCAGGAGCAAACCGCATACCCGTAGACCAGCTTAATGCAGGAGATATCGGATGTACCGTTAAACTTAAAGACGTAAAGACAGGAAACACCCTCAATGGTAAAGACTGCGAATGGAAATTCGACTTTATCAAATATCCTAACTCTAAATACTCTCGTGCTATTAAGGCTGTCAACTCTGCCGACACAGAGAAGCTCATGGCTGCTATGCTCAGAATGCGTCAGGAAGACCCGACATGGGTTGTGGAGCAGAGCAAGGAGCTGAAGCAGACCATCGTACACGGACAGGGCGAGTTCCACCTCCGTACATTGAAGTGGCGTCTGGTGAACAACGAGAAGATAGCCGTTAAGTTTGATGAGCCGAAGATTCCTTATCGTGAGACCATCACTAAGAGCGCTGCAGCAGACTATCGCCACAAGAAGCAGTCTGGCGGTGCAGGACAGTTTGGTGAGGTACACCTCATTGTTGAGCCTTATGCAGAAGGCATGCCAGACCCGACGACATACAAGCTCAATGGTCAGGAGGTCAAGATGAATATAAAGGGTCGCGAAGAAATCAACCTGGAGTGGGGCGGCAAGCTCGTGTTCATCAACTCCGTTGTTGGTGGAGCTATCGACACACGCTTCATGCCCGCCATTCTGAAGGGCATTATGGAGCGCATGGAGAAAGGTCCGCTTACAGGTAGCTACGCCCGTGACGTACGTGTGATTGTCTACGACGGCAAGATGCACCCGGTTGACAGCAACGAGCTTTCGTTCATGCTTGCTGCACGTCATGCGTTTGCTGACGCCTTCAAGGCTGCTGGTCCGAAGATTCTTGAGCCTATCTACGACCTTGAGGTGTATGTACCTGCCGACTATATGGGCGACGTGATGAGCGACCTCCAGGGTCGTCGCGCGCTTATCATGGGTATGGACAGCGAGGCTGGCTATCAGAAGCTGCAGGCTAAGATTCCTCTCAAAGAGCTTGGCAACTACTCCATCTCGTTGAGCAGCATCACTGGTGGACGTGCTTCGTTCACGACCAAGTTCGCAAGCTACGAGCTCGTACCCAATGATGTGCAGCAGGCTCTCATTGCTGCACACGAGGCAGAGACAGAAGACGAAGACTAAGCCATTGCTTTTTAGCAATACGTGCTAAGCTATAATATCGCGCCGGTGGAACTAATACGCATTAGTTCTATCGGCGCTTTTTTTTATAAAACTGCATGCAAAAGTAGGTAAATCCGTTTTTATTTATTAATTTTGCATTACAAAGCAGTGCTCCGGTCTGCCGCTTGCACAAGTTGTAAGAGGAAAGTCCGGGCAGCACAGGACGCTCCACTTCCGAAAGTAGAAGCTGTTGGCGACAATAGGATATGGCAGAAGAAAACAACCGCCCCACATGCAAATGTGAGGTAAGGGTGAGAAGGTGGTGTAAGAGACTACCAGCTACAAGGTGACTTGTGGGCTGTGCCATCTGGAGGCTGCAAGTTCGCGTAAACCATTGTTTGAGGGCTGTCCGCCCGACCTTTGTGGCGATGGTGGGTAGAATGCTTGAGGCAGGGGGTGACTCATGTCGTAGATAAATGGCAGACGTCTGTTCCGTCTTTTGATGGAGCGGAAACGGAACCCGGCTTATAGGAGCACTGCTTTTTTTAATTGTAATCTCAAGCCCCCCTGAATATATACATTGTTTTATAAGCCCAATACCTTTTATGCTATGAAATTCAACCGATTAATCACCTTTTTCAAGCACGATTTATGGCAGATAGAACGTGAAGACACTACTTATGTGCGGTTCGTTCTTATCGGCATCTTGAAGAAATTGCTGTTGTCTGTTGAATTCTTCACAGCCAAACGCGTGATGGACATGGCTGCCGCGTTGACATATAGCACCATGCTTGCAATCGTGCCTATATTTGCTGTGGTATTTGCCATTGCGCGTGGATTCGGTTATTCCAAATATATTGAGGTGTGGTTTCGTGAGTCTCTCTCAAGCCAGCCACAGGTGGCAGAGACCATTATCGACTTTGTCAATTCCTATTTGGTCCACACCAAGAGCGGCATATTTCTCGGTGTGGGTTTGCTTATGATGCTGTTCACGGTGCTCATGCTTACTGCCAATGTAGAAAAGACCTTCAACTCTATATGGCAGGTGAAGCATCCGCGCAGCATCTACCGTGCCATTACCGACTACATCACCATGATGTTCCTTGTCCCTGTCGTTATAGTGCTCACAAGCGGTGTGTCCATTGTTGTTGCCACGTTGGCGGGACAGGCGGGCGACTACTATGTGGTGGGACCAGTCATGAAGGCCGCTGTTGACATTCTGCCTTATGTCCTCATGTCCGTGGTGTTTATGGGGCTTTACCTGTTTATGCCCAACACGAAAGTTCGGTTCTCTGTAGTCATAGTGCCAGGCATACTTGCAGGCGTAGGCATGCAGATGTTACAGCTGTTTTATATCCATGCCCAGATGTTCCTGTCTTCGTATAACGCCATCTATGGTTCGTTTGCTGCCCTGCCGCTGTTCATGCTGTGGGTGCAAATCTCATGGACCATCTGTCTGTTTGGTGTGGAGCTGTGCTACACAAACCAAAACATGGACGAGTTGTCGTTTAAGTCACATTCCTCGCAACTGAGCAACCGCTACCGCCTTCTGCTTAGTAGCGTGCTGCTCGCACATATCTGCCGACGCTTCGAGCGGGGTAGCAAGCCGTACACGGCGCTGGACCTTAAAATTGCCACCAACATACCTATACGTGTGACCCAGGATTTGTTGTTCTGTCTTGTTAGAGCTGGCCTGCTGAGCGAGAGTTCTGCCGAAGGCAAAGATGCTGAGCCTACATACCAGCCAGCGTTGCCGCTCTCAAAAATGACGATAGGCACACTCGTCGAGCGCCTTGACAGCCTGGGCGAGTGGACACTCGACATCGATCTGCACGAGCAGCTCAACAGTCTGGCATGGAAAGAATATCTTGAGAGTCGGAAACAGTTTCTGGAGAAGCTTCGCGAAATCAACATTTTGAGCGAAGAGGTGGGGGAGCAGTGCAAGTCCTGACGCTTTCGTCTTTTCATATAGCCTCTCTATTGAAAATTTTGTCCCCTCATTTTTGGTTGTTTAACTAAAAATACATACCTTTGCATAACGACGCGGTGTGTTTTGCCGCACATTATATTTCAATAACAACATAAACAAAGATTATTGCCTATCGATATACATTTACTTAAATTCAAAGAAGTTAAGAAATGAAGACGTTAGAACAGATGACCAACGAGGAGTTGGCCATAATGTATGTTGAGGGCAATAATAGAGCTTTTGACCTCTTGCTTAGTCGTTTGCAAACAAAGATATTCTCATATATTTTATTTATTGTTCGCGACCACGATACAGCAGACGACATATTCCAGGAAACATTTCTGAAGGTGATAAGTCGCCTTCAGCAGGGCTTGTATGCCACTACAGGAAAGTTTAGCGCATGGGTCATGCGCATAGCCCACAACGTCATCATGGATTGGTATCGTGACCATAGTGCTGAGCGCACCGTCGAAATGCCGGAAGAGAACAACCTACAGAACATTGGAAGTGGTGAGATGTTGGTGGGCAACATAGAAGGACGGTTTGTCAACGAGCAGATTATGAATGACATTCGTCACATGATGGCAAAGCTCCCTGCCTCCCAGCGTGAGGTGGTATATATGCGCTTTTATCAAGAGATGTCGTTTAAAGAAATAGCTGAGACTACCAGCGTCAGCATAAACACCGCTCTCGGACGCATGCGCTATGCTATAATCAACATGCGGCGTATGGCTCGTGAAAACAATCTTACCTTACAGGTAGTGTAGAGACTGGACGTCGTAAAAACACGAAATCGGCAATTAGATTCACTAAGAGTCTAATTGCCGATTTTTCGTTAGCGGTTTCCAGTTGTTTTCAGAGTGTGTATGGTCTCTATCGGATCCTTCGCACCGAATATGTAGCTGCCGCTTACCAGCACGTCGGCGCCAGCCTCAACAAGTAGGGGAGCGGTCTCTGCCTGCACACCGCCGTCAATCTGTATGAGCGCCTTGCTGCCGCTCTCGGCTATTAGTGAGCGCAGACGGTGCACCTTGTTTATGGTGTTGCCGATGAACTTCTGACCGCCGAAACCGGGGTTTACGCTCATGAGGAGCACCATGTCTACGTCGTTTATTATGTCCTCAAGCACCGAAACTGGTGTCGCAGGGTTAAGTGTCACGCCTGCTTTCATGCCGGCAGCGTGTATCTCCTGAATCGTGCGGTGTAGATGGGTGCACGCTTCGTAGTGTACGTTCATCATCATTGCCCCCGTCTTAGCTACGCGCTCGACGTATCGCTCGGGCTGGACAATCATAAGGTGTACGTCCAATGGCTTACGACACACCTTGGCAACGGCGTCTATTACAGGAAAGCCAAACGATATGTTCGGCACAAACACGCCGTCCATAACATCAAGGTGCAGCCAGTCTGCTTCGCTTTGGTCTATCATCTCCAGGTCTTTTCTCAGGTCGAGAAAGTTGGCAGACAGAAGCGAAGGCGAAATAAGTGTACTCATGTTTTCTTTATTATGCTAAATTAAAGGTTTGTAAGTAGAAGTTTTTTCACAACTTGGCGTTAGTTCACGCAGTACAGGTCTAAACTGCTGTTACGCACCTTTATTCTAAAAGTGTGTGCCACCTGTCGAATCAGAGAAAGGGTCTTTTCTGACGGTTTCGTGTCTTCTTGTGTAAAAAAATCCATAGGCATTTGCTTTAAAATTATCGCTCTATATTTAAAACGCACGCTTTACGGTTTTATTACATAATTATGAAAAAATAGTTTTGCAGCCCTTATAAGTAAAAAACGCAACCAACTGAGAGTTGATTGCGTTATGAGGTGCCTGGCGGATTCGAACCGCCGTAGACGGTTTTGCAGACCGTTGACTAAGCCACTCATCCAAGGCACCGTGGCGGTCATTGCTTATTTGCGGTTGCAAAGGTACTACTTTTTATTTGTATTTCCAAATTTACAACCACTTTTTTTACTCAATGTGTGGTTTTTCTTGCTTTTTTTGTCGCAAGCGTCCTTTATCGGGCATCCATAGCATCGGTTGTCCGTGTTTTTTGAAACTTTCACTATGCGCCAAACAGCATAAGCTATGGCTGCGACGATAATGAGTCCTGTTAAAACAGACTGTACCATAAGTCAGGAAATAAAACCCACGAAGGGCAGCACCTGTTGTGGCATGTCCTTCGTGGGATAGTGTGTGACGGACGGTAAGACGCGGCATGCATGGATGTGAACCTGTCGCTGTAGTTGTCGTGTCTATCCTTCCGATTTTTTGTTTAGTATGCGAAGAGAGGGTAGCTCCTCATGGTCTCGTTCACTCTCTCGCGAACGCTTGCTATCACCTTTTCGTCCTCGGGGCTGTTGAGCACCTCTTCAATCAGCTCTGCGATGAGCACCATAAGGTCTTCCTTAGCGCCGCGTGTCGTGATGGCAGGAGTGCCGAGTCTGATGCCAGAGGTTTGGAATGCGCTGCGTGTGTCAAACGGCACCATGTTCTTGTTGCAGGTGATGTCGGCAGCTACGAGGGCGTTTTCTGCCACCTTACCAGTGAGCTCTGGATATTTGGTGCGCAGATCGACAAGCATAGAGTGGTTGTCCGTGCCGCCGCTCACGATGGAGAAGCCGCGCTTTACAAGCTCTTCTGCCAGCACAGCAGCGTTCTTCTTTACCTGCATGGCATACTCCTTGAACTCGGGCTGCAGCGCCTCGTTGAAAGCAACAGCTTTTGCTGCTATGACGTGCTCCAACGGACCGCCCTGTGTGCCGGGGAACACGGCAGCGTTGAGCAGCTGACTCATCATCTTAATCTGACCCTTAGGTGTGGTCTTTCCCCACGGATTTTCAAAGTCCTTGCCCATGAGAATCACGCCACCGCGCGGTCCACGAAGACTCTTGTGTGTTGTTGTTGTCACGATGTGTGCATATTTCACAGGGTTGTCGAGCAGTCCGGCTGCAATCAGACCGGCGGGGTGTGCCATGTCTATCATAAGTAGTGCGCCCACCTCATCGGCAATCTTGCGCATGCGGGCATAGTCCCACTCACGCGAGTAGGCAGAACCGCCACCGATTATCAGCTTCGGCTTGTGCTCGTGTGCCAGACGTTCCATCTCGTCGTAGTCTACGCGTCCAGTCTCTCTGTTCAGAGAGTATGCTACCGGTTTGTACAGTATGCCGCTTGTGTTTACGTGGCTGCCGTGGCTGAGATGGCCACCCATGGAGAGGTCAAGGCCCATGAATGTGTCGCCGGGATTGAGCACTGCAAGCAGAACTGCTGCGTTTGCTTGTGCTCCGCTGTGTGGCTGTACGTTTGCAAATTCGGCGCCGAACAGTTTCTTCACACGTTCAATGGCAAGTGTCTCAATCTGGTCCACCACGCCGCATCCGCCATAGTAGCGCTTGCCAGGCAGTCCTTCTGCGTACTTGTTAGTACAGTACGATCCCATTGCTGCCATCACCTCGTCGCTGACAAAGTTTTCACTGGCAATCAGTTCCATGCCTTTAAGCTGGCGTTGGTGCTCTTCCTCTATGAGGTTGAAAATTTCTTGGTCTCTCTTCATGCTTTTATGTTTTTGCATTTAAAAATTAAGTGTACTCTAATTTGGTGTGTCAACAGCCTATACCAGCTCCACTTTGTTGATGTCCTGTTCTTTGTCGCAGTAGTGACACTTCAGTATGCCGTGCTCCTTGTCCACAATGTTGAAGACCGTGGTCATAGGCTCGTTGTTGGTGATGCATTTGGGGTTGTTGCACTTTACGATGCCGCGTAGCTCGTTGGGTGTCTCCACCGTCTTCTTCTCCACCACCTCGTAGTCTTTTATGATGTTAAGCACAATCTTCGGTGCCACAACGGAGAGACGCGAAATCTCTTCGTCGGTAAAAAACGTGTCCGACACCTTGATGATGCCTTTACTACCAATCTTCTTCGACGGGTAGTTGTAGCCTATCGTGACAGGGCTGTGCAGCTCTTGTAGTTTAAGCAGTGTTGCCACCTGGTATGTCTTCTCTGCGGGTATATGGTCGATGACAGTGCCGTTTTTGATGGCGGCAACAAGTCTTTCTTTCTTGCTCATATTTGCTTTGTGTTTGTTGTGTACAGAAGTGTTGTTAGTCTATGATGGTGGTGTCTGCCTTCACTTCGTCGAGGGAGATGCCGAGCACATGGCAGAAGATGGCTTCACGCGCGTATAGTCCGTTCTGCGCTTGCTGTATGTAGTATGCGTGTGGGTCGTCGTCGACGTCGTATGCTATCTCGTTCACTCTCGGCAGCGGGTGCAGAATCTTCATGTTGTCTTTAGCGCTCTTAAGCATAGACCGCTTCAATATGTACACGTTTTTGACGCGTTCATATTCCATAAGGTCGGAGAAACGCTCTTTCTGTACACGTGTCATGTACAGTATGTCGGCATCGGCAATCACCTTGTCGTTGAAGGCGGTATGTTCAAAAAACTTGATGTTGTTTTCCTTGCAATAGAGCTTATATTCGTTTGGCATTGCAAGTTCTTTAGGAGCGATGAAGTGGAACGTTGGGTTGAAATGGCGCATGGCGGTGATAAGTGAGTGAACCGTGCGTCCGTATTTTAGGTCACCAACGAGATAGATGTTGAGGTTTTCGAGTGTGCCTTGTGTCTTGTAGATGGAGTATAGGTCGAGCAGACACTGAGACGGGTGCATGTGTGCGCCGTCTCCTGCATTGATGATGGGAACGGGTGCAACTTCGCTCGCATACTGTGCAGCGCCTTCAATGTGGTGGCGCATCGCAATGACGTCAGCATAGTTTGAAACCATGAGAATAGTGTCTTTCAGCGTCTCGCCTTTGGAAACACTTGAGGCCTTTGCGTCGCTGAATCCGATGACTTTGGCGCCCAGTCTGTTGGCAGCCGTCTCAAAACTGAGTCGTGTTCGTGTCGAAGGCTCGTAGAACAAGGTTGCTACGATTTTTCCTTTCAACAACTCTCTGTTTGGATGTTTCTCGAACTCTGCCGCCATTTGTATAAGGTACATAATCTCGTCCTTATTCAAATCGGCAATTGTCACAAAATTGTGTCTAATCATTTCTTTATCTGGATTGACGTTCGTAATTCGTCTGCTAAATTACTAATAATTTTTCAGACACTTGCTTTGTGGCATATTTTTTTGAAAATGTTTTTTGTCTCAGACCGTCTCACGGCGCCCTCGCGCGACGTCTAAAATTCTAATTGTAAGGCGATAGTTGTGGGTAGGCGAACCCAAACGTGCAGGGTGATAAAATGATAGTGCCCATTTGAGGTTGTCAAACGGCCCGTTTGACAACCTCATTAATGCCCTTTGGCGCTCTCACTACTGCCTAATGGGACTAACACCGTGTTATTAACTTTTGTTAAGTATTTGCGTAAGCAAAAGTCACAAATGAGTTGACACTTTAGTAGGGGAAAGTGTCGTTTTGCTTACTATTTGTTTATTTCTCTAACAGAGTCTTTTTAAGGACGTCGTCTTGCTCCAGTCCAAGTTTCTTACGGATGTTACCACGCACCGTGCTCACGTTTGAGACGCTCTTGCCTAAGGTGATGGATATTTCTTTCAGCGTGAGGCCTTGCACCACCAGCCTACAGACATCGAGCTCGGCGGTGGTGAGCATGGGGTCGTGATGACCCATAGAGGCCAGAACCAACAGACGCACGCTTTGCACAACCATGACGGTGACTAAGAAGGCGGGCATTATGTGCTTCAGCTTCCGGGGACCGTTCAACAGATAGGCTATGATGGCAACGGCTGACGCAACAACATAGCATGCCGAGCAAGCCAATGTAGGCTTAACGGTAAGACCATAAGACCCGAAAAGGTGAAGGCCGAAAAGGAGGATTGACAGAGACGCAAAGGTGAGAAAGATGAGCTGACGGAAGTAGTCGGTACGCCCACCTGGGAGCGGTCAAAATATGTGAGTAACAGATTCTTCATAATAACGGCATTCTTTTTTCTCCTGCAAAGGTAGTGTTTTTTATTCATTTTGCGTCTTTTTCCCTTAGAAGGAAATGGTGTTAAGCAAATGATAAAATAAAAACCGCCACACTGAATCCAGAGTGACGGTTTCTTATGTATATGCTTTTTGCGAACAAGCGTATTGTTGCTTACTTAGTAGCAGCAAGCTGCTGAGCTACCTCGTCGTTGATGCGCTTTGCAAACTCGTCGATGGTCATGGTAGCCTGTTCGCCACCGCCCTGCTTACGCATGGAAACGAGACCGTCGGCAGCTTCCTTCTCACCAACAACAATCATGTAAGGCACACGCTTGAGTTCGTTGTCGCGAATCTTGCGGCCAATCTTCTCGTTGCGGTCGTCGATGAGGGCGCGCACGCCAGCTGCATCGAGGTCGGCTGCCACCTTCTTGGCGTAGTCGTTGTACTTCTCGGAGATAGGCAGAATGGCAACCTGGTCGGGTGTGAGCCATAGGGGGAAGTGACCTGCTGTATGCTCGATGAGCACAGCGGTGAAGCGCTCCAGCGAACCGAATGGTGCGCGGTGAATCATCACAGGTGTCTTCTTGCTGTTGTCCTCGGCGGTGTATTCCAAGCGGAAACGCTGGGGGAGGTTGTAGTCGACCTGGATTGTACCCAACTGCCAGCGGCGACCGATAGCGTCTTTCACCATGAAGTCGAGCTTAGGTCCATAGAAGGCTGCCTCGCCGATTTCCTCATGTGCGTCCAGACCTTTCTCCTTGCAAGCCTCGCGGATAGCGTTCTCGCTCTCAGCCCAAATCTCCTCAGAACCGATGTACTT
>JALEVZ010000114.1 GCA_022788105.1 Prevotella sp. | reverse complement strand
CGGTGCGATGCAGAAAGAAGACTTTGAACACATCATTGAGTCGATGCTAAAAAAGTAGTAAAACCACAGACTGGACAGACTGCGGCACGACGGACAATTCCGTAAAACGGCGCGTTTGTCTAAGTGTAACCTCTTTCGCAGTTTCGTTGACACTTTGCTATGATTTCACGTAAAAAACTGACGCCAATTCTTAACACGTGTTAAAACCACAGTGATATTCCCACTACAGCCCTTTGACGACGTCATTAGGCCGTAGTGACAACGCCAAAGGGCCGTAGTGACAAGCCCAAACGGGCACTATCATTTTGTCAACTGAGCCTAAAGCGAAAACAGCACGCCACAGATTGACTTTTTGAGTGGCAGTCGCGACGTGACAGATAAAAACAAAAGGTCCGGACACCACGATGGATGTCCGGACCTTTTATTATATGGTGCCCGTCTGCGACACGAGTTTTTTACTTGAGATAGTCTTCAAAGTAGCGCGTGATGCGGTCGTGCAGATGCACGCTCTGGTGTCCGCGCATGTTGTGAGGCTCGCCAGGATAGAGGAAGAAGTCGGGCTGTGTGCCGGCTGCGATACAAGCCTTGAGGAACGACAGACAGTGCTGTGGCACTACCGTCACGTCGTTGTAGCCCTGTATAATCTGCAAGTGGCCCTTGAGATTCTTAGCAGTATTGAGCAGCGAAGTCTTCTTGTAGCCCTCTGGGTTGGTCTGCGGTGTGTCCATGTAGCGCTCGCCGTACATCACCTCGTACCAGTGCCAGTCTATCACCGGACCACCAGCAACACCCACCTTGAACACATCGGGGTAGTTGGTCATAAGCGAAATGGTCATGAATCCGCCGAAGCTCCATCCGTGAACGCCAATCTTGTCGACGTCGACATAAGGCAATGTCTTCAGGAAGTTGATGCCTGCCATCTGGTCTTTCATCTCTATCTGACCGAGCTGACGGAATGTAGCCTGCTCAAACTCTTTGCCACGGTTTTCGCTTCCGCGGTTGTCGATGATGAAGAGCAGATAGCCCTTCTGTGCCATGTAGGTCTCCCAGCTGCGGCTGCTGTAGTGCCAGCGCGCGTCAACACAATGTGCGTGTGGGCCGCCATAGACGTAAACAACCGTAGGATATTTCTTTGTAGCGTCAAATCCGACAGGCTTCACCATGCGATAGTAGAGGTCTGTCTCGCCGTCGTCAGCCTTGATGGTGCCACAGCTGTACTCCGGTACGTTGTAACCCTTCCACGGGTCCTCAGCCTTGAAGTACTGTGTGCGCTTGCCGTTGGCAACATTCACGATGGCGATGTTGCGTGGGTCAGACGGAGTGGAATAGTTGTCCAGCACGTACTGTCCGCTCTCGCTCAGCGTAGCGTTGTGCCATCCCTTGCCGTTGTCGTCGACGAGAGTGCGCTTGCCTGTGCGGGTGTCTACAGCAAAGATGTTGCGCTGTATGGGGCTAAGCTCGTTGCTTGCTATGATGATGCTCTTACGCTTGGCATTGAAGCCCACCATCTCCATCACAACCCACTTGCCCGAAGTCAGCTGCTTCACCTCCAACGACACGGTGTTGCCAGTCATGCGGCTGCCCTTCTTGCCGAGTGTGCAGAGGTAGAGGTGGTTGTAGCCGTCTGCCTGGCTCTGCATGACGAAGGTGTTAGCGTCCCAGGGCAGGAACACGATGGGGTGCTGCGGCTCAACATACTTCTCGTCGGTCTCGCGATAGAGATCGGCAGTCTTCTCGCCCGTTGTGGCGTCATAAGCCACGAGGCGGCAGTCGTTCTGGTCGCGGTTAAGCTCAAACATGTAGATGGTGTTGCCGTCAGGGCCCCATGCTATGTTTGTGAAGTAGCGGTCTGTGGGGTCGCCAGCCTTCAGATACACCGTATTGCCGGTCTTGAGGTCGAACACGCCGACCGTTACCTTATGCGATGTCTCGCCCGTCATAGGATATTTGTCTGGTGCAGGCTTTGCTATGCAGCTCTCTGTCTCAGGGTGATTGAAGCCGTCAAGCTCAGGTATGTCTACCTGCGGATAGTCGGTCACCATGCTTTGGTCCATGCGGTAGAACGCGAGTTTCTCGCCGTTAGGGCTCCAGAATGTGCCTTTGTTGATGCCAAACTCGTCGCGGTGAACGCTCTGTCCGTAGACAATGTCGCGCGAGCCGTCCTTAGACAGCTGCCACGCCTTTGCACCACGTGTCACCCACAGGTTGTTGTCTTTCAGATATGCCACCGCCTCACTGGCGTTGCAAGCCTCCAACACACGCTCGTCGTCGCCAAACTCACGCTCGACGAGCAGCCCGTGCTTCTTGAAGTCGATGGTATAGGTCTTGCTACCAGCGTTTACTACTACCACGCTCTTGTCTGCCCAGGGGAACGATGTCTGGTAGAGAGAGTGTACCTTGCGGTCTTTGGTCGGCGCAATCCACTGATTAATCTCGTCTACAGAAAAGAGCTTGGTCTCTTTTCCTGTCGCTTTGTCAACAAGATAGCAAGCGTCTGCCTCCTGGTGTACGAGCTGGTCGCCCCACCATGTGCACCAACGGTTCTTGGCTACCATGTTACGATAGTTCGTGCCACCGAAGTTAAGGTCTTCAAGACTGAACTGCTTGTCACCGCACTGGGCAGCCACGACTCCAACCGCAGTCTGTGCCACGGCATTGCTGGTAAATGTCATTGCCATCATTGCTGCAAACGTTAGTTTACATATAGAACCTTTACAATTCATTTCTTTGTGTTTCGTGATTAGTTAATGGGCGGCGGACAGAAGTGCCACGCCGCCCTATACATATTTATATTATTAGCTTTTAAGTTTCGCATTAGTCTTCGTTGTCGAAGCCACGACCGCCACGCTTGAAGTCGCGACCGCCCTTGAACGAGCCACGACGGTCGTCACGGTCGAAACGCTTGCCACCGAACTCGCGCTTGCCCTTGCGGTCGTCGTCAAACGATGAGCGGCGCTCGCCAAAAGGTTTGCGCTCCAACGAGCGGAACTTGAACGAGCGGATGTCTGCCTCTGCGTTCTCTTCGTCTTCTTCAAGACGCTTCTTGAACTCACGATTCTTCTTGAAGCGATGCTTCTCTGCCATCTGGCGTTTCTCCTCTTCGGTCTTCACTACGCCACCTTCTGAGCGGAAGTCCTTCATCTTTCCGTCGAAGATGCTGTACTTACGGAACTCGCACTCAAGCGAACCGTTGTAAACCGGAATCTTGATTGAGGGTTTAAGACCTATCTGGTCGAAGCACTCCTCGCGGTAGCTGAGAATCCATGCGTCGTTGCCCATGAACTCATGCTTCAGGCGCTCGCCAATCATCTTGTATGTACCGAGCAGGTTGGGGGTAGAGATGCGCTCGCCATAGGGCGGGTTGCACACCATGATGGTCTTCTCCTCCAGACGCTTGAAGTCTTTGAAGTCGGCCTCTTCAACGGTGATGTCGCTGGTGAGTCCTGCCGCACGCACATTGAGACGCGCAGTGTTCACGGCCTTGATGTCAACGTCGTAGCCGTAGATGTGGTGTTTGAACTCGCGCTCCTGGCTGTCGTCGTTGTAGATAGTGTCGAAAAGCTCCTGGTCAAAGTCGCTCCATCGCTCGAAGGCGAACTCCTTACGGAAGATGCCTGGGCTCATGTTGCGAGCGATAAGAGCTGCCTCGACGAGCAGAGTGCCTGAGCCACACATCGGGTCAACGAAATCGGTGTCACCCTTCCAGCCTGTCATGAGAATCATGCCTGCTGCCAACACCTCATTCAGAGGAGCCTCAACCGACTCCTGACGGTAGCCACGGCGGTGGAGAGACTCACCACTTGAGTCGAGCGACAGAGTGGCTTTGTCTTCTGCAATGTGTATGTTGAGACGAATGTCTGGGTTGCTCACCGAGATGTTGGGGCGGTCGCCAGTGTTCTCACGGAACTGGTCCACGATGGCGTCTTTCACCTTATATGTAACGAAACGGGAGTTGCGGAACTCATCCGAATAGACTACAGAGTCTACCGAGAATGTTTTTCCTTTCTCTATGTACTTGCTCCAGTCCACCTTCTTCACCTCTTCATATACATCGTCTGCCGACCCTGCCTTGAAATGGCGTATGGGTTTGAGAATACGTATTGCCGTGTGAAGTTGGAAATTGGCACGATACATCATTTCTTTGTTGCCTGTAAACGACACCATGCGACGTCCTATCTGCACGTTGTTGGCACCCAACTGGGTGAGCTCCTGTGCCAAAACGGGCTCCAGACCCATGAATGTTTTGGCAATGAGTTCAAATTCCTGTTCCATTGTTGAATTCTATGTCTAATAAACTTGTTTTTTCTTTCTTGTACTTCTTTGTCTTGGGCTTCATGTCTTTGGTCACCCACACGTTGGCACCAACGACACATCCCTTGCCTATCGTTATGCGACCGAGCACGGTAGCGTTGGCATAGACCACCACATCGTCTTCGAGTATGGGGTGGCGGGGGATGCCCTTTATCGGGTTGCCGTCAGAGTCGAGCGGAAAACTCTTGGCTCCCAGCGTCACGCCCTGGTAGAGTTTCACATTGTTGCCGATGATGCAGGTGGCGCCGATGACCACACCTGTGCCGTGGTCGATGGTGAAATACTTGCCTATTGAAGCCGCGGGGTGGATGTCGATGCCTGTCTCCGAATGTGCCATCTCGGTCATCATGCGCGGTATGAGGGGCACTCCTTGCAAATAAAGCTCATGCGCTACACGGTAGTTGGTGAGCGCCTTTATCACTGGGTAGCACGATATTATCTCGCCGAAGTTTTCTGCTGCGGGGTCGCCATTAAACGCCGCCACGACGTCGGTGGCAAGCACTCGTCTGATTTCTGGCAAGCGTTCTATCATGCGTGCGGCAATGTCTTCTGCCTTAGCACGCTCTGAGGAGCACGGCGCACAGCAACAGTCATCGTCTGACTCAGCGCCGTTGAAACACAGTCCTGCCGTAATCTGTTCCACGAGTAGGCAATAGAGGCGTTCCGCCTTCACTCCAATATGATAGCGTATGGTCTGCATGTTTACGGACGAATTGCCGTAATAACCTGGAAAAAGTATTGAACGCGATAATTGAACAATTTCTTCGAGCGCCGTGCCCGAAGGTATTGGGGTTCCGTCACGGTGCTGATGAAAAAGCCCTTTCAGCGATTCCTGTCCGGAAAGAGCGTCTACCGCGGCGGTAAGAACATGAGTCTTGCTGTTTGTACTCATCTTTACTGTACGTCAATAAAATTTGGCACAAAATTAATAATAATATTTGACATTAAGCGAGTGTTGCTTAGATTTTTACACAAAAACTAACTTAGTAAAGCGAGCTGGCGTTTTTTCGTGACACTTTGCTACCTTTACTTATAGCCCATGTCGCGCTTTTATTGGTCTGTAACACAAATGTAACATGTGTTTAAGCACGTTGTAACATGCAAGACCTAAATTTGCAGCCGAAAAGAGGAGACAAAAGACTCCGCTCTGACGAGACAATTAACTAACAAAAATTAATAAATCAAGAAGAGACAAGTATGGAAACAATTTATCTGTGCATCGTCATTTTTCTGCTATGCCTGGCAGTGTTTGACCTGTTCGTAGGCGTAAGCAACGATGCCGTAAACTTCCTCAACAGCGCCATCGGCGCAAAAGTGGCAAAGTTCCGCACCGTGCTCATCATTGCCTCCGTCGGCGTGGCTATCGGTGCAGTGATGTCGACAGGCATGATGGACGTGGCACGTCACGGCATCATGAAGCCCGACCATTACTCCTACGAAGAGGTGATGACCATCTTCCTTGCCGTGATGGTGACCGACGTCATTGTGCTTGACATGTTCAACACGCTGGGCATGCCCACCTCTACCACCGTGTCGCTGGTGTTTGAGTTGTTGGGCGGCACATTCATCCTCGCCACGATAAAGATGATTGGCGACGAAACGCTAACATACAACGACCTGCTCAACTCTGACAAGGCGCTGAGCGTGATTATCGCCATCTTCGTGAGCGTCGCCATAGCGTTTGTGTTCGGTACTATAGTGCAATGGATTTCGCGTGTAGTATTCACGTTCAACTATAAGAAACACATGAAATACAGCGTGGCGATATTCGGAGGTATAGCCTTCACCGCACTCTCCTACTTCATCTTCCTGAAAGGTGTGGGCAAGTCGGCGTACATACCAGAGGCTACACGCACATGGATAGAAACCAACACGCAGGTGCTGCTGGTCGCAACCTTCGTGGCATCAGCTATCGCTATGGAGGTGCTACACCTGCTGCGCATCAACGTGTTCAAGTTTGTGGTGCTCATGGGAACGTTTGCCTTGGCAATGGCTTTTGCAGGAAACGACCTCGTCAACTTCATCGGTGTGCCATTGGCTGGTCTTGACGCCTTCAACGACTACACCGCCAACAGCGCTGGCGCCACACCTTCGACCTATCTGATGACATCGCTCATGGAGAGCGCCAAAACCCCGCCATTCTACCTGTTCATTGCAGGCGTCATAATGATTGTGGCGATGGCGACATCGAAGAAGGCACAGAACGTGATAAAGACCAGCGTAGACCTGGCACGTCAGGACGAGGGCGACGAGATGTTCGGTTCGAGCCGTGCTGCACGCAGCATCGTGCGCGCCACACAAGAGTCGTCTTCCGTACTGTCACGATATATTCCTAAGCGTCTGTCCACATGGATTGACAGTCGTTTTAACAAGCAGGACGCAGAACTGAACGACGGCGCCGCCTTCGACATCATACGCGCTGCTGTCAACCTCGTACTGGCATCCATGCTCATAACAATAGGTACCAACTACAAGCTTCCGCTGTCAACCACCTACGTGACATTCATGGTGGCAATGGGTTCGAGTCTCGCCGACCGCGCATGGAGTCGCGAGAGTGCGGTGTTCCGCGTGACGGGTGTGCTGAGTGTGATTGGCGGATGGTTCATAACTGCTGGTGTGGCGTTTGGCGCCTGCGCCCTTGTCTGCATCTGCATGTTCTACGGTGGCATACTAGCCAAGGTGCTCTTCATTGCTCTGGTCATCTTCCTGCTTATACGCAGCAACCGCCAGTACAAGAAGAAGGAGCTGGAGGGCGACAAGGAAGACGTGTTCCGCCTGATGATGCGCACACGCGACCCAGAGATTGTGTGGGACCTCCTGAGCAAACACGTGAGCCGCACACAGAGCTTCGTCACACGCTTTGCCATGCAGCAGTTCAACAACATCATAGACGGATTGGAGTCGGAGAAGCCGAGCCTTCTGCGCCGCTCTAACCGCGAGCTAAGCAACGAAAAGGACGAATTGAAAAAATATCGTCGTCAGGAGTTGCTCGCCCTGCGCAAGGTTCCGACAAGCATCGCCATAGAGCGCAACACGTGGTTCCACCTCGGAATAAACTCTTCGGAACAGTTCATCTACTGTCTGCGTCGTATGCTTGACCCCGTAAAAGAGCATGTAGACAACAGCTTCAACCCGCTGCCGAAGCTTTACATCGACGAGTTTGAACCTATCCGTCAGCGCATAAACGACCTGATGAAACAGACCGACAGCATGATTTCAACGCGCCGTTTCGACAACTACCGCAACATTCTGGAAGAGGCTGACGTCTGCAAGGACGAGCTTTCGGTTGTACGTAAGCGCCACATCGACCGCATACAGCAGGCCCATGACAACCAGATGCTACAGGTGTCGCTCGTCTACCTGAACATACTACAGGAGAGCCAGCAGTTGCTTAGCAACATGCGCCACCAGTTGCGCGCTGCCAAGAAGTTCATAGAAAACTAACAGACACGATCTTTTGACCGACTGTAAGGAAACAAAAAATCCGCAACGCCACTATATGTTGGCCTTGCGGATTTTTTTGTTTTAACGGCTGAGCCGATGGATTAATATATGTCGTAAGACTTCTTACTGCATGTCGTAAACGACCTTCATAAGCTCTTTACCAAGCGCGTCGGCCTCTTCCATGGTGTGTGCCTCGCTGTAAACGCGGATGATAGGCTCGGTGTTTGACTTGCGCAGGTGTACCCACTTGTCTGCAAAGTCAATCTTCACGCCGTCGATATCGTTGACCTTCTCGTTCTTATACATTTCCTTAACCTTAGCGAGGATGGCATCAATATCGGTTGTTGGAGTGAGGTCGATGCGGTTTTTGGCAATGAAATAGTTGGGGAAGGTAGCACGCAGTTCGCTTGCTGTACATTTCTTGTGAGCCAGTGACGAGAGAAACAGTCCAATGCCCACCAACGCATCGCGACCATAGTGACTCTCGGGATAGATCACACCGCCATTGCCTTCGCCGCCAATGACTGCGCCTTCCTCCTTCATCTTAGTGGTGACGTTGACCTCTCCCACAGCAGCGGCAGTGTAGACACCGCCGTGCTTCTCTGTGACGTCGCGCAGAGCACGTGTCGAGCTAAGGTTGGAAACGGTGTTGCCACCGGTATGGCTAAGCACATAGTCTGCAACGCTAACAAGTGTGTATTCCTCTCCAAACATCTGTCCGTTTTCGCAGATAAACGCCAAGCGGTCGACATCGGGGTCGACTACCACGCCGAGGTCGAAGCCGCCGCCTGCCATCTCCCCCATGATGCCAGAGAGATTCTTCTCCAATGGCTCGGGGTTGTGGGCGAAGTCGCCTGTCGGCTCGGCGTTGAGGAACTTGTGTTCTACGCCCAGCGCGTCGAGCAGCTTGGGAAGAATGACGCCGCCAACGCTGTTGATGGCGTCAACACAAACTTTGAAATGCGCTGCCTTGATAGCGTCTACGTCTACCAGTTTCAGTGCCAGCACGCTGTCGATGTGGCGCTGGTCAAATGTGTTGTCTTCCGTATAGTGGCCCAAGTGGTCGACATCGGCATACTCAAACGCCTCGCGCTCAGCGATGTCGAGCACTTCATTTCCGTTATCTTTGGTAAGGAATTCGCCCTCGCTGTTAAGCAACTTCAGCGCGTTCCACTGACGTGGGTTGTGGCTTGCGGTGATGATGATGCCACCATCGGCACCACTCCAGCGCACGGCAAGCTCTGTGGTAGGCGTTGTTGCCAGTCCGATGTTTATCACGTCGAAGCCCATACCCATGAGAGTGCCGCAAACTACGTTCTTCACCATCTCACCAGAGATACGTGCGTCGCGTCCTACAACAATCTTGTTGCTCTTGCTTGTGCGACGAATAAAGGTAGCGTAGGCAGATGTAAACTTAACGATGTCGAGCGGATTGAGCGTGTCGCCTGTCGGACCGCCGATAGTACCGCGAATACCAGAAATAGATTTGATTAGTGTCATAACTTTTTATTTTTATCCTGATAACAGGATTAAGGGTTAACATTTTTATAATAAACGAAAAAGCGGCATCCTACGGCCGTGAGTTCCACAGCTCGCATCGATGCCGCCTTCAGCGCGAGATATTAGCGTCCACGCTCGTATGTGATGTCGTAAAGGCAGGGATAAACGCTCTGCATAGCGTATTGCTGTCCTTGCGAATGAGGCACGATGATGCGCACCTTAGCAATCTTTTCATCTGCCGTTGCGGGACGTCCGAGCTTGATGTAAGCCAGCGGCACGAGCCAGCCTGAGGGCACCGAAGCACTGCCATACACCGAATACATAACGCTTGAACTTGTCACAAACGACGCTGTGAATGTTCCTAACGAGCGCTTCACATTCATCTTGTCTACCAGTGACGAGTATGCCAGCACGTCGTTGGACAGCTGTATGGAGTCGGTGAGCAGGTTGCGCTCTGTGAATCGGCACAGTACAGACACGTTTTCTTTGTCTTTTATGATCTCGCCACAACCTTTTCTCACAATCTGCATATAGACGCCAGAACTTTCAAACAGCACGAACTCGTTTTTAGAGACGTCTGTTGTGGAGTCTTGTGCAAAGAATTCGTCTTCTGTGATGACCTTTATCTTTTGGTTGGCAATGTAGCTATTGATTGCCGAACGCTCTTTTTTCTTCTGGTCGGCATAGGTTTCGTCATTGCTACATGCGGTGAATAACATTATGCCTACAAGTGCTAATAATAGCAAGCTGAATTTTCTCATTCTACGTTTTATATATGATTTTTATTTAAAGGAAATGTGCCGAGTGCCTCATTGCCTTTTGCAAAGATAATGCAAACGAGCGCAATGAAAGCTTGCTTTCATATTGCCGAGTGCAGCTTATCCTATGCAAAGATAATAATTTTTGCCGATTAAGCAGATTGGTTTTGTGAGATTTTAAGCATTATACATATTTAACCGTCACAAATATACATTTTTTCAAACTACCCCAGCAGCTCCGCATAGTGTGCGATAGCCTGACGCGCTATTTCTTCTGCCTGACGCAGCGAACAGTTAAGGCGTCCGCCGCTGGCGTTAAGATGACCTCCACCATTGAAGAACTCCTCCGCCATCTTATTGCACGGGAAGTCGTCTACAGACCGTAGGCTGACCCATACGGTGTTGTCGCGGCGGTCATCTTCGCGCAAAGAGATAGACAGACGCATGCCCTTGATGCGCAACGGCTCGTTGACAAGCCCCTCGGCGTCGCCTTTTATGAAATGGAAACGCTTCATGTCGCTACGCGATATGGTGAAGAACGAGGCATGCAAGCCACGCACCATACGCATTTTCTCGCTTATGATGTAACCACGCAGACGCAGCGCCCACGGGCTGTAATTGTTGTAGACGTTACGATAGATGCGGTCTTTGTCGATGCCTTTGGTCAGCAACTGGCTTATGATGAAGAATATTTCAGGACTGTTGCTGTTGTAGGTAAAGCCGCCAGTGTCGGTCATCATGCCGCAATAAATGGCTGCGGCACAGTCGGTGTCCATGTCGTCGAACGCACCTAACTGCCACATCAGTCTGAACACCATCTCCGAGGTGCTGCTCATCTCAGGGTGTGAGACCTCCAACACCGCGTCGATGTCGGGCGACAGGTGATGGTCGATGAGCACTTTACGCGCCGGAGAAGCGTCGAGTGACGACTGCATCTCGTCCACACGACCAGTGCTGTTGAAGTCGAGACAGAACACAAGGTCGGCATTTGCGAGCAGGGCATCGCCCTCTTCGCGCTGCTTGTCGTAGCGCATCACGTCGACAGCTCCTGGCAGCCACTGCAAGAAGTCTGGACAGGCATCTGGCGTGATGACCTTCGGCGCCTTGCCCTGCATGCGCAGGAAAGCAGCCCATGCCAACGATGAACCCATCGCATCGCCGTCGGGTGACTTATGACAGCAAACAACTATGTTTGCCGACTCTTCTATTATATGTTTTAACGAGGCTACTTCTGCCTCTGTAAGCAGTTCTATTTTCATAATGCCTGCAAAGGTAGTGCAAATCGGACACAATACAAAACAAAAACGGGTTTTGTTTTCATTGCACCCTACCCTACAGCTCTACGCTGTCGATGCGTAGCTTCAGCACACCTGCTGGCACACGCACCTCTACCTCGTCTCCAACCTTCTTGTTAAGCAAGGCGTGGGCGATGGGTGACTTGATGGATATCTTGCCCTCGCGGATGTTTGCTTCCGATGCACTAACAACGGTGTAGACCATGTGGCTGCCTGTCGCTACATTGGTAATGCCGACCTTGCTCAACAGTCCCACCTGGTCGCTGTGAAGACGCGCCTTGTCTATGACACGTGCGTTTTCGAGCACTTTCTGTTTATACCTTATTCTACCTAACAGCCTACCCTGTTCACGCTTGGCGGCATGATATTCGAAGTTTTCGCTCAAGTCGCCTTTATCGCGCGCCTCAGCTATGGCGTCGCGCACACGTGGCAGCTCCACCGACTCCATGTGATGGAGCTCGGCAACAAGCTTGTCGAACCCCTCTTGGGACATATATTCCATTGTATTGTCTGCTTTTTATTATTATATGTGTTTTCCGAACAATTGTTTGGAACTGCAAAGTTACAAAACATTTTTAACCCACCACTATTTGGCGCATAACAGTTTTTTTACTATCTTTGAAAAAAACAAAAAGCAGACATGATAAAAAACCTTATTTTCGACTTCGGCAAGGTGCTCGTAGACTACGAATACATGACCACTCTTGTCGAGATTTTCGACACAGAAGCCGACGCCCTTGACTTTCTACAACGCTTTGTGAACGGCGGATGGGCAGAGAAATTTGACCGTGAAGACAAGCCTGTAGACGAGATAATAGCAGACATGCAGCGCGAAATGCCCGAATATGCCAGTCAGATTGTGGAGTTTGACCACCGTTACACCAGCCTTGTGACAGGAGAGATAGAAGGCATGGCTGCACTGCTCACAAGACTAAAAGGCGAGGGTTACAAACTCTACGGACTAACAAACTGGTGCAGCCGCGTGAGACAGACCATGAAGCAATACACCATATTCAATCTGCTCGACGGCTGGGTGATATCTTCTGACGAGCACATCATAAAACCAGACCTACGCATATACAAATGTATTTGCGACAGATATGGTCTCGTACCTGCGGAATGTGTGTTCACCGACGACCGCGAGGAAAACGTGAAAGGCGCTGAACAGTTTGGGATGAAAGCAATATTGTTTACCAGCGCGAAACAGTATGAACACGATTTGCAGGAAATAATTGAGCACGCATAATAACCAATCGCACCATAAAAGTATAACCGCACGGTAAAGAGAAAAGCTGGAGCTGCATGAAAACGAAACGTCCCCGAAGGGTGAGTATAGAGGCATGCAAAGAGCAATGCCACGGTACTCCCTCTTCGGGGACATTTCGTTTTCGTATAAAGAGACTCAAGTTTCGCAAGCCAAAGACCTGCGAAACCAGAGTTTTGTGTATTAGTCAAGCCACTTCACGTAGCAGAAGTCCTGACGATGAGGCAGGGCTTCGTGCTTCGGGAACATACGCACGCAGCTTCTGAACGAACCAGCTACGTCGGGCTCGAATGTAGCCTCAAATGTATAGTGGTTGCCCTCCTGGCTTACAACCTTGAAGGGACGAACGTTGTAGATGCGGTCGTTGCCGTTCTCGTCCTTAGTGATAGACACCAACTCGAGACCTACAGCGTCGTTCAGACCAGCCTCGTCGATGACGTAGCGCATGGTGTACTTCTTACCAGTCTCTGCGCCATAGAGCACTGAGTCGTCCTTAGACACTACGCGGATAGAGTCCCAACGCTCTGCCACGGTTTCCTTCCACTGAGCGATGTCCTTAGCCAGACGATTGTCGTTGGCCTGGAGCTTGTGGTAACGAGCAGCCTCTTTGGTGTAGAACTTATCATAGTAGTCGTCGAGCTGACGCTTCATGGTGTAGTGAGGAGCGATGGTGGCGATAGAGTTCTTGATGGTCTTCACCCAGCCTTCGCTGTAGCCCTTCTTGTTGCGATCGTAGTAGAGAGGTATGATGTCGTTCTCAAGCAACGAGTAGATGGTAGCAGCGTCGAGCTGGTCCTGGTAGCCCTGATTCTGGTATGTACGCTTCTCGGGAAGTGCCCAGCCGGCACCCTCACGATAACCCTCAACCCACCATCCGTCGAGCACGGAGAGGTTTACGACACCGTTCATCTCTGCCTTCTCACCAGATGTACCCGATGCCTCAAGAGGACGTGTCGGAGTGTTCATCCAGATGTCTACGCCTGAAACGAGACGACGTGCGAGCTGCATGTCATAGTCCTCGAGGAAGATGATCTTGCCGAGGAACTCAGGACGCTGGCTTATCTCGAAAATTTTCTTGATGAGACCCTGACCTGCGCCGTCGGCGGGGTGAGCCTTACCAGAGAAGAGGAACTGAACAGGACGCTCAGGGTTGTTCACAATCTTAGCCAGACGGTCAAGGTCGGTGAAAAGCAGGTGAGCACGCTTGTATGTAGCGAAACGACGGCAGAAACCAATCATCAGCGCGTTGGGGTTAATGCGCTCGAGCAGAGACACAACGCGTGAGGGGTCACCCTGGTTCTTCAGCCATGCCTGTGTGAACTTCTCGCGGATATAGCATGTGAGCTTCTTCTTCAGCACCATACGTGTCTCCCAGATCTCCTCATCGGGCACATTGTAGATAGCATGCCAGATGCTCTCGTTGCTCTGGTCGCCCATGAAGGTCTCGTCGAAGTACTTAGCATAGAGCTTGCGCCACTCTGTAGCGGTCCATGTGGGGAAGTGTACACCGTTGGTAACGTAGCCAACGTGGTTCTCCTCAGGATAGTAACCCTTCCAGATGGGGGCAAACATCTGCTGGCTTACCCAGCCGTGCAGCTTGCTCACGCCGTTAACCTCCTGGCAAGTGTTGCATGCGAAGGTTGACATGCAGAAACGCTCGCTGTGGTCGTCGGGGTTCTGACGGCCCATGCCGATGAACTCATCCCAAGAGATGCCGAGCATCTGGGGATAGCCACCCATGTACTTGCCGAAGAGAGCCTCGTCGAAGTAGTCGTGACCTGCGGGCACTGGAGTGTGAACGGTATAGAGTGAAGAGGCGCGCACCAGCTCCAGAGCCTGGTTGAAGGTGAGGCCGCTCTTAACGTAGTCGCACAGACGCTCGAGGTTGCAGAGTGCTGCATGACCCTCGTTGCAGTGGTATATGTCTTTCTTGATGCCAAGCTTCTTGAGCATAAGCATACCACCAATACCAAGCAGAATCTCCTGCTTCAGACGGTTCTCCCAGTCGCCACCGTAGAGTGAGTGGGTGATGGGACGGTCAAACTCAGAGTTCATCTCGTTGTCGGTGTCGAGCAGATAGAGCTTCACGCGACCAACGTTAACCTGCCATACGTAAGCATGAACCTGATAGTTCATGTAAGGCACGTCAACAACTACGGGGCTACCGTTCTCGTCGAGCACGCGCTCGATGGGCAGCGAGTTGAAGTTCTGTGCGTCGTAGTTGGCAATCTGCTGACCATCCATGCTGAGCGACTGCTTGAAGTAGCCGTAGCGATAGAGGAAACCGATGGCACACATGTCAACATTGCTATCAGAAGCCTCCTTAACATAGTCGCCAGCGAGCATGCCGAGACCACCAGAGTAAATCTTCAGCACCTGGTTGATGCCATACTCCATACAGAAGTATGCCACAGAGGGGCGCTTTTTGTTGGGCTTAACGTCCATGTAGGCACGGAACATCTTGTAAACGTCCTTGATGCGCTTCATGAGAGCCTTGTCCTTAACGATGGCTTCCTTGCGCTCGTAGCTCAGACGCTCAAGCAGGAGGACAGGGTTGCGTCCTACCTCATCGTAGAGTTTTGCATCCAGACTCTCCCACATGTCGCGGGCTTCGTAGTTCCATGCCCACCACATATTATGGGCAATCTCGTCGAGACACTTCATCTGTTCGGGAAGTGTTGACTTGATGCTAACCTCCTTCCACTGAGGAGCGTTAGAATAATCAGCTTTGATCTTCATATTTTACGATTGATATTTTGACTTTAAGTTTTATTTTTATATTCAGTTCTATTATTTAGCTGCTGCCTTCTTACGAGCTGCCGCTTTCTGCAATGCCACATCGTAAGCCTCGTTGTAGTATTTTATGAAACGGCTCCACAGCGCCTTCTTCGAGATAGTCTCTGCTGCCTTACGGGCACTGGCGGTCTGCTTGCTGTCGAACGAGGAGTAACGTGAGATGGTGTGGCAGATGTCGTCGGCCACCTCATTATAGTTGGTGTCGGTGCGGTGGATAACCTGAACGCCGTCTTCGATTGTACCGTCATGGCCCAGCACGGTGTTGGCCCACAGGCCGAAACCTGCAAGATCGGTGGTGATGCAGGGCACCTTGAAAGCCACAGCCTCAAGCGGGGTGTAGCCCCACGGCTCATAATATGACGGGTAGACGCAGAGGTCGTTGCCAAGTATAACGTCATAGTAGCTCTTGTTGAACACACCGTCGTCGCCGGTGAGGTAGCAAGGAACGAAGATGAGCTTCACTCGGTCGTTCTTCTCGTTGCGCATGCCGAGCCAATTCATCATGCCGAGCACGCGGTCGTTGTCTTCATCGTGCAGACGATGGGTTATCACAGGGTTGGGAAGCGGGGTGTCAAACTCCTTGACACCACTCTGCAGGCGCTCCACCAGATCGGTACGCGCCTCTTTCATCCATGCTGGTACTTCTATGAGAGCTATAACTTTCTTCTCAAGACCCTGATCGAAGCGCAGACGGTTGATGCTCTCTACGAAAACATCGATGCCTTTGTTGCGGAACTCGTAGCGTCCGCTGGTCGACACAATAAGAGTGTCGTCGGTGAAACGGTCGCCAGTAAGGGCGTTGGCAAGGCGGAAAATGAATTTACGAGCGTCTTTGCGCTTCTTATCAAACTCTTTCTTTGCCGGTACAAACGAGTTGTCAAAGCCATTGGGGAGCACCACATCGACGGGTTTGTCGAGCAACTGCGCACACTCGCGGGCTGTGATGTCGCTCACGGTGGTAAAACAATCGACATGTTTTGCAGTCTGCTTCTCGATAGACTGCTTGCTCTGCATGTTAAGCTCGGCTGCCATCTGGTCGCCGTTGTAGCCTGTAAAATACTCATACAGAGCCTTGTTGTTGCCAGCGATGCTACGGCCAATGCTTGTAGCATGGGTCGTAAACATGGTAGCGACCTGCGGCAGGCGATCGTTTATATAGAGCAGACCGAGACCTGTCATCCACTCGTTTCCATGATATAGCACATTCTGGCTGTCGTTCAAGAAGAAGTTGTAAAAACTCTCAACCAATCTTGCCGCAGCATAAGAGAACATGGATGCTTCGTCGTAGTCGCCATAGGCATGAAGACTGTCTACGCCATATTTCTCCCAAAGGCTGGTGTATATCTCGTCTTTGTGAGCATAAAACGGTGCGAAATCGACCAAGATGGCAACAGGATTGCCAGGCACAGACCAACGTCCGGTCTTCACACTGAGACCCTCACCGGCTGCCTTTGTCTTCCACTCGGGGAAGAGGCTGTTGTCTTCTACGAAATAAGGGCATAATCTGGTTCCCCAACAGTCGGGACCTATAAATATAATATGGTCGGGCATTGTATCCTGAAGCGTCTGTGCACGTGAGGCTAAAACGGTGTAAATGCCTCCAACTTTGTTGCACACTTCCCAGCTCGACTCAAATATGTAATCTGGCTTTAAGCGTTTCATAAGTCTATACTAATTGGTCGCAAAAGTACGACATAATTAATAAAAAAACGATTTTATTGTGAAGTTTTTCCCAAAAACTGTTGCTTTCTTGACATAATTCTGTATTTTTGCTATCAAATGCACACAAAATCAGAACATTATATGAAAAAATTAATAGCTGTTTTCGTGCTTATATTAGCTACGTTGCAGATTTTTGCACAAAATAAGGAAGAAAACTTCAAAGGGTACCTTTATAATGAGGAATTTCAGGTGTTTATGAAAATAAACTTCGTAGACAACAACGTCGTTTCTGAAGCACAGCCTATTTTCGGTGAGATGCCAGGTTATTTCGGGGCGAAACGCGACGGAAGGGAATGGTTCATCACTAATGCAAAGGTGACGAACGCCAAGACGGCAAAGATAGAAATAACCAACGACTACGGCAGCGAAGACCTAACCGCCACACTGTCATACAACGGCAACGACACGTTCACACTGACACAGACAGGCGGCAGCAGACTGAAAATTGCGGTGAACCGCAAATGGGTAAAAATGCCGATGAAGCTGGACTTCAAACGGCAGAAGGAGGAATAGAGGCAACAGGAGCTGCTATAGCTGTGGGAGAAGACAGCTATAGCAACCCAATATCACTCACTCCGCGGAGCTATCGAGGTGCGCATGTCGCTAAGCCGCTGTAACATCTGACAACGCTCTTCGTCAAGTGCGCCACGGCGTATGAGTTTTTGATTGTATTTCCACCAGTTAAGCAAGCCACGGTTTTCTACCTTTTTCTTATTGGGTAGATGGCCGTGCTCCTGTATAAAGAGCTTGAGTTGCTCGTAATTTTCAAGCCAACGCGTTTCGTTTTTCATAACTTACACCTTATTATATATTTATGGTCTACCATCAGGTACAAGCAAGCAATGACACGTGCATGCCCTGTGCATTGTAACCTAATGGCCGAATTTACATATTTCGTCAAGCGTTTTCAGCAACAAGACTAATAGCCTGGATTCTGCTTCAGATTGCCATTAAGTTCTATACACTTTTCGGGAATCGGAAAGACCGTAGTAAAGCCCGTCTCTTCTTTTTCTACGGGGGTGCGCAAGTCGTAGGCACAGCAGTAACGGGAGAAGCGCACAAGGTCTTGACGGCGCCAGCCCTCCCATGCCAACTCAAGCAGGCGCTCGGTGAGTATGTTGTCAAGAGTGGCGGGGCGCGGTGGCATGCCAGCCCTACTACGCACAGCATTCATGTCGGCAGTGCCGTCGCCGCCATTGCGTATCGTTGCCTCGGCTCTCATAAGGAGCACATCGGCATAGCGGAAAAGCACGATGTCGTTGTCGGGCATGCGTCCGTCAGCGTATGCTGTGCGGTCTACCTCATATTTCTTCATTCTTGCTCCTGCTGTCTGTATGTACTTGCTCGCTGTAAGATTTTTCTCCACTGCCAACGGCATGTACTCGAGCTGCTCGCCATTGTCGAGCAACACTGGTTTGCCGTCAACCTCTACTTTACCAGCATAATAGTTTGCAGCAAATCGCGTATCTTCACCAGCAGTGCCGTAGCCATAGGCGTTAACAGCATAGATTGTGGCACACGGACCATTTTCTGAAGCGCCGCCGTATGCGCCGCCGTGGGCATAATGGCGCGACCGGAACAGGTAATGGAACTCATTGCTGTATAGGGTTTTGTCCATAGGAATGGTGAAGATATTCTCTACCGATGTCTCGTTATGGACGGAAAAGTTAGACGTATAATCAGAGGAAAGTTCGTAACCGGCAGACTTTATCTTGTCACAATATGCCACGCATGTCTCCCACGCATTGAGCTGCCGTCCGTCAACATCGAACATGATGGTTGAGCCTGAGCGACGGGACGAGTCGGTCCAGTCGTTATCGGTATAGACTTCGGCATTAAGCGCCAACTTTGCAAGAAGAAACCACGCCACGGCCTGTGTCATGCGACCATAACACGTGCCCTGACGATTGGAGTAGCCAGTAGGAAGCAATGGCGCTACGTCCTGCAACTCTTTCACCACATAGCTGAACACATCGGCGCGCTCGCTCTGTTTCAGCGAAGCCGTGGTCTGACTCGTCGACTCTACGATAGGGATGCGCCCGAACATGTCCATTGCATAGAAATAGAACATGGCTCTTATGGCACGGACCTCTGCCGCATAAGCCTGACGCTGGTCTGGCGTGAGCAGAGCAGAATATTTGTCTAACGTCTCAAGCGAACCGGTCGAGAGCACAATCACCTTGTAAAGATATTTCCACACGTTATAAAGGTCGGTGTCGGAGGAGGTCCACGCATGGTTGTACATGTTTTGCCAAAGTCCACCGTCATACCAGTTTCCACCACGGATGGGCACAATGGCTTCGTCGGTGGTCAGCGTGTTGTAGTCGTACACACCGCGACAGGTTCCTTGTAGGCCCTCTCCCTCCTGATTTGAACCGATGTAGTTGTAAAGCGACGCAACGGCATTGGCATATAGACTGTTGGCAGAGTCGAAGGCATCTTCTTCGTAAATCTGGTCTTTTGGATGCTCACTGAGACAGCTTGTCAAAGACAGCGGCAACGTGAAAGCGATTAGCGCTGTGAGCATTTTGATGATATTATGTTTCATAAAGGGACTTGTTTCTTTAAACGGTTCAGAACTGCACGCTTACACCCACAGAGAAGGTGCGGTAAAGCGGATAGTTGCGCTTGTCGTCTATGCCAAGAGTGGAATTGACAACGCTGCTGTTTATCATAGGTGTGAGTCCGCTGTACGAGGTTATCGTGGCAAGGTTGTTGACACTGCACGACACTCGCAACGAGCGCACAGCCTTGCTGCGCACTGGCACATTGTAGCCGATGGTGAGATATTCAAAGTTAAGATAGTCGCCACGTTCAAGCCAATAGTCTGAGATGTTTTGGTCTACAATATTCTTCTTCGGCGCCGACGCCAACACGTTGTAGTCGGGGAAGCTTGACATATTGGTGTAGGCAAGACCTGTTCCGTTGAATATCTTATGACCAAAAGCTCCGTTCATCTGCAATGACAGATAAAAGTCCTTGTACCTGAAACTGATGTTAGAACCGAGCAACACCTTCGGCGTGGCCTGTCCACAAATGCGGCGGTCGCCACCATCGCCGAAGTCAATCTTTCCGTCACCATCAAGGTCTTCGATGTCGTATTTGTATGTACCCTGCTCATCAAGATAAAGGCCTTTGCAGTGGGGCAGATAGAACACGCCCAACGGCTGGTTTACAATCTGATAGAGCACGTGATTGTTGTCGCCACCATTCTGACCAGCACCGTCAAGCGAGCCGATGGCAGTGATGTCTGACGCCGACATTTTCATTCCATTATATTCACCGCTAAGCGACAACAGTTTGTTCTTCTGATAAGACACGTTAAGATTGACATTCAGATCGATGTCGCGTGTCTGCACAGGAGTTGCCGACAAGCCGAACTCTATACCGCTGTTTTCCATTGAGCCGATATTGGCAAGCAGTTTGTCATAAGCGAACGGCGGCACTGGCACATCATAAGAATACAGCATGTCGCTGGTCTTAGAATAATAATACTCTGCCGTAAACATCAGTCTGTTGTTGCAAAAGCCGAAATCTGCACCGATATTAAATGTTGACTTCGTTTCCCATTTGAGGTCAGGATTGTTGTTACGTACAATGCCCAACGTCACCGTAGGGGTGTTGTTGACCAGCACCAATCCGGTCTGACGTAGCGTGTTTTGTGAAGTGTAGGCTGAAATGCCGCCAAGATTGCCCGACTGACCGAAACCGACACGCATCTTTAAAGTAGACAGCAGAGGAACACGGCGCATAAATGTCTCTTTCATCACATCCCACTCCGCCGACACTGACGGGAAAAAGCCCCATGTGTTATTGTCGCCAACCATTGACGAGCCGTCACCACGTGTTGTGACGGTGAACGAATAGCGGTCGAACACCCCATAGGTAGCTGATGCCATGACGGACGCAAGATGGCGGTCTTCGTATGTGCTAACTGTTGCGCCGAAAGGTCGGATGGCTGCCGCAGCAATATTGTTGTAGCCGAAAGCATTTGTCGTTATGCCTTTAGCCTGCACCGAAAACCCTGTAAACTCTTGCTGCTGGTACTCTGTGCCGATATTGGCTTTAAGCGAATGAGGCCCCCACGACTTTGTAAAATTCAATGACACATTGCCAAGCCACTCCTGTCTCTTGCTCTCACCACGCACAACGTTGCCCTGTGCCCACACCCATGTGGGACAAAACTGCGATGTCTCTGTAGACGAGTAAGAATAGGAACCGAAGGCAACAAGCTGTAACCAAGGGTAAAATTCATAAGACAAACGTAGATGGGTGTTGAAGTTGAGGTCTTTCTGGTCGTTCTTTTCACCTAATACTGCCATCGGCGGATTGATGCGATAAGCCGTCTGATTTTTTGTCCAATTGCCACTGGCATCGCGTCCACTGGGGAATGTAGGATTCTGACACGCTGCAGAATAAAACAACATCTGCGTATCGAAGATGTCTTTGTTGCTGAATGACGAGCCAAACACGCCAAACTCTCCTACAAGTCTGTCATCAAAAGCCTTTTGGGTTGCGTCGAGTTTGGCAACGAAATTGTCGTATTTGCGATCTTTTATAATGGTATTATGGTCGATATAGCCAAAAGAAGCACGGTAGTTTGCCGAAGGATTGCCTCCGCTAAAGGCAAGGTAATGGTTTTGCACAAGGGCTGTGCGGGTAATAGTTTTATAGAAATCGGTGTCGTAACCGCCATTATTACAATAGACACCAAGCTGCTTGGCAACGGACACATAGTCGGTAGCGCTCAGCATGTTGAGATGTTTGTACATCGACTCAAAACCAACGTTCCCTTCATAGGATATGCGGAATCCACCACCAGTTCCTTTCTTGGTGGTGAGCACGATAACACCTGAAGCACCACGCGAACCGTATTGTGAGGTTTCGACTGCGTTCTTCAATACTTCAAAGCTCTCAATATCAGCTGGATAGATGGTCGAGAGAGTGGTAACATCAGAAGTGACGCCATCTATGATGACCAACGGGTCGTTGCCACCCAATATAGAGGTAGTACCACGTACACGAACGCTGTTAAGCATGGCCATGCGGTCAAGACCATTTGAACCGATATTTACACCCGCCGTCTTTCCATTGAGCACATCAAGGGCGTTGTTTACCATTCCCTTACGCCCTATCTCCACAGGCAATTCGGTAGACAACACGTCTAACTGTTTGCTCGGTATGGTGTCCTTACGTGCCTGCTGTACCATAGAAGTCGGCAAAAGGACTACAGAAGATGAAACTACAACTGAAGCACGAGTACCTGATGATGTCCAAGAAGTGGCTGCGAGAGAACACGTCCCCGCACACATGACAGCCACAGAACCAACCACTTTCTGAAATTGGTCATACCTGTCCAAAATAAATTTTTGGAACCTGTGGTTTGCTTTCATATTGATGATTTTTAATTATTACACCTTATGTTACATCTTAAAAGAAGAAAGTACCTGTAAACATTTACATAATTACCAAGTTTAAGGTTTACCATCTTCCTCATTATTCATTAGCCTCAGTCCCCACCGCAATAAAGAAGATACAACATCTGCGCTTCCTACATTATTTCGGACATTTAGCCCAAAGTCTTCTAAAAGGATAACATTCAATCCACGTTACATTAATCACAGACATTAAACAAGAGTCTTCTTATAAAGATATTACTCGATGCTTCCTTCCTTTATTAGCGGTTATATATAACACAACAGAACTATTCCCATTATACGAGTACGCAAAAATATGAAATAAAGTCATAACAACAAAATATTATGACATTTTTCTACATTTCATGCAACCTACTATACAATACAAACCCGTATAGCACATCTAACCATATCTAATACATTTAGCAATATATAGCACACATAGCATTATAGCACATCTATCACTTCTACACGAAAAACCACTGAGCCTGTATAAGGGATGAGAAGTTCTTCCTTTTCAGACCTGCTACAATCTACGGCTATCCCCATGTATAAACAGTTGTTTGCTGCCGCGCCAGCCGCGTCACCTCTCAACAAACCATATAACAAAAAAAGGAGAGTCCCAAGACTTTCGTCTCAGAACTCTCTTCTAAAAGAAGGCGGTTACCTACTCTCCCGCATTGCATTGCAGTACCATCGGCGCTAGTGGGCTTAACTTCTCTGTTCGGAATGGGAAGAGGTGGGACACCACCGCAA
>JALEVZ010000123.1 GCA_022788105.1 Prevotella sp. | reverse complement strand
TTTTTTTGAGGGGGGACGCACGTTCGTGAGGTCCTTAAGGTTCGGCTGACTACCTCTCCGCCCAATCGCCACGGTCGAGGTTGCGGTAGCCTATGGCCTCGGCGAGGTGGTGTGGCTGCACTCTGTCGCTGGCGTCGAGGTCGGCGATGGTGCGCGCCACCTTCAGTATGCGACTGTAGGCGCGTGCCGACAGTGAGAAGCGCTCCATCGCCATACGTAGGAGGTCCATGCCGGCGTTGTCGGGTTCGGCGTATTGGTGAATCATGCGTTCCGTCATCTGCGCGTTGCAGTGTATGCCCTTGTGTGTGCGATATCGCTCCGCCTGTATATCGCGTGCCTTGATGACGCGCTGGCGTATGGTGGCGCTCGCCTCGCCTGGCGCCGCCTTTGATATGTCTTTGAACGGCACGGGGCTTATCTCGCACTGTATGTCTATGCGGTCGAGCAGCGGCCCTGAGATTTTGTTCATGTAGCGCTGTATCTGTCCTGGCGAGCAGCAGCAGTTGTGTGTGGGGTCGCCGTAGTAGCCGCAGGGGCAGGGGTTCATCGATGCCACGAACATGAAGGAGCAGGGATATTCGGTGGTGTATTTGGCACGTGAGATGGTGATGCGTCGGTCTTCGAGTGGCTGGCGTAGCACCTCGAGTGTTGTCTTGTTAAACTCTGGCAGCTCGTCGGCGAAGAGCACGCCGTTGTGTGCGAGCGATATCTCGCCGGGCTGGGGGTTGAGTCCTCCTCCGACGAGTGCCACCTCGGAGATGGTGTGGTGTGGCGCGCGGAACGGACGTTGCGCTATGAGCGATGTGCCACGCGGCAGCTTGCCTGCCACGCTGTGTATCTGCGTGGTCTCGAGGCTCTCGGCGAGGGTGAGGGGTGGCAGTATGGATGGCAGACGCTTCGCCATCATGGACTTGCCGCTGCCCGGCGGGCCTACCATGATGAGGTTGTGGCCTCCTGCCGCTGCCACCTCGAGTGCGCGCTTCACCGACTCTTGTCCACGCACGTCGGCGAAGTCGAGTCCGCCGACATACTGCTGTTCGTAAAACTCGCGTCGTGTGTCTACGTGTGTCGGCTCGAAGGTCTTGCGTCCGGCGAGAAACTGCACGACGTCCATCATCGACTCCATGCCGTAGACCTCGAGATTGTTTACGACGGCGGCTTCGCGTTCGTTCTGCTTCGGCACGATGAGTCCCTTGAAGTGTTCGGAGCGCGCCCTGATGGCGATGGGTAGCGCCCCTTTGACGGGCTGCAGCGTGCCGTCGAGGCCCAGCTCGCCCACCATCATGTAGCGGTCGAGACCCTCAGCGCTAATCTGCTGCGAGGCGGCGAGCACGGCTATCGCCAGTGGCAGGTCGAAGCCGCTGCCCTCTTTGCGTAGGTCGGCGGGTGAGAGGTTGACGGTGATGTCGGCATTGGGGAATGAAAATCCGTTGTTGACCAGCGCTGCTGCCATGCGGTCGCGGCCCTCGCGCACGGCTGCGTCGCCAAGACCTGTCATGCGAAACATGATGCCCTTGGTGAGACTTACTTCGAGTGTTACGGTGGTGACTTCAAGGCCGTTGACGGCGGCACAATAGGTTTTTACAAGCACGGTGGAATTGTTTTATGAAGTTGACAAGTGGACGAGTGTACGAGTAGACGAGTTGCCGAAGTAGCGCTGGAGGAGGCTTTTTTACCTTTTTACCTTTTTACTTTTTTACCTTTAAAAACTCTCTATTTCTTCCTCAGTCTCTCAATCAGTTCGTCGGTGGTGAGGTGCATCGCCACGACGCGGCCGTCTTTTATCAGCACGTTGTCGGGGATGTCGGTCAGCCCGAAGGTGCGCAGGAGCGGACTGTCCATCATTAGTCCGTCGCACACCACGCGGCAGTCTATGGTCTGTGAGTTCATGCTCTTGCGGCACTCGAGGGGTGAAGCGTCGGCGCAGATGCCTATGACGGCAGACTGTCCTTCGCTCTCGCGTGCCACGGCGTAGAGTCGGCGCAGGAGGTTGGTGCTGTCATATTTCCACGACGCCCATGCCACCACGGCGACGGTGGGTGCTGCTGTGAGCGCTGCGTTGGTGAGCGCTGTGGAGTCGATGGCCGTGGCTTTGAAGCGTGGCACGACGGCTCCCACGGTGAGTGTAGGGGCTTTGGTGAGCTGCTGTCGCATGCGTTTGAGGTAGCCGTTGTCGGGCTGCGCCGCCATCATGATGTCTACGAGTCGCGTGGCGGTGGCGTAGTCGGGGCGTGCGGTCTGTACGAGGTATTTGTTTACGAGCCACACTCCTACCAGCGACTTGGGGTGGTCTTCCACGAACTGGCAGGCGTACTTCACCGTTTCGGGTGGCGAGGCGCTTAGTATCTGCTCGCGAAACGTGTTCATCAGCTCGTTGTCGCGTGTGCCCTTCACCGTCATCTCTTTCAGGTGTGAGGCGTCGCCGCGCAGCTCCACTTTCTTGCCGGGCTGTGCGAAGACGGGCTGCTCGGTGAAGTTGGGGAACACGATGAGCAGCGTGGTGGGGCGGTCGCACTCTACTTCGTAGCTGAATCGTCCGGCTTTCACCTTTATGGTGTCGAGTCCCACGACGCCTCCGTCGGGGCTATAGACATAAAACTCACCCTGGTCAAGGTGTAGGAGCCTGCCGTCAATCTTGAAATGACGGCTGTCGGTTCCACACGACACCAGTGCCAGGGTGAGCAGAGCGAGTTGCAGTATGAGGTTCTTCTTCATTGCATGATGGAATGAAAAGACATGCGTGTGGTATGTACGTCACGCATGTGGTATGTATAAAAACAAGACGACGGCGCGGCATGCGGCGCGTGTTGTGCCTGCATGTCACGCCGTCGGTGTGCTGTGCGCCAGCCTCGTCCGTGAGGGGTGGAGGCTGGTGCGTCAGCGTAGCGTTGTGGTTGTTATGTTGCCTTTGTAGGGCTTACTTCAGAATGCTGAGCTCGAGGTCGTTGTCTGCATACTGCTTGAGAGAAGCGTCTTTCTGCAGAGCCTCCTTCAGGTATGACGAAGCAGCGAACTTGTTGCCACGACGTGCGGCAGCGATAGCGTGGAGGTAGTCGCTCATAGCGTCGGCGTTGTCCACCTTGTCGAGTGTAGCGGCAGCAGCAGCGTAGTCTTTGCTCATGATCTGAGCGAGTGCAGCGCTGTTGGTCTTGTTGTTGCCGAAGAGCTGGAGAGCCTGTGCGTAGTTGCCCTTTGCGATGTTGAGCACGCCCTGTGCGTAGGTTGTGGTCTCGCTGTTGGCGCCCTTAGCGATGGCAGCCTCTGCAGCCTGCATGTCGCCCTCTACGAGGCTCATCAGACCCTTGTTTGCGTTTACCTCAGCAGCGTTGGCGTCGCAGTTTGCGGCCTTTGCGAGATATGTAGCGGCAGCAGCCTTGTCACCCTTTGTCAGAGCGATGGTAGCGAGGTTGTTGAATGCGCGGTAGTCTTTGTCGTAGAGTGCAGCAGTCTTCTTGTAAACCTCTTCCTTCTCTGCCTGTGTGTCCTTCAGTGTAGCGAGGTAGAGCAGCTCGTCGGCGCTCAGCTTAGCAGCGTCGTCTTTGTACTGCTGCTCGATCTGCTCGTCAGAGCGACCTACTGTCTCGTAGTTGATGATGAGACGTGAACGGCGCAGCTCGGGCAGGATGCCGTCAGCGAGCTCGCGGAAGCCAGCGCTCATGTTGCGGATCTGCTGCTCACGCTCCTCGGGGTCCTGGTACATGTTGAGTACGCGCAGGATGACCTCCTTGTCCTGGATGTTAGAAGCCTGTACGAGGCGCTGGAAGCCTTCCCAGTCCTGTGCTGTGTAGTGGGCATCGATGCCTGTCTCTACTTTGGCCTTCTTCAGCTGCTCCTTAACATATCCCTCAGACACGTTCTGGCGCTTGCCTGCCAGCTTGTCGTTGAACGCGAAGCCACCCTCTGGTGAAGCGTATGCCTGAATCTCTACGTTGTTGATGTTCAGACCCTCGCGATCGGCGTTGATCTTCTTCAACATCTTAACAAACTCCTGTACAGAGTTGTTCTTCAGCTCGCTCTGACGCAGCTTTGCCTGGTTTACGAGGAACTTGATGTTGGCCTCCTGCTTCTGTGCCTTTACGCGCTGGAACGAGTCTACAGCAGCACAGCCACCGTCGCTGAGTACGGTCTTCTTATACAGTTCGCTTGTAGCGATGATGCCATTGGCAACCTTTACTGCGGGGATGTTAATCACCTTCTTGCCCTTACGAGCCTGGAAAGTCATCCACAGGTCGCTCTTCTGCATCTCGGGAGCGTACTTGAAGTTTGCCTTCATGGTGTAGCGACCGCCGATACGATAAGAGATTGTCTGGTCGTTGCCCATCACCTTCTCGCCCTGGAATGTGGCGCTCTGACCCTGTGTTGTGCCGTCGGCGTAGCGAAGCTCAGGAATGACTGTTACAACAGCCTTCTTCTTCATGAACTTCTCGGGGAAGTTGCCATTGATAGTGGTGGGAACCTGTCCAGCCTCTGTTTCAAGGGGATTGGGTGTAACGCTGAAATTGTCAGCTGACAAAACCATCTTGTTAGAGCAGGATGAAAGTGCTAACAGTGAACACGCTGTGAGCGTGAGAACGTGATAATTTCTCATAATAAAAAATTAAAGAGTTTAGGAATAGTGCCGCGAGCGGGACTCGAACCCGCACGGCCATTTCTGGCCAAGGGATTTTAAGTCCCTCGTGTCTACCAATTCCACCATTGCGGCGTTACGGCATGTGACGGTCTTGCTTTGTCTGAAACATTTTCAATGGAAACGTTTCGCGTCGGGTTGGGCATCGCTGCCATGCCGTCTGTCTGCCAGTGTGCTTTTTGTGTTTTAGGCTATAAGCTCCACTTGTCTTTCTATAGAGCGGAAAACGGGACTCGAACCCGCGACCCCAACCTTGGCAAGGTTGTGCTCTACCAACTGAGCTATTTCCGCGTGCGCCTATTAAAATAGGTTGTGCAAAGGTAAGTCTTTATAGCCAAAGAGCCAAAACAATTTACACATTTTAATAAAATTGTGGAATAATAGGACTCAAATGTTTCGGTGAACCGATTTTTTACATTATCTTTGCACAACCGACCCGCTGCTGCTGCCGCTTCAGCCCATTGTCTGAGGCGCCCCGCGCGAGGCAAAACACAGGTTTTATCGGGTCTGAAAACGCCACGGCGCACGCCTATGCTCTCATAGTTCAACGGATAGAACGGAGGTTTCCTAAACCTTTGATCTGGGTTCGATTCCCAGTGAGAGTACTTGTCGTCATGGCCATTTGTCATGACTATTGAAACTTCATGAAAGTCAATAAATAGTAAAAAAAACAACAGTAAACAAACAAATAGTTGGTTTACTGTTGTTTTTTTTTGCTGTTTTAACTAATTGTGCGATGGTATGACGGCGTGGTGCATTGGTTGTGGAAGAAGCAACATGCCGAGCGCGAGGCAAAGAAAAAGGGCGCCTACCATGACGGTGGGCGCCCTACTTGTTATGCATGTTAGCACAAAACTATGTCAGCTTTTGAACCTGCTTACAAGTAACAGGTTTAAAAAATCCGTGTTTTAGTTTGTAGCTTCAGCTTACTTCTCTGCCACTACAGTAGCTTCTTCTGCCACGTGTTCGCGAATCTTACGACCCAGCACGATGTATGCGATGGGCGAAGCCACGAAGATAGAAGACAGGGTACCTACCACTACACCGAGGCACATGGCGAAGGCGAAGCTGCGGATGCTCTCTCCACCGAGGAAGAGTATGCAGAGCAACACGATCAATGTAGAGAGCGAGGTGTTGATGGTACGTGCCAGCGTCTGGTTGATAGAGTCGTTGAACAGCTGCTGGAGGTCCTGCTTCGGGTGGAGCTGGAGGTTCTCACGAATACGGTCGAACACCACCACCTTGTCGTTGATAGAGTAGCCAATCACTGTCAGCACGGCTCCGATGAACGTCAGGTCAATCTCCATTGAGAACGGCATCCATCCCCAGCACAGCGAGTAAACGCCGAGCACTGTCACGGTGTCCACTGCCAGCGCGATGGTAGAACCTACCGAGAATGCGAGGTTGCGGAAACGGACGAGTATGTAGAGGAAGATGGCAACGAGCGCTATGAGCACGCTGATGATTGCTCCGTATGTGATGTCCTTAGCTACTGACGGTCCCACCTTTGTAGATGAGATGATAGAGCCACCCTGACGGATGTCGGGGTTCTTGAATGCCTGCACGTCTTTCTGTGTCACGAGGTTGGCCTTCTTCAGAGTGTTGAAGAGTATGGTCTCTGCCTCGTCATCGACGGTGGGGCTGTTGCTCTCTATCTTGTAGTTGGTAGACACACGTATGGTCTTGTGGTCGGTACCGAGCGCGAGGGCGCTTGATGTGCAGCCAGGGAATGCCTCGCCGAGGAGTGTGCGCACCTGCTCCGGCTCTACGGGGTTTTCAAATGCGATGACGTAGTTGCGACCACCTGTGAAGTCGATGCTGCGGCTGAGTCCGCGCACGCCGAAGCTCACTGCGAACACGACGATGATGACAGCCAACAGTGTGAACGTCTTCTTGTAGATGCCCATGAAGGGGAAGTGCACGTTCTGCATGAGGTCACGCGAGATGGGTGTGCAGAATGTGAGGTTGAGCCAGCGGTCTTTCTTCATCTGGTGCTCGTAAACGAGACGTGTGAGGAACACGGCTGTGAAGAACGAACATACAATACCGATGATCCATGTGGTGGCGAAGCCGCGGATGGGGCCTGTACCGAAGACATAGAGTATGACGCCGGTGATGATTGACGTGAAGTTAGAGTCGAAGATGGCTGAGAAGGCGTTGCTGTAGCCGAGGCTCATGCCCTGCTTTATGCCCTTGCCTGCACGCAGCTCCTCCTTTGTGCGCTCGTAGATGAGCTCGTTGGCGTCGACGGCAGTACCGAGTGAGAGCACCATACCAGCAATACCGCTCATGGTGAGCGCTGCCTGGAACGATGTCAGGATGCCGAGTGTGAAGAAGAGGTTGACGATGAGCGCGAGGTTGGCCATCATGCCAGGGATAAATCCGTAAATCAACACCATGTAGAGCATGAGCACTACGAAGGCTATGACGAACGAGATGACGCCCTGCTGGATAGACTGTGCGCCGAGGGTCGGACCTACCACCTCTTCCTGTACGATGCGTGCGGGAGCAGGCATACGACCAGATTTAAGAGTGTTGGCGAGGTCTTTGGTGTCTTCGATGGTGAAGTTACCAGAGATTGACGACTGTCCGCCTGAGATCTCGCCGTTGACACGGGGAGCGGAGTAGACAGAACCGTCGAGCACGATGGCGATGGCGCGACCTACGTTGGCTTTGGTCAGCGCTGCCCAGCGGCGTGCGCCGTCGGTGTTCATGCTCATGCTTACCTCAGGCTGTCCTGAGAGGTTGTTGAACTGGTCCTTAGCGTCGGTCACCACGTCGCCCTCGATGGGTGCGCGTCCGTTGGTGGTGGTCACCTTGATGGCGTGCAGCTCATAGACGTTCTTTGCGTTGACGTTGTCGGTGGGCTTTGCGCTCCAGAGCAGACGGAGGTTGCCGGGGAGCACCTTCTTTGCCTCCTTAGAGTAGATAATCTTGTTCACAGCAGCGGTGTCGCGCACGTTGGCGTAGCCTACGAGGCTGAGTGAGCCACGGCCCATGGCGCTGAGTATAGAGAACAAGGGGTGCTGCTTGCGTGCTGCCTCGTCGGCTGCCACGGTCTGCTTCTCGTTGTCTTTGGTCTTGAGCTGCAGTGTGGCGTTGCTCTTCTCGGCGCTCTTGGCAGCAGCGGCGGTGTCGGCAGCTGTGGTGTCGGCAGCGGCAGCCTTCGCGTCGCCACCGTTGGCAGCAATCTGGTCGAGCTGCGTGAGGTAGGGCACCACTTCGTCGGCGTTGTATGTCTCCCAGAACTCGAGGTTGGCGCTTCCCTGCAACAGCTTACGCATGCGCTCGGGCTCGCGGATGCCTGGCATTTCTACCATGATGCGTCCGTCCTGTCCCTCAAGCTTCTGGATGTTGGGCTGCACTACTCCGAACTTGTCGATACGTGTACGTACGACGTTGAACGAGTTGTCGATGGCCGATGCTGCTTCTGCGCGCAGTGCCTTCTCCACCTCTTTGTCAGAGCTTTGTGAGCTCACCTTGCCCTGCATCTGCTGTGTGGCGAAGACCTCTGCCAGGCGGTGTCCCGGCGCGTTCTTGTGATAAGCGTTGATGAACAGGGTGATAAAATCTTTCTGACTTGTCTCCTCTTCAGCCTTAGCTTCCTTCATAGACTTTACGAAGGCAGCGTCGGTGCGGTGGTCGGCGAGATTTTCAATCACGTCGGGCACGCTTACTTCAAGGATGACGTTCATGCCGCCCTTGAGGTCAAGTCCGAGTCCGATCTGTGTCTCGAGGCACTTCTGGTAAGTGTAGATGCCGAGATACTTCACAGAGTCCTTGTAGTCCTGCTGTGCAATAGGGTCTTTCAGCTTTGCGGCCTCGCTGTCATAGTATGATGTGGCGAACGAGAACGACAGATAAAAGATGCTTGCCAGCGTCAGGAGGACGGCTGTTACAATTACAATTCCTTTGTTCTGCATTTTGATTTTTGTTATTTGAATTTTTTGTATGTTCTTGTTTTTGTCAGGTTTTGTGCTGCCTGTTTGTAGGCAACAAGGTACTTAGGTGTGCAAAGTTAAATATTTTTTTTATATTATGTGAAAGTTTTGGGTTTTTATTTCATTTTATTACCTTATCGCCCCTTAAACTTCAGCCAACAGTAGACAGGATAGTGGTCTGAGGCTGAAATTGAGCGGTCTACGGTGCAGCGGTAGGGTGTGAAGTGTGTGGAACACATCATGTTGTCGATGCGCACCCAGAAACCGTTGTAGTGGTAGGAGATGCCGGGGCCGTTGCCAGTGTCGGCGTAGCAGTCTATGAGCTGGCGGGCAATGGTGTGGCGCACGTATGAGATGGGGCTGTCGTTGAAGTCGCCACAGAGTATGACGGGTGTGCCCTGGTGGCGCTCTATAAACGCCGCCACGGAGTCGGCCTGTGGCGCACGACGTGCCGTTGACTCAGCCAGTTTGGCGACGAGTGCCTTTGACTCGGTCTTCATGCTGTCGCCGTCGAGCTCGCCCTTGACGAGGGTCTTGAAGCGTTGGCGCATAGCCTGCGGCAGCGCCGTGGACTCGAGGTGGTTGTTGATGAGCAGCACGGTGTCGCGACCTATGGCGAGCCAGTATGCCTCGGAGTGGTTGAAGGCGGAGGCATATTCTATGTGTTCGTGTCCCACGATGGGGTATTTGCTCAGCACGGTCAGAGCGTCGCTGCCGCCGCCTTCGGAGAGAGCGGTCTCGCGGTAGGGGTAGCGCTGCGCAAAGATGGAGTCGAGACAGTCGGCGCGCCACTTCATGGGGGCTTCTGCCTCTTGCAGACACACGATGTCGGCATCTTGGTTTATGATGTAGTCGGTTATCTCGCAGCGTCGCTCGTCGTCGGCCCAGCCGTGGAAGTTGTAGACATTGTAGGTCAGCACCTTTATGGCACCGTCGGGAGCGTCGCGCAACATGCTGAGCGGACAGTACACGCTCACAGGACCATAGCCCACGACGAAGCCCAGGAAGGGGATGAGCGCCCAGCGCTTGCGTGTGCAGAGCCAGAACACGAGAAACGCCATGTTGAGGGCGAGCAGCACGGGAAACGCCAGTCCCACGACGCCAATGACGGGGTGGGCGGCAGGGTTCACCCTGTCGCTATAGCCCACGAGCAACATCAACACGATGGTTGCCACGTTGGCGCCTGCTATGATGCGGTATGTGAAGTCTTTCACTCTTCTACCAGCCTACTTCTTGCTGTTGTCGAACAGATGTTGCTTCTCGGCTGCCGTCAGACTGTCGTAGCCGGAACGACGAATCTTGTCGAGTATGCGGTCGGTCTCTGCCTGGTTGGCGCGCTGACGGGCGTTGTAGTCCCAGTCGGGATTGCCGGTAGAGCCATTGGTGGTGCTGTGGCTGCCGCTATGAGTGGAGCCGTGGGTGGAGCTGCCGCCGCGACTCTTCCAGTTGCCCCATCCGCCGGAGCGCTGACGGCTGCTGCCGCCACCACCGCCGATGGTCCATCCTCCGCCGCCACCGCCGCCAAACATGTTGGGCTTGTGCCAGCTGCGACGTCCGCCATAAGGGTGTGTGCGCCAATAGCGTATGAGGAAATAGCCCACCACCATGCCACCGAGGTGTGCGAGGTGTGCCACGCCGTCGCCCGGTGTCGCCATTGCCGAGAACACCTCTATCGCTGCATAACCCATGACAAACCACTTCGCCTTGATGGGGAAGGGTATGGGTATGATGAAGATGCGCTCGTCGGGAAACGTCATGCCGAAGGCGAGCAATATGCCGTATATGGCGCCTGACGCTCCGACGGTGGTCATGCCGTTGAGCATCGGCGCGAGGTTGTTGGTGCTGACGATGTGTGCCAGCTCAAGAAATCCCACTTCGGGGTTGTTGGCGGCAATGTCGTTGTAGAGTTGCACATACTGCGCCATCTCCTGAAACAGTCCGGCACCGATGCCGCACACGAGATAGAACAGCACGAAACGGCGCTGGCCGAACACCTGCTCTATCACGCTGCCGAACATCCACAGCGCAAACATGTTGAACAGCAGGTGTGTCAGTCCGCCGTGCATGAACATGTACGTGAAGAGCTGGTACACCTGGAAGTTGGACGCAAGGAAGAAGTGGAGACCGAATTTGGCGTTCATCCACGGGCCCATAACCAGCGTCAGCAGATAGCATACGACGTTGGCAATGAGCAGATTTTTCGTTATCGTAGGGATATTTAGCATTGTTGTTATGTTTCTATAAACCTGCGCAAAATTACTAAAATATTCCGTCATTGCCGTTAAAACACAGTGGCAATGGGCTTTTTTTCATTATTTTACTCACTTTTTTCCTTTTTTTGTTTGAATTTCAAAATGAAAATCCTATATTTGTCGCATTAAAATCAAACGTACGATAGTATTAATCACTTAACACATAATTTTATTCCTATGAACAAGACAGAATTAATCGAGAAGATTGCAGCAGGCGCAGGTCTGAGCAAGGCTGACGCAAAGAAGGCATTGGATGCAACAGTAGACGCAATAAAGGCTGCTCTGACAAGCGGTGACAAGATTCAGCTCATCGGCTTCGGCACATTCAGCGTTAACGAGCGTCCCGCACGCGAGGGCGTTAACCCCCGCACTGGCGAGAAGGTTACTATCGCTGCTAAGAAGGTTGCTAAGTTCAAGGCTGGCGCTGAGCTGGCTGACGCTGTGAACAAGTAATTGACAGCTTAATATAAAAGCTATCGATAGCTTAATATAAAAGTTGTCGATAGTTTTAATATAGCAAAAGCAAAAGAGGGCGTGTCAAAACACCCAATATAAAAATATTAAACTCGTTGTGTGTCCATTTATGGATGCGCAACGAGTTTTTTCATTTTTCTGTAAACTTAACTTTCAAGAGCCTTGTAGGCAACAAATATTGCGTATATAGGCACAAATAAAGGCTCATATAAGCGAAAAGTACCCCTTAGGCACTTTTTGCGACCATTTTCTTTAAATTGAAGGCAATGGCAAAGAAGGCAAAGTCCATATTGACCTTGTCTTTACCAGTATGGCGGAAACGTAGCCGGAATCCGCCACTTCTGTCGAGGCAAAGAGTCCGTACCGCTCACAGAACAGCTTCATGAATGGAATCTATGCAATCGTTTATCTGGTTAAGCAACACACCTGTTTTCTTCATCAATTTGGCACGGTTATGCTCGACAGTTTTGCGCCATACAAAGGTGTACTTGTTTGCCTTGGACTCTATCTTTGTACCATCCACATACTCGACATCAAGTGTCACAAATCCTTTTTCTGCAAGAATGAGGACGAGTTGCGTGAAGATTTTGTTGATT
>JALEVZ010000079.1 GCA_022788105.1 Prevotella sp. | reverse complement strand
TGAAAGTTCGGGCTTTGTGATATTTTAAAAGAGGGTGTGAATTTTGACACACCCCCATTTTTTTGTCTTGTTAAAACCCCTTCTGCCGCATGCAGAGGGGTGGTATGGTTTGAAAAATCTCTTACTTTTTGTTGCCTTTATACCTTTCTCCCTCAGTCAATCCAGATATATCCATCTTTGTAATGGATTATTTCTTCACTTATAAGATATTCAAGGGCGGGACCACGCTCCTTAAAAGGCAGGTCGAGGGCGTAGAGCTCGGTGGTCTTGTGCTGCTTACGGTCGGCAAGAAAGTCGAGTATGCGCTGCTTCACGGGTGCCGTTGCCTTTTCTGAGGTGTGGTCTATGCGGTGGTCAATGCACACGTCACAAATGTCGCAGTCGGTGGAGCGCTCTTCTCCAAAATATCTCAAGAGCTGGCGGCTACGGCAGATGTCGTAGTTCTTAGCATAGGCAATGACCGTCTTTATGCGCTGTACGAACTGCTTGCGGCGGTTGTCATAGACCTCCGGTCCGAGGTTGAGGCGGTCTGACTCTTCACGGTCGCGAGTGTAGGTAAGCAGTGGCGTCTTGCGCTGGGGAATGTAGTGCAGGATGTGGCGCTGCGTAAGGTTGCGCAGAATGAAGTAGACCTGTTGTCTGCTCTGCCCTGAGTAGTAGGACACTTCCTCCTCGTTGATGTACGCATAGTCGGTGAATAGGCCTGAGTATCGGCGCAGTAGTGCCAGCACAACGGCGTCTTCCTCGGGCGAACCGTCGTTCAGTCGGTACAAGTCGTCGCGTCCGATAAGGAACCGAACACGTGAGGCGTTGTCGGGTTCCATGTCACATTCGATGTAGCCTCCACGTTGCAGGATGCGCAAAGCGGAATGGGTCTGTATGGTGGAGTGGTGGAATGTCTGGCAGAAACGGCCCGCATCGAACATGAATGTGTGGCCGCAGCCGTCGCCAAGTGCCAACTGAAAGAAGTAGGCGAGGTGGTCGTATATGTCGCGGATGGTCTGTTTGTCAGGGAATTCCTGAGCTATTCGCTTGTCGAGTTTGCGCTCGTCGCTGTCGTCGTAGAGCAGCACGGCGTAGGCTTTGTTGCCGTCACGTCCTGCGCGTCCTGCCTCTTGGAAATACTCTTCGAGTGAGCTGGGGCAGTCGTAGTGTATTACCAACCTTACGTCGGGCTTGTCAATGCCCATGCCGAAGGCGTTGGTGGCAACCATAACGCGCACTTCGTCGTCGTGCCAAGCCTTCTGTCGCTCGTCCTTGACGCGTGGTTCGAGACCTGCATGGTAGAAGGTGGCGGTGAAACCGTGGGCTGTTATCTGCTCGCATATTTCCCGGGCGTGTATTCTACTGCGCACATAGACGATGGCACTGCCGCCTACCGACCGCAGGATGTGCATCATCTCTTCTTTCTTATTGTACGTCGTGCGCACTACATAGGCCAGGTTCTTGCGCTCAAAGCTCATGCGGAACACGTTCTTGGAGCTGAAAAGCAGACGCTCCTGAATGTCGTCGACGACCTCAGGGGTGGCGGTAGCGGTGAGCGCCAGCACCGGTACACCAGGCTTTAGCTTCCTAAGTTCTGCAATGTTGAGGTATGACGGTCGGAAGTCGTAGCCCCATTGGCTTATACAGTGGGCTTCATCGACGGTGAAAAAGCTAACCTTCATGTGTCCCAACTTTATGCGGAACAGGTCTGAACCGATGCGTTCCGGCGACACATAAAGCAACTTGGTGCGTCCGAGAATGCAGTTTTCGAGCGTCGTGACAATCTCGTTGCGGCTCATACCTGAGTACACGGCGGCGGCCATGATGCCCCTTTGACGCAGGTGGTCGACTTGGTCTTTCATGAGAGCAATAAGTGGTGTGACCACAATGCACACGCCGTCCATAGCCAGTGCGGGCACCTGGAATGTGACAGACTTGCCTCCTCCCGTCGGCATTAGTCCCAGTGTGTCGTGTCCGCTGGCTATACTGTCGACAATTTCGCGCTGTATGCCACGGAAATTGTCGTACCCCCAGTACTGCTTCAGTATTTGCCGATAACGGTCTTGCATTTCTGTCATGCTCTGAACTTGTTTTGTTGCCCGTCAGTTTACGTGCAGTTGCTTGGCAACTTACGTTTAGTCGCCCGTCAACTTACGTGCTTTTTTCAGTCTGATTTACGTGTTGCCGTCTTGTATATCGTCGTCTTCGGCAGGACGAATGTCTTCTATCTGTAGCTGCACGAGGTTGCGTTTGAATATATTATCCTCAAGAGTGTAGGCTATATCGAAGCTTCGTTTCGATTTTATGTAGCGCGCCGAGGCACTCTGTCCGAACGCAATGCCGTTGACAACATTGCTCGATTTGGAGTCGACCAGCTCGAGTTTGATGTGTTCCTGTTCTCTTCCCACCACCTTACTGGTGCCGTAGTCGTAGACGCCGACGGTGCAAAACACGGGCTTGGGGTTGCAGGGGCCGAAAGGAGCGAACTTCTTCAGGTCGTTGTGCAGGCGTTTTGTTATGTCCTTGAAGTCTATTACAGCGTCGATGTTGAGCATTGCCTCGGTCTGTTCGGGCTGTATATGCTCATCGACATAGTGCTGGAAGCGACGTCTGAACTCCGGTATGTCGTCCCAACGCAGCGTCAGTCCGGCGGCGTAGGTGTGTCCTCCGAAGTTGATGAGCATGTCGCGGCAACTCTTTAGGGCCGAGTAGATGTCAAATCCCGTCACACTTCGTGCTGAGCCAGTGGCTATATTGCCTTCTCGTGTGAGCACAACGGTCGGGCGGAAGTAAATCTCCGTGAGTCGCGATGCCACGATTCCGATTACTCCCTTCTTCCAGTTCTCGTCGTAAAGCACGATGGATGTGTGGTGCTTCTGGCTCTCGAGGCGTGACACAATGAGGTTAGCCTCCTCCGTCATCTGCTTGTCTATGTCCTTGCGTTGCTCGTTGTAGCAGTCTATGTGTTTAGCGGTGGTGAGTGCATGGCTAAGGTCTTTCTCCACCAGTAGGTCCACACTCTCCTTTCCGTTGTCCATACGGCCAGAGGCATTGATGCGCGGTCCAATCTTAAACACTATGTCGCTCATCGAAATCTCTCTGCCGTTGAGTCCGCAGATGTCAATGATGGCTTTGAGACCGATGCTCGGATTCTGGTTCAGAATCTTCAGTCCGTGGAACGCGAGAATGCGGTTCTCGTCAACAACAGGCACTATGTCGGCGGCGATGCTTACTGCACAAAGGTCCAACAGCGGTATAAGCCGTGAAAACGGTATGCCGTTGTTTTTGGCAAATGCCTGCATTAGCTTGAATCCCACGCCACATCCGCACAGATGTTTGAACGGATAGCTGTCGTCGGCACGCTTCGGATTGAGTATCGCCACGGCTTCTGGCAGCGTCTCGTCGGGCATGTGGTGGTCGCAGATGATAAAGTCGATGCCGAGAGACTTAGCGTATGCCACTTCCTCCACGGCCTTTATTCCGCAGTCGAGTATTACAATGAGTTTTATCCCGTTCTCATAGGCGTAGTCGATGCCCTTTTTACTCACGCCGTAACCTTCGTCGTAGCGGTTGGGAATGTAGTACTCGATGTTAGAATAGAACTGTTGTAAGAACCTGTAGACGAGTGCAACGGCGGTGCATCCGTCCACATCGTAGTCGCCATAGACCAGTATGCGCTCCTTGCGCCCCATGGCGTCGTTGAGCCTGTCCACAGCCACGTCCATGTCTTTCATCAGAAACGGGTTGTTGAGGTCTGCCAGCTGTGGGTGGAAAAACCTCTTGGCGCCCGACTCGGTGACAATGCCTCGTCTGATGAGTAGATATGCCAGGATGTGGCTTATGTTCAGCTTTTCGCCTAATTCTTTAGCTGCCTTCTTCTCGTCAGAGGTCGGTGGCTTGTAATTCCATTTGAAAAGCATGTTATATATTGTTTTGTTTTTATTGGCAAATAGTATCGTAGGGGATGTGTGTGCTGGCAGACAAGCCTTTCATGTGAAAGAGTAGCGTCGTGTCAAAGGCAATTGACACGTACGTGTCGGCACATACAGCGTGTAAAGTTACAAAAATATTATAATATGGAGAAATGTTGTTGTCATTTTTTCTCAACTTTAATGCAATCCTGCATGGGCTGGAAACAATAAGGCAGTAGGCGGCAGAAAGACCATAACGTTATGCTAAAGAAAGACGAGCGCAGCACGTAAGGATGAGTGAGAGGATAGAAAAGAAAAAGAGAGAAGGTTGGGAGTGATGAGTGAGAGGATATAAGAGGGAAAGAGAGAAGGTTTAAACAAAAGCCCCACTACAGCGACAGCGCGCGGTCTTTACCGAGCAAGAATGGTGAGATGTGCATGCGGTCGAGCACAAAAGTCGTAGCAAGGCAGCCGCCGATGGTGACGGTTGTGGCTACGACGGCGAACAACAGCCCTGTGCTGTCGAATGAAAGGACGGGTATGAGCGGCTTGCAAAGGATGGTGAAAATGGGCGAAAACAGAATGATGGAGAGTGTGTTGCGCCCCACAGTCAGTGCTGTTGACAATACGCTCCCTGCCACTTTGGAGATGCTTTCTACTTCGCTCTTCGCGGCGCGCGACAGTAGATGCATGACGCTGGCTGCCAGACTCATCGTGAGCCAGACTATTGCTATGCCAGCCACCGTCGCCTTGTCGTGGCAAGACTTGTCTGCTGCCAAGTAGAGCAGCGGCAGCAATGCTAACATTGTGGGTGCGAGCAGACGCTCAAGACGTATGCCAACCTGTCGGATAACGACGCCTGCAAGGAAGTAGCAGGCACACGACATAGACACCACTCCGCACCTGCTGCACACGTAAAGCAGGAAGCACGCCACGATGGCAGAGCCTGCAACCGATAGCCGCAAGCGCCCGATGACAAGATAGCACAGCGTGCCGCATAGCGCCATCGTGTGCAGATACCAGTACGGACCTATGGGGTGGAGCAGCAGTTTGTCTGCAAACACAGCCAGCGACAGCCCGTCGATATGTTCGGCGATAGGCAGAACCGACGCCATAGCTATATATCCGCTCTCCATTACGGCGTATGGCACAAGTAGCCACCAGATGGTGCGGAAGAAACGCGGCGCCGTCTTTGACATGTTCATAAGGTAACCAGACATGACAAGAAACGCCGGCATGTGAAACGTATATACAAACTGCTTGGCGTCGGGGTGCAGCCTGCTGAACCATGCCAGGTGAAACACCACCATAAGCACTATGAACACAAACTTCAGAAAGTCGAGTTCTGCTACGCGGTGGTTTGCTGTCGTCGGTGTGTTGTCTGCCATCTTATGATTGAATGTTGGTGTGTCGTGTGTGCGATAAGTGTAAAAAAGGTCGGGCGTGCCGTCAGCACGCCCGACTCGTCAGGACAGAGGATATTAGTCCTCCATCAGTTTGCGGTAGCGGCCTTTCTTTATGTCTTCGTTGCCGAGACGGCGAGCCTTGTTGATTTCGTAGTCAGAGTATGAACCCTCGAAGAAGAACACTTCGCCGTTGCCTTCAAAGGCGAGAATGTGTGTACATATACGGTCGAGGAACCAGCGGTCGTGGCTAATCACGACGGCGCAGCCTGCAAACTCCTCCAGACCTTCCTCTAAAGCACGCAGCGTGTTCACGTCGATGTCGTTGGTCGGCTCGTCGAGCAGCAGCACGTTGCCCTCCTGCTTCAGCGCCAATGCGAGTTGCAGACGGTTACGCTCACCGCCGGAGAGCGTGCCGCAGAGCTTGCTCTGGTCTGTGCCAGCGAAGTTGAAGCGTGAGATGTACGCACGGGCGTTGACGTCGCGTCCGCCGAGGCGCAGTGTCTCGTTGCCCTGGCTCACCGTGTCATACACCGACTTGTTGGGGTCGATGTCTTTGTGTTGCTGGTCCACATAGGCGAGTTTCACGGTCTCACCCACCTCGAATGTGCCGCCGTCAGCCTGCTCCAGTCCCATAATCATGCGGAAGAGCGTGGTCTTGCCGGCGCCGTTGGGACCTATTACACCCACGATGCCGTTTGGCGGAAGCATGAAGTTGAGGTCGTTGAACAGCACTTTCTCGCCGAAAGCCTTCTGTACGTGCTGTGCCTCTATCACCTTGTTGCCGAGGCGCGGACCGTTGGGGATGAATATCTCCAGCTTCTCCTCGCGCTCCTTCTGCTCCTGTCCGAGCATCTGCTCGTATGCGTTAAGACGCGCCTTACCCTTCGCCTGACGCGCTTTTGGTGCCATGTGTGCCCACTCCAACTCTCGTTCGAGAGCTTTGCGGCGCTTCGATGCCTGCTTCTCCTCCTGCATCATGCGCTTGGTCTTCTGGTCCAGCCATGACGAGTAGTTGCCGTGCCAGGGTATGCCCTCGCCGCGGTCGAGCTCAAGAATCCACTCGCTCACGTCGTCGAGGAAGTAGCGGTCGTGTGTCACGGCGATGACGGTGCCCTCATATTGTTGCAGATGCTGCTCCAACCAGTCTATGCTCTCTGCGTCGAGGTGGTTGGTAGGCTCGTCGAGCAGCAGCACGTCAGGCTTCTGCAACAGCAGTCGGCAGAGTGCCACACGTCGGCGCTCACCTCCTGAGAGGTTGGTCACGGGCCAGTCGCCGGGCGGACAGCGCAGCGCTGCCATTGCTCTGTCGAGCTTAGAGTCCATGTTCCATGCGTCTGTAGCGTCTATTATGTCCTGCACCTCTGCCTGTCGCTGCATTAGTGCGTCCATCTTGTCCGGGTCGCCGTAGTACTCTTCGAGTCCGAACTTCTGGTTTATCTCTTCATATTCGTGCAGTGCGTCGTAGGCTTTCTGCACGCCTTCCATCACGTTTTCTTTTACTGTCTTGCTCTCGTCGAGTGGTGGGTCCTGTGGCAGATAGCCCACAGTGTAGCCCGGACTCCACACCACTTCTCCCTGTGTGGGCTGCTCGAGTCCTGCGATGATTTTCATAAGCGTCGACTTACCGGCGCCGTTGAGTCCGATGATGCCAATCTTTGCGCCATAGAAGAACGAGAGATATATGTCCTTCAAAATCTGCTTGCGGTTTTGTGGGATTATCTTCGACACTCCCACCATGGAGAAAATAATTTTCTTGTCGTCTACTGTTGCCATAAAATAATGATAGGTTGGTAATCGTTAGAGCCGCAGCGTCGTCGGCCTTTTGCCTGCTGTGCTGCGTGCCCTCTTACAAAAATAAGACTTTTCTGCCAATTGGCAAAGTTTTGTGCCGTGTTTTTTGCAGACGGCAGACAATCTGTGTGTAAAACGTGTTGGGGAACCGTCGCGACGGCAGCAGCACTTGTCGCCAGATGGGATGCGTGGTGCAGAGAAAGACGATGCGGAGAGATGTAGGGAGCGATGGTGCGGACTGTAGGTTCTGTAAAAACAGATTGTAGATTCTGTAAAAACAGACTGTAGGTTCTGTAAAAACAGACTGTAGATTCTGTAAAAACAGACTGTAGATTCTGTGAAGTCAGACTGTAGATTTAGTAAAATCAAGAAGAAAGCAAAACGTGTGTTTTGCTGACAAAACGATAGATTTCGGCAGCTTTTTCTGACGCTAATTCTTAACGTGTGTTAAAACCTCCACGGCTTTCCCACTACGGCCCTTTGGGCTTGTCAAAGGACCCCTTTGACAGCCTCACTACGGCCCTTTGGCAGCGCCGTTATGCCCCTTTCATTTTGTCACTTGGCAGCATTGGCAATAAAAAAGGCAACGCACGTGTCGGGATGCTCCCCACAACTGCGTTGCCTTTTTCCGATCTTTCCAGACCTTTTTGACTTCAAACCCAAAAGGCGAAAGCCGTCACGGCTTAGCCTTGCGTTTGAGTTCATGTGTTACCTGAGTTATTTACCAATCTTTATTACCTAAACTAACCTATGAAAAAAACTAATCCTAAATTACCAATTTTTTTTACTAATAACCTTAAATCCAAAATCTAACCAATCTAAAACCAAAATATTTATGAAGTATATTTAACTAAAAGCCTATCTTCTTTCTGTTTTTGTGTTGTCTTGTTTTGACGATGCAAAGATAGTTAGTTTGACTTTTTCTGCAATAAAAGGAGACGGCTTTTCTATGCAAAAAGGCAAAAAAATGATGCAAATCAAGTATGTGTGTTCGGACACAATGTGTTTTATAACACTTTTTTTGATAGTTCTTTGCTTCGCCTTTGACATCTTTTGGGGCTTGTAAGGGAAGTGGCTTCAGCTTGTAAAGCAATGTTGCTCTTGTTTGCTCCTGACAGCTTCTGTGGTATGTAAGGCGTGCCTCTATCATTCTTTTTGTGCCAAAAGGTTGATTGTTTGGAGTAAAAAAACTATCTTTGCAGAAGTTAATTTATTTATCCTTGCATAATCAAATCCATTTTTATTTATGAAGAATAAAATTGTTTTAGCACTTACACTCTCGCTGCTGGTAGCTACAGCGGCACTCGCTGCACCCCGCAGTCTGAAACAGGCAGAGGCCATCGCGCTGCAACACGCACAAAAGCTTGGCATCGTGGTGGAGGGAAGCGCAGTGAAACACAGACGTATGGCGGCGCGAAACATTGCTGTCATGCGCAAGGCAACGGAGTCTGGCACAGACAGATTCTACGTGTTTAATAATGGAAAGAACCGCGGTTACACCATCGTTTCTGGCGACGACCTGTTGCCAGAGATTGTGGCATACTCTGATAACGGCAGCTTCGATGAGAGCACCATGCCCGACGGCTTGGCATATTACATGCAGGCTTACGACGAGTTTGTGGCAAAGGTGCAGGCAGGTGACAAGAAGGCGCTGCGCACTCTGCGTGAAGTGGAGGCGCTGCGAGCTTCAGACTATAGCCAACCAGCAGTAGCTCCGCTGCTCGGCGACGTGGCGTGGAGTCAGGGTGAGCCGTACAACCGCATGGCACCTGAGCGTTTCGACCTCACTGGCAATTGCGTCACGGGATGTGTGGCTACCGCCATGGCACAGGTCATGATGTACCACCGCTGGCCCGATGTGCTGAAGGCAGATATCGACAGCTATGTTACCAATACCTACCATACCAACGTTGACGGCGAGAAGGCAGGTGAGCGTCTTGACTGGGACAACATGCTCCCGTGTTATATCAATGGTCAGTACAACGACACACAGGCCAATGCCGTGGCAAAACTTATGAGTTTGTGTGGCAAGGCGGTGTCTATGGACTATGGTCCGACGTCTGGCGCATGGGTGTCAGACTATCACATGAAGACCTTTTTCGGCTACGACAAAGAGACTACGCAGTCGGTCAGCCGTAGCAGATATACACTCAGAGAGTGGGTTTCGCTCTTAGACGGCGAGATGGTAGCAAAGCGTCCGGTGCTCTATGGAGGACAGTCGTCGTCGAGTGGACACGAGTTCGTGTGTGATGGAACCGATGGTAATGGTCTCTATCACATCAACTGGGGATGGAACGGCAGCCAGAACGGCTTCTTTGACATCAGTGTGCTCAATCCCGCTAAGGGCGGCATTGGCTCTGGCGACGCTCCCGACGGCTACAACCGACAGTGCGATATGATAATCGGTCTGCAGAAAGACAACGGTGTAGTGGACGAGCGCATAGCTCAAGCCGTACCTGTCTCTTTTGAAAAGTGGGGCGATGACTGCTTCTTCAGAGTGCCCACCACGAGGGCAAATCCGTTTGAACACACTATCTGTAAGGCGAAGATGGTGTTTGCCAACGTAGCGGAGCGAAATCTGACAAACGTGCTTGTGGCTATCGGTGTGAAAAACTATAAGGGCGTGCTCAGCCCCGTCTCTTCAAAATTTGATTTGAGCATTAACAGCGATATAGGCGAGGTGTGGGGCCGTGACTATGAATTCTCATTCAATTACATGTTCCCAGTGGGCCGCACTGTGTTTTATGCCATATACAGTATGGACGGTGGCATGACCTGGGAGTGCTGCCAGCATAAGTTCGGACCGATTATTGTCGATGCTACCAACACCGAGTTGAATACGAAATCTATGCTTGAAGGCACGGTGACAACGTCGCAAACCCTTGCTGATAGCGAAAACACGTACACGCTGACAGCCACCAACAACACTGACGTGGAGTACTGCGACTTGGTGCATATCTATTCCAACACAAGCAATGTGATGCCCGACGATCAGACCACGGACCTGTGGATAACGGTGCCGGCGAACAGTACTGTGACGCGTGAGTTCTCTTTGAGAAACCCAGGCGATGAGGCTTATGTATGGGCGAAAACTTCTGAGGCAAGAGACTTCATGGTGTTTGTAGACGGAACAAAGTTTACACTGACCAAGAATGGTGTCCCGTCGCTGAAGCTTGAAGAGGTAACGAGCAACGCTACTCCAGATGCTTATGAGAGGGAGAAAGCCTTGGGTCATGGCTATAAGGTTATGGTGCCCATCGTCAACGACGACAAACTGACGCTTCGTTACGTCATAGCAAATTACGGTGAAGACTATTATGGTCGCTTCACCTTCACTTCAAAGAATGGTTCCGACAACTCAGTGACCGTGTCGAAGACGTGGCTTCATTATCTGCGCGGAGGCAACTATAACTATATAGACATAGAAGTGCCATACAGTGAAATGGATTGTAACACGCAGATGACGGTTTTGCAGTTATCAGATGATAATTATTCGTTAGCGTTTGCAAAGAACACTCATTATTACGTATTGACTGATAAGGCTTATGAAGGCTCATATTTCCCAGCAGAGATGAACGAGAATTGGTTCTATGTGACAGGCGTTTCAGCAGGCATCGACAGTCCTTCAGCAGACTCTGCAGGCGACGTTATGGTTGAAAGCGGTGACAGATGTCTCATCGTTGGCAGCGCAAAGGCTTGCACAGTAGCAGTCCATTCCCTTTCCGGACAGCGTGTTGCGACGCGTCAGCTGGCAGCCGGCGAGCGCGCAACTCTTCCTCTTCCCGCTGGAATCTATATCGTGGGAGGCAAGAAGGTGGTGGTGAAGTGACACTAAACCCACTGACCTGTCATGGTGAAATATAAACAAGGGCGCCCGTTTCGCTATTTGCTGAAACGGGCGCCCTTATTGTTTGTGCTGCTCAACACAGTTTATTTTCCTTTTATCATCTGCTCCACACTGACAAAGGTGTAGCCTTTTTGTCGTAGCTTCTTTATCATTTGTGGCAGCCGAGCAGCCAGTCGCGCAGCGCACCCTCCATCTCCTCGTAGGTACGGTCGCCAGTGAGCTGGCGGTAGAGTATGCACTGTGTGAGCATGGCGGTCGTCAGGTTGTTTGAGCACCACACGCCCGGCACGCCCCACAGGAACGGGTGGCTTTTGCCACGTTCGTAGGTGCGTTCGATGCCAGTTCTGAGGTTGCGTATGAACTCATCTTTCAGCCGTTGGTTGTCCGATAGTTTGGCTATCTGGTAGTGTCCCATGTTCATGAACGGGTACCACTGATAGTGACGTGCGCTGTCGGCACCCATTGTGGCGTTCTTAAACTTGCCGCGCTGCTGTGGTTTTCCGTCAACGAAATAGACCGGTCGCTCCGCGTTTTTGCCCCATCCGTAGTCGGCAGGGTCGTAGTTTGGTAGCTTCATAGCCACGTGGTCGCGGTCGTCGGCAATCCTTATCTCAAACGTCTTCACGGCGCTTTCTTCTTCACACATCAGCACCGCCACCTTCGTGGCTTTGGGCAGATATCCCAGTTGGTTGATGCGTATCCACTCGCCAGCCACGGCGTTGAGTAGTGGCCATACAGCCATAGCGAGTGCTACGACATGTCGTCTTGTGTTGCTGTTCATGGGTATGTGTTTTTTAAAGGAAATAGTTTCATATCGTTGTCATTAGGCCGTAGTGACAAGCCTGTTAGGCGCTATCATTTTTGTCAACTCTGCCTAATGGCGAAACGAGTCATTACCGAAAAAAGTGACTTCTTTTATCTGAAATTTTCGCATTATCATATTGTAATGTCGTGAAAATACCGTAATTTTGCACACGCAACAGGTTCGCTACAGACGCGATTAAAAGGGAATCGGGTGAAAATCCTGAACAGTCCCGCTGCTGTGAGCTGTCCTTATATGGGGCGAACGTTAGCCACTGAGCGCTTATTACTCGGGAAGGTGTTTGCCAACCAGACAGCGAGTCAGAAGACCTGCCGTTGTGTTGTCATGGCATCTGTGTGTCTGCGTGACGCAAGTATATGTTTCTTACTGCCATGACTACTCATTGCTCTCGTCACGAGGAGATGGTAGAGAGAAATAAAACAAGATACTGATTTTTATGAAACTTACAGCATTATTGGCAGCAGTGTGTCTTGTAGCCGTGACGGCATCGGCACAGTCTGACAGCCGTGCTGCGTCGGATGGTGTGCAGAAAGGTGGCGCTGGCATTGCCGACACCATACACCACATCGATGAAGTGGTGGTGGTGCAGCCGCTAACCATGCGCGAGACCATTCCGTCGACGGTGCTCAAGGGCGACCAGCTGCGGCGACTCAGCGCCCTGTCCGTTGCCGATGCGCTGCGCTACTTCTCCGGTCTGCAACTCAAAGACTACGGTGGAGTGGGCGGAGTGAAGACTGTCAACATACGAAGCATGGGTACCCATCATCTCGGCATATTCTATGACGGGGTGGAGCTGGGCAACGCGCAGAACGGACAGATAGACCTCGGACAGTTTTCGCTTGACAATGTGGAGGAGATAAGCCTGTTCAACGGTCAGAAGAGTGCCATATTCCAGTCGGCAAGCGACTTCGGCAATGCTGGCTCGATATATATCCGCACGCGCAATCCGATATTCGCCGCAGGACGAAACCGCAACGTGAGGCTGAAAGCCAAGTACGGGTCGAGCGACACGTTCCGCTTCTCCACGTTGTTAGAACAGCGACTTGGCGACAAGACCAGCCTGTCGTTGAGTGGTGGCGCGCTAACGTCGAGCGGACGATATAAGTTTCATTACCGTCGTGAAAACGCCGATGGTACCACCGCCTACGACACCACTGCCGTCAGACACAATGGCGACATCTGGGCAGTGCGCTTAGAAGGCAACCTCTACGGTGCTTTGCGCCAGGGGGCGTGGAACCTGAAGGCTTACACATACAACTCGCGTCGCGGCATACCGGGTGCCATTGTCAACAACGTGTGGCGTCGTGGCGAGCGCCAGGCAGACCACAACACGTTTGTGCAAGGCATGGTGCAGCGGTCTATAGGGCGCCGGTTTTCGACAAAGTTGCTTGCTAAATATGCCTATTACAACACGCGCTACATCAACAACGACACCACGCAGATGCATGTCGACAACACGTTTCGCCAGCAAGAGCTGTATGTGTCGTCTGCCAACGTGGTGGAACTGCTGCCGCAATGGAGCCTGTCGGCAAGCTATGACTTCCGTTGGAATAAGCTCTGTGCCGACCTTCCGCGCTTCGCTTACCCCCATCGCTTCAGCAATAGCTTTGCAGTGGCGACGGCACTCGACCTCGGACGTTTCAAGGCGCAGGCTTCTGTCATGGGCTTCGCAGCCAAAGACCACACACGAACGCTCAACTCCACCGACGCCATAACGACGTTCAGCCCCGCCGTCTTTATTGGGTGGCAGCCGCTGGTGTCGCCAGTGCTCATGCTTCGCGCCTTTGCCAAGCGTAGCTATCGCATGCCGACATTCAACGACCTCTACTACACCGACATGGGTAACGCCCTGCTCCGGCCAGAGAGTGCGGTGCAGTATGACGCGGGAGTGGTGGTGGAGAAACGGTGGCGCGGCGCGCTCTTCACACATTTACGCCTACAGGCAGACGGCTATTACAACACTGTGCATGACAAGATAGTGGCTTATCCAAAGGGTCAGCAGTTCCGTTGGACCATGCTTAACCTCGGAAGGGTACACATCGCGGGTGTCGATGTGCAGGCAGAGGCTACCGCCAGACCAGCGCGCGACCTTGCCGTCACGGCACGTGTGCAGTACACTTACCAAGACGCGCGCGACGTAACGTCCCCCCGCACGTCCTACTACCGCGACCAGATACCCTACATCCCGTGGCACAGCGGGTCGGCAATAGTGAATGTGGCGTGGCGTGAGTGGAGCCTGAACTATAGTTTTATATATTCGGGTGAGCGCTATTCGCAACAGGAAAACATTCTTTACAACCACTTGTTGCCGTGGTACACGAGCGACATCTCGCTGGCATGGGACAACAAACGGTGGAGGGTGAACGTCGATGTAAACAACCTTCTAAGTCAGGACTACGACGTTATACTCAACTATCCGATGCCCAAGCGCAACTATATGGTGACGGTTGAGTGGAGAATTTGAGTGGAAGGGAAAAGTGAAGAGAGTGGAAGTGAAAAGTGAAAAGTGAAGAGTGAAAAATCCTATAGCTAAGGCTGGGGATGGGATTTTGATTAATGATGATTTGGAAATGGGGCGATAAGGAAATTAAACGGGGCGATAGCTTGTTAAGAAATGGTTGATAAATAATTGGAAAATGGTCGATAATACAAATATAAAAAGGCTTGTTACAGACTCCGTTCTGTGTCACACAGGGGCAGGGCGTAGTGTCGAGACAGTGAGACAAGGGCGTAGTGTCGCTCTGCTGCGCTGCCTCTTACTGTGGCTTGTAGCGCTGACGGTCTTCTCATGTCGCGACGGCTACGAGGTGGTGCCATCGACAACAGAGAAGCCGGGTGGTGTGATTACGTCGACAAGTGTGGTTGGCATGTATCTCCTTAACGAGGGAAACATGGGCAGCAACAAGTGTACGCTCGACTATCTCGACCTCTCCGGCACCACCGCCACCTATCTGCGCAACATATATGCGGAGCGCAACCCCACCGTGGTGAAGGAACTTGGCGACGTCGGCAATGACATAAAGGTGTATGGCTCAAAGTTGTGGATGGTCATAAACCACTCTAACAAGGTGGAGGTGGCAACGCTTGACGACTGCCGCAGGGTGGGGCAGATAAATATTCCCAATAGTCGTTACGTCACCTTCGACGGCAAATATGCATATGTCAGCTCTTATGTCGGACCGGTAGGGGTGTTTAAAGATGCGCCCCTCGGCTGTGTATATAAGGTAGACACGTTGTCGCTGAAGATAGTAAGCCGCGTCACTGTGGGGTACCAACCCGATGAGATGGCAATCGTAGACGGCAAGATGTATGTCGCCAACAGCGGTGGTTATCGTGTTCCCAACTACGACCGCACAGTGAGTGTCGTAGACCTTAACACCTTCAAAGAGGAGCGCAAGATAGATGTCGGCATAAATCTGCACCGCTGTAGAGCCGACAAATATGGGCAGGTGTGGGTGACATCGCGCGGCGACTATTTTGATATACCCTCCAATCTGTACTGGCTTCAGAAAGACAGCAACGGCGAAATGCAGCTGGCGGGGGCTCTTGATGTGCCTGTTAGCGAGATGTGCATCGTGGGAGACTCGCTTTATTTCTATGCCACGGAGTGGAGTTACACTTCGGGGAGCAACACTGTGACCTACGGCATAGTGAACGTTAAGACCCACGAGGTGGTGAGCAGGCAGTTGTCTTCGGCGGCGGAGATAGGCGAGATAGAGCATCCTTACGGCATAATAGTAAATCCCATCGACCGCGATTTCTATCTCATGGACGCCAAAAACTATGTGTCGAGCGGCGAACTGCTACACTTCCACGCCGACGGCACATTCGACTGGCGAGTCAGCACGGGTGACATCCCTGCGCATGCGGCCTTCGTCTTCAAGATGACGGAGCACGAGCGGTGACACGGGGTGGGGTGGTCTTAGGGTCGCAGAAGGACTGCTTCCCTTTGCTGCTTGCACCCTCTATGCGCTCTGCCCACGCCCTCCTCTGTCGGCAAAGTGTCGAAGAAGGGGGAGAGAATAGATTAACATTGTATATTAATAATAGAACTATCAAGTTTTTATGAGAAAAGTTTTACTTTCGCTTTTGTGCCTTTCGACGGCTGTTGTGGTCAGTGCTCAGCAGTTGGGAACGGAAGAGTACAAAGGTTACAAAAAGTACATTGCCGCGGTGGACGAATATGTTCCGGCTCCCGGCCAGTTCATCAACACAATGCCAAAGTATGAGGATGGCGATAATGCTGCAGTCATGGTTGCCAAATGTACGGCAGCATTGGCAAACAACAAAGGGGGCATGGTATGTCTCGGTGCCTATGGTGGATATGTTACATTCCACTTCGATCACAGCATCGCCAACGTCGAAGGACAGAAGGACTTCTACATCAAGGGCAACGCAATGGCTAACGGTGCCGAGCCCGGCATAGTGATGGTGTCGAAAGACCTCAATGGTGACGGATTGCCTAACGACCCGTGGTATGAGCTGTCGGGAAGCGCAGATGTAGACGATGCTGCCAATGTGGTGTACAACTACGAGATTACTTACACCAAAGATGCGATGCAGAACGTGCCATGGACCGATAATAAAGACAACAGCGGCGTGGTGGAGCGTAACTCGTTTCACACCCAGGAGTATTTCCCTCTGTGGCTTGAAAGTCCGCTCACATTCAAGGGTACGCTGCTGCCCAAAAATGCTGTGCAGTCAAGTTCTACAGGCTATTGGGAGCTTAGCTCTTTCCGTTACGGATATGTGGACAACCTGCCCAACAGCGATATCGAAGGCAATAGCTTCGACATAGCATGGGCGGTGGATGCCGACCGCAATCCCGTTGTGCTCGATGCCATCGACTTTGTGCGCGTCTATAGTGCCGAAAATCAGATGGCAGGATGGCTCGGCGAGACATCTACAGAGGTGACTGGTGCTGAGGATTTGCACCTTGAGGCTTCGATCGACGCCCAGGAGGCGGCAGCAACTGTTGCTACATTTGAAGACATCGCAGTGCCGACAGAGGGCCATGTCATTTTTAAGCCCGAAAATCCGGAGAACAATAAGCCCTACAACGGCAGCTTCGAGAGCGGTCTGTTCAAGTTCAATGCGTCATATACAAACTTCGATGGCTACGACTCATGGGGCGGATTTGCCATTGCCAACCACACCGACAACACTTATGCAGGACTTGACGACCAGTACAAGAACGCTAAGGGTGGCGGTCATAACTCTGCTAACTACGCCGTGGCATACGTCTATGGCAACTGCTCTGTTGACGTGGAGGCAGGCAGCGAGGGCGCTGTGGTGAGCGGATTCTACCTCAACAACGCCGCCTACGCTCTCAACTCTGTGCTCAACGGCGACCCTTACTCTGGCGCCGCGTTTGCTACCGGCGACTGGTTCAAGCTCACTATCACGGGTACAAAGACTGACGGCACGAAGACGTCGAAGGATGTTTACCTTGCCGACTACCGCTCGGCAAACGATGCCGACCACTATTACATCTCAGACTGGACATGGGTAGACCTCAGCACTATGGGCGCTCTCACCAATGTCAGCTTCGCGCTCTCAAGCACACGAACAGGAGATTGGGGTATGAATACACCTGCTTATTTCTGTATCGACGACTTCGGCGGCTGCTATGACGGCAGTGCTCCTACAGCTATTGTTACTCCTTCTGTCAGCGTCAAGACAGTTCCTGCAGCACGATTTGCTATTGATGGCAAGCGCCTCTCTGCTCCGCAGCGTGGTCTGAACATCATACGCATGAGCGATGGCACCGTGCGTAAGGTGATGGTGAAGTAACTGTTGTGCGACAATCGTCGTGAAACGTATATATAAAAGAGACGGCTTGCAGACCATAAAAAAGGTCTGTGAGTCGTCTCTTTTTGTTTTCTCTCAATCTCTTTTGTGTCATTTCTTGCATGACAGGATGACGGTTTCGTGGAAAAATTGTATTTTTGCAAAACCAACAAACGTTTGGATAGAACAAATCACCATAGTAAAACTAAAAACCGAACATGTAAAACACGACGTCAAAGACATGACGTGACAATATAAAATGAATATATACAATCTGGAAGAGTTTGCTGCCAAATACTTCCTGAAGGATGTATTCGGTGCCTATGCCGCTCACTTTTCTGTGTGTGCGGTAGCGATGTTGTGCCCGTAAGCGAAGCAAAAGACGCTGCGCGCAATTTTGCGCTTATGACAAGTGAGCATGCGCTTTTCACAAGGCTCTTGTTAGTAAAGGAGGGGCGCATCTCCTTAGAGATAGGGCATACGGAGGTGGAGCTGTTGCCGTGCAGTGTGCTGGATGTCACGTCTGGCGACGGAGCAGAAATAAAGGCGGTTGCGCCCGAATTCGATGCAGAGTGTACTTTTTATAAAAAGTGAACGTTAATTTGTAAAAAACAAACTGTCTGTAGCGTTACAACAGTTTCATGCGGTAGAGCATGCCCAGCTCTATGCGGTCGGTGTGGTAGTCTGACAGCATGCTGCGCTTGCTGTAGTCGTATTTGCGTCCAGTGTAGGAGAGGAAGAAACGGAGGTTCTGCTGCTGCTTGCGCGCAGGATAATACTCTAATGTGCCGACGTAGCCGAGCGCCTTGCGGTAGTTTTTGTACTGCTCCGACTGTGTCATGCTGGCGGTCTCGTACATGCCCTTAGCTTCGAATTTCCAGTCGGGTGCGAGGTCTACCTCCAGCTTGGTGACCAGTCCTTGATAGCGCACCTTGCCCACGTAGAGGTTTGTTTCCTGTGGTGCCATGACGCTGACGGTTTCTTTCGATGCAATCCTCATTCTGTCGAGGTCGTCGTAGGTCATGTTGTAGTCGATGTACCAGTGTAGGTGGTCGAGGTTCAACTTCTGTCCGAGGCGCACCATGCGGCTGTATTTGTGCTTGGCAAGTGTGCGTAGCGTGTATGACCAGCGGGTCTGCAGCTTGCCACCAAAGAACTTGCCGTTCCAGCCAGCGGTGTAGGATAGCGGGTGGTTGGCTTTCTCAAGTAGCTGCGTGTCTACCGTCGTTGTCTCGTCGTCGCTGCTGCTCGTGACCTTGCCAGTGGTCACTTTGGCGTTTTCGCCGAACTCGTCTTTCAGCTTGCCAGTGTATGTGTTGCTTATCTCGGCAGAGAACTGCTGGTCGGGAGTGGCGTTGTAGACAAGGTTGATGGCAGCCTTTGAACTTTCAATGCAGTTTTCAATGTCTGAAAACTGATATACGAAGAGCGTGTTTTCATCAAACTCAAACGAGCCGAGTGCTTGGCATTTCTTGCCGCCCTGGATAGACCAATGGTCGTTAAACTTCCATCCTACCATCATGTAGTCGGTGGCTTTGGCGAAGTTGTCTTCGCTCTCTGCAGCGTTAGACTTGGTCAGTCGATGACGGAAACGGTAGTATATGTTGTCGGTGAGCCATCCTACCATCTCCAGACGGAGGTCGCGATTGTAGAGGCGTGAGGTCCACTCGCCCTCGCGGGAGTCGCGGGTGGTCTGGTAGCTGGTGCCGTAGTTGATGTAGATGTTGAGCGCCTTGCTCTTCTGTTCGTGCTTCGTCACCAGCTCGTAGAGCGACTTTATGTCTACGTCGCCGCCGCCGAGTCCATCGTTAGTGCCTTGCGCTATCGCGCTGACAGGCAGTGCTGCCATTATAAATAGTGCTTGCTTTAATGATAATTTGTTCATCTTGTTCTTATAATATATATATGTAGGTAGTTTGCCCCCACCGCCACGACAGCACGTGATAGTTGCCGTGTGGCGGTGGTGTTGAATATTGGTTTGAGGGCGTTCGTTTGATAGACTACTATGTGTCAAGTCGGGTTGTCGGGGTGTGTATGTAGTGCTGTTTGTCTTTCTTGTTTGTGGTGTAGACTTTTCTTGTTTGTCATCTGCAAAATTACAGCATTTGCGAGTAATGTCGTTTTAAAAAAACGAAGAAAAAATTGTAAAAAACAATACGGGTAATGCGAAGCCCTCCGTAGGCTTATTATGTTGTGCCAGTAAAGAGCTTGTCGTGACATTAGGTCTGTTAGGTCTTCTTGTTCCTCCCGTCAGACTACGTCAATGGTCCCGTTGCTATTCTTCTATATCTCCTTTTGCCTGTGTCAGTACAGTGTCGGCTTTTTAAGAAACCAACCTAATCGGTGTGTGACGCCTTTTCTTCCGAGTGAGCGCACGATGTAGACGCCATCGGGAAGGGCCTTTATGTCGATGCTGACACTGCTGTATGGACGTGTCGCAACTATTCTCCCGTACATGTTTTCGATAGTCACAAACTGCGCGTCGAGCACCGAACCTTTTGACGGAAGCGTCACGGTGTGGTTGTCGCAGGGCAGCATGGGACGTGAGACGAGGGCAGGGAAGTGGTGTGAGACGAGGGCTGTGAAGGATGCCGTAGCGCCGTATGGCTGATTGCTTGGAGTCGGGGTGACGCCCTCCTGCTGTAGCGGCGCACTCTCGTTGCCATAGCGGTCGGTGGCTGTTACGGCGTAGTAGCGTGCCGAGTCGGTAGGTATGACGAGCTGCCAGCGTTGCAGACGTGTGGCGATGAGGTTCTCCGCCTGTTCTGTGTCGACAGGATAGACGCGTGAAGAATACACGTTGTAGCGTGTCATCACGGTGTCGCGGTCGGCAGGAGTCCATGTCAGTCGGCTTGTCGTGAGCCCGTTACTGGCGTGTCTTCCCATAGGTGTTATGACGAGAGCGGTCGGTGTTGCTGGCTTCGTGGCGCGCTCCCATGTCATTGGCGGCACGAGGGCGGGCGTGCGGTTGAAGCGTTTTGCGAAGTCGTATATGCCCTTTGTGTTGTCGGTGAAGAACTTGGAGCGGAAGTAGGCGTGCCCCATACCGTAGCGCCGCAGCACCTCCATCTCGCGTGTTATGTCTGTCAGGGGCCAGTCCTTCTCACGTGGTGACATGAAGTAGATGCCGAGGCCCGGTGCTATGATGCGGCCGTGGCTCTGCTCTGCCCAGTCGATGGCGAAGGGGTAGAAATGGTTGTCGCGAAAATACATCATGGGGAACAACTCGTCCATCAGTCCGTCGCGCAACCATCCCTGTGCATCCTGGCACACCCTGGTATAGGCGTTCCAGCCGTTACTGCAATAGCGTGACAGGTCGTCGGACTTGCCTATGGGTGAACAACTCATCTTGACCCACGGCTTAAGAGCCTTCACCTTCGCAGACACGGCTCTCACTATGTTGGTGATATGACGTCTGCCCTCGGCACGGCTGACCTTTATGTTCCATGTCTCGGGATAGCGTATGTAGTCGAGATGTATGCCGTCGATGTCGTAGCGACGTGTTATCTCGGCACACATCTTGGCTATATGGTCGGCGGTGCCTTGCTTCTCGGGGTCCATAAAACCGTCGGGTCCAATCTTGCGTATGAGCTTGGGGTAGCGTCGACGTAATGTGCGGCAGCCCAGTGCGTCCCACTTGCCGACGGGTATAGCCACCACCCATGCGTGCAGCTCCATGCCACGGCGGTGACATTCGCCTATGGCAAACTGCAGAGCGTCATATCCCGGACTCTTGCCTGGCGCGCCAGAGAGACATCCGTCCCACGGTTCTAACTGTGAGGGATATATGGTGGTGGCGCGTATGCGTGTTTGCAGCAGCACCGTGTTGATGCCAGCACGTTGCAGTTTGTCCAGTATGTCGCGCAACTCTTGCTTCTGTCGCTTGATGGAGCGTGTCGACTGTGCGTAGCAGTGTGGCCAGTCTATGCCGCCAATGGTTGTGAGCCACACCGCCCTTACCTCGTGTTTCGGTGTTGCCGACTCACAAGGCAGGGTGGCGTGTTGTGCTGTAGCGGTGTGTTGTCCTGCTGACAGAGCCAGCATAGCGGTAAAGGCTATGCGGCAGAGGCAGGTCTTGAGAGTGATGTTGATGTGTCGTTGTGTGTTGTTGTGCATTATGCTGACGGTGTTTTATGCCGTGTTATCTCTTCTCGTTGAACACTCCGAACTCGGCTATTGAGGTGAGACGCTTTGAACTGTTGACTGTCAGTCTCACGGCGTCGCCCCATACGGTGTCGAAGCGGTGTATCTTCACGCGGCTTGCCGAGGGAGCGTTGCCTTCGAAGGCCTTGTGCCATGTTCCGTTCGCGCGGTATTCTATGACGTAGTTTTGCAGGCGGTCGTTGTCGCGGTCGGTGATTACCACCATGTTGAATGGCTGTTCATGTCCCAGCTCAACGGCGTACCACGGCGTCTGAACCGTAGGACTTGAGGTCCAGCAGGTCTTGAAATTGTCGTCGTTGGCGAAGTCCATGATGTTGTAGTCGTCGCTGTATGAGCTTGTCGATGGCTGCGCCTTTGCTATGTTGCGCGATATGATGGGCGCCTCGGCAGCCTTCACGTCAGCCACGTGGCCGCGCTTTGTGTAGAGTTTTCCTATCTCTTTTAATTCTTTAAGAGCGTTGTCGTCCATCAGACCGTCGCGGTTTGGTGCCACGTTTAAGATGAAGTTGCAGTGTGCTAAGCCGTAGGGGGCGATGTTGTCATTCACCATTTCCTTTGCCGGCTTCATCTTGTCGGTGGGGAACTTGGGCTTCCAGAACCAGTTCTCCTGCAGCGGCAGACAGGCGAGGGCGGGCAGTTCGTTTTCGCTTGTCGATATCTTTTGTCCTGCACCCTGCTCATACGACTTTATGTCTGTATAGAACAGCGCCTCACGCGGATATTTGGCGGCGTTGAGATCCATGACGAGACAGTTAGGCTGCAGCGCCTTTACGAGTCGGTAGATGTCTTCAAACGGTATGTCGGTGTATGATATGCGGCTCCACGGTGCGTCCCATCCGTCGATGATGAGTGCCGTTATCTCGCCGTAGTTGGTGAGCAGTTCGGTGAGCTGTTGCTTCACCATGTCGATGTGTTTAGGCACGATTTTGTGTGGGCGCAGCTCGTGGTGTATGTCGAGAATGGAGTAGTAGAGCATGGTCTTGAGTCCTGCCTTGCGGAACGCGTCTACATATTCGCGCACCACGTCGCGCTTCAGCGGCGAGTTCATCACGTTGTAGTCGGTAGTCTTCGTGTCCCAGATGCAGAATCCGCTGTGGTGTTTTGTAGTGAGACATCCGTATGTCATGCCTGCCGACTTTGCCGCTTCTGCCCACTGGTTACAGTCGAGGCGCTTGGGGTTGAAGTCAGATGCTGGCGCCTGTGGGTCTGGCCAGTCTGCATCGTGGAATGTGGGCATGTTGAAATGTATGAACATTCCGAAACGCAGGTCTACAAACTCTTGTTGCAGTTGGTGCATACTCTTGGTCTGTGCCTTGCCGATGGTGCATGCCGACAGCAGTGCCAGCACGGCGATGATGCTTCTCATTCTCATAAGTCTCAGTTGTTTCAGTTAAGTTGTTGTCTGTTGTGGTTTTTGTTTTTATTACGTTTTGGGTCTGGTGGGGTGGCGGCGTGAGGGCCGCATGTGGCTCTGGTGAAGGGCTGCTCTTGTTACAAAGCAGGGTCACATCAGTTACAAAAGCGAGTCGTTTCTGTTACAAAGCAGGGTCACATTCGTTGCAAAGGTAATCATAAAATATGGAAATGGCGTTACCGAGTCCTTGTTTTTGACATGTTGGAAGCGCCTTTTTTGCGTGTGTGTAATGTTTTGAAATAAAAAAGGCACGATGTTGTTGTGTTTGAAATTAATTATATACTTTTGTACGTCAGTTTGAAATGAGGGCGTCGCCATGCTTCGTGTTACTCATGAAAAAAGCAGAGTGTCGGCATTTTGGCAATATAAGTGACACATTGCTACAAAACGGAGCGAAAATCTTACTTCAGTTGTTAACGTATGTTAAGAACCATTCGGCGTTCCCATTAGGCCGTAGTGGCGTTGCCATTAGGCCGTAGTGACGTCGCCATTAGGCTGTAGTGACAAGCCCAAAAGGGCACTATCATTTTGTCATTAGGCAACAACGACAAAACCTTGTGGCGCTGCGCAGCTGTGTAAGCGGCATGGCTTTCGTCTTGGGAGTGGTGTGGTCTGTCGCTCACAGTGGGGCTGCGGCGTCGGCAGACATAGTAAGAGATAGTTAAAAACTTAAGATACAATGATTTCTTTTACACTAAGTTTGATAGCGTTAGTAGTAGGCTATATGGTCTACGGCAAGTTTGTGGAACGCGTGTTCGGTCCTGACGACCGTCCCACGCCAGCCATTTCCATGACTGACGGCATGGATTATGTGGCGTTGCCCGGTTGGAAAATCTTCATGATTCAGTTCTTGAACATTGCTGGCACAGGTCCCATCTTCGGCGCAATCATGGGCGCGTGGTATGGCCCTGTAGCCTATCTGTGGATAGTGTTGGGCTGCGTGTTTGCTGGAGCCGTACACGACTATCTCAGCGGCATGCTCTCTGTGCGCAACGGCGGCGCCAGCCTGCCCGAGCTTGTGGGCAAATATCTCGGTCGCCACACACGCAAGGTGGCGCTCGTCTTCACCGTGTTGCTGCTCATGATGGTGGGCGTGGTGTTTGTCTATAGCCCTGCCATCATACTGCATGGCATGTGGGGGTCGGAGTTTATGTGGGTCATAGTGATTTTTATTTACTACATCATAGCCACCATGTTGCCCATCGACAAGATTATAGGCAAGGTGTATCCGCTGTTCGCCTTCTCGCTGCTGTTCATGGCGGTGGCGCTAATGGTGGGACTATATGCTAAGATGCCGGCGCTGCCCGAGCTGTGGAGCGACCTCAAGACGTACAACCCCGACTCGACGGCAGCATTGCTCGGCGCCGACAGCTACATGTCTAAAAATCCGCTCTTCCCCTGTCTGTTCCTCACCATCGCCTGTGGCGCCATCAGCGGATTTCATGCTACACAAAGTCCACTCATGGCACGCTGCATGAAAAATGAGCGTCAGGGTCGCCGCATCTTCTACGGAGCCATGATAACCGAGGGCCTTGTAGCACTCATCTGGGCGACGGTCTCGATGTATTTCTTCTACTATGGCGGATGGCGCGAGGTGGTGCCTGCCGACGTGGTGGATGAGTTCGTGGCACAGAGCACGGGTGGAAAGACGCTTGTCCAGTTCTTTACTGCACCGAGCGTGGTGAACTTCGTATGCTCTGGATGGCTCGGCGTGTTTGGTGGTGTGCTGGCACTGCTTGGCGTTGTGGCAGCCCCCATCACCAGTGGCGACACCGCGTTCCGCAGCGCGCGCCTCATTGTGGCTGATGCCCTCGGCCTTGAGCAGCACAGCATACGTCGTCGCATGTATGTGTGCATTCCTATGTTCGCTGCCGCCATACTGCTGCTTGTGTGGCAGATGAGGAGTCCTGACGGTTTCAATATTATATGGCAGTATTTCGGATGGGCAAACCAGACGCTCAGTGTGTTCACCTTGTGGACGCTGACGGTCTATCTTGTTGAGCAAAAAAAGAACTACATCATCACGCTCCTGCCAGCTTTCTTGATGACAACTGTGTGTGCTACGTTCGTCTTTGTGTCTGGTCAAGCCTTAGGTTTGCAGGGCGTGACGGGCTATGTGTTGGGCCTTTGCGTGCTGGTGGTGGCGATAGTGTGGTTTGCCCGTTGGAAAAAGAAATGTGCGTAAAATACAATTTTTCTGCAATAGCAGCGTTATATATAATATAATAAATGTGTGAGACCATGTTGTGTCCGCAGGCAAGGAAGGCGTGCAGACACACATTGCTGTCCACAGAAAACCAAAATTTTTAATCGTAGACATGATAAAGAAATTATTCGCCATGGCTGCCGCACTATTCGTGACGGCTACTGCCAACGCCCAGTTTGAGCAGGGCAAACTCTATCTCAACGGTTCGCTGACAGGCTTGAACCTCTCTTACAACGGTACCTCGAAGTTCAACGCTGGTGCATCGGGACAGATGGGCTATATGGTGGCTGACGACTGGTTGCTCTACGGCATGGTGGGCTACAACCACTATGGTGCCAAAGGCGTGAGCGACAACTACTATCTCGGAGCTGGCGGTCGCTACTACATAGAGCAGAACGGCATATATCTCGGCATGAACTGCAAGCTCATGCACACCAAAGGCTACACCGACGTGATGCCAGGCTTTGAGATTGGCTATGCCTACTTCCTCAGCCGCACCGTCACTCTTGAACCGGCCATCTACTATGACCAGTCGTTCAAGAAGCACAGCGACTACTCTACAATCGGCCTGAAGATAGGTCTGGGTATCTATCTCTTCAATGATTGATGATGAAGACGGTAAACAACGAAAAGTCGGCAAAATCTCATGATTGACGCCAATTTCCCGTCGCAGCTGCTCGACGATGCCGTCGGAGAATTGTCAAAACTGCCTGGCGTGGGGCGCAAGACAGCCCTACGTTTGGCACTGTTTCTGCTCCGGCAACCCACAGAGAGCGTCGACGCTTTCGCCACCGCCATCTCGCGGATGCGCCATGAGGTGAAGTACTGCCGTGTGTGCCACAATATCAGCGACACCGACGTGTGTCCGATATGTGCCGATCGTCGCCGCGACGCATCTACGATATGTGTCGTGGAGAACATACGCGACGTCATGGCTGTGGAGAATACACAGCAGTATGGCGGACTATACCATGTGCTTGGCGGCGTAATCTCGCCTATGGACGGCATCGGACCCTCCGACCTTGCCATCGACTCGCTTGTCGCACGTGTCGCCGCGGGTGGCGTGAAAGAGGTCATTCTGGCGCTCAGCCCCACCATGGAGGGCGACACCACGAACTTCTTCATATCCCGCAAACTCGCTCCCTACGATGTGCGCATAAGTGTGATAGCACGTGGCATCTCTGTAGGCGACGAGCTGGAATATACTGATGAGGTGACGCTCGGCAGGGCTATACTTAACAGAACTGAAATGAAATCAGAAAAATGAAACATACACGCAACATCCTTCTTTCATTCACGCTCGTGCCGTTGGCGCTCGTTGTCATGGCCATGCTGCTGTTTGAGACAGGACTACTCGAGAGCGGTATGCTCGCTGGCGCCGATGCTAACGGCGAGTTTCTCGCTGCGATGGTGATGGAACTGCTCACTATCGCTTTCATACCGTTTGCTCTCAAAATGTTCAAGCTGCGCTATGTGGCGTCACGTCTGGTGTCGCCAGAGGCGTTGCTTCGCTTTGGGCTGGTGCGCTTAGCGCTTGTTGTGGTGCCCATGCTCGTCAACACACTGCTTTACTATCTATATCTTAACGTGGCGTTTGGCTATCTTGCCATCATACTCGCCTTGTGTCTGTTCTTCGTATTCCCGACCAAAGACCGCTGCGAGGCGGAGATGGGCAACGCAGCAGGCACGGAGGAGGGACTTGATGCCAATGTCCAATAGTACAAACCTCTGTCCGGGCAGGTCTTTCTGCGTGTCAATTTTTTGCGCGGAAGGACATACATAAGGACTTTACAAGCTTTTATCCAAAGTTGAAACTCTCTGTAATAATAGTAAACTATAATGTGAAGTTCTACCTCGAGCAGTGTCTGCTGTCGGTATTAAAGGCGACGAAAGACATTGAGACGGAGGTGTTTGTAGTAGACAACCACTCACGTGACGGGTCGGTCGACTATCTCACTGCACGGTTTCCGAACATCAGAATCATTGCCGGCATTCACAATCTCGGCTTCTCACGTGCCAACAACATTGCCATAAAGCAGTGTCGGGGCGAATATGTGCTGCTGCTAAATCCAGACACTATTGTCGGCGAGGGCGCCATCCGTGAGGTGGTGGACTTTATGGACTGCCACCCACAGGCAGGTGGAGCGGGAGTGCGCATGCTGAAGACCGATGGCACCGACGCCATGGAGTCGCGACGAGGGTTGCCTACGCCGCTCACATCGCTGTATAAAATGGTGGGACTCTGTGCCCGCTTCCCGAAAAACCGACGCTTCGGACGCTACTACATGGGTTATCTGCCGTGGGACCAGCCGGCACGCATCGACATCATAAGTGGGGCATTCTTTATGGTGAGACACTCTGCGCTCAACGCTGTAGGGCTGCTCGACGAAGATTTCTTTATGTATGGTGAAGACGTGGATCTGTCTTATCGTCTGCTTAAAGGTGGCTTCGAAAACTGGTATGTGCCTGCGCGCATCCTTCACTATAAGGGCGAGAGCACGCACAAGTCGTCGTTCCGCTATGTGCATGTGTTCTACGATGCCATGTTCATCTTCTTCCGCAAACACTACGGACACCTGTCTGTGCTCTTCAGTCTGCCTATCAAGGTGGCTATCTTGTTGAAAGCTACAGTGTCGCTCTTCCGCATGCAGGCTTCGCGTGTGCGCCGTAGCCTCGGCTTCTTCTCGCGCCATGAGTTCAGCGATGTAGCCTATGTGTTTGTAGGTTCGGCAGCAGCCATCGGCGAATGTCGTGACATCTTGCATCGCAAGGGTATAGATGCTGAGTATTATGAGACCGTAGGGGCGACGGTTGCTGACGGCCATCTGTCGCTGTCGCTGCCTGAAAACAAGACTGTGAATGTGGTCTATGACGTACATACATATAGCTATGAGCAGATTTTTGAACTCTTAGCACGTGATAATCGTAGCAATGTGCGCATCGGAACCTACAACCCTGACACGAAGACCATCATAACAGAATCGGAGGTTATAAAATGAGTGACATGAAGAATGTGGCTGTACGTCTACGTGCCTTAGAGCCAGAAGACCTCGATATGCTGTATGCTATGGAGAACGATCATGAGGTGTGGAACGTGGGTGAGAACAATGTGCCGTATTCGCGATATGTGCTCCACGACTACATCGCTAACGCTACTGCCGATATCTATGCTGACCGGCAGGTGCGCATGATGGTCGAAAATGCTGACGGGGAGTGTGTGGGGGTAGTAGACCTCGTAAACTTCAGTCCCGCTCATTGTAGGGCGGAGGTGAGCATTGTGATTCGCCGTGACATGCGGAGACGTGGTTACGCTGCGGCAGCGGTAAGCCAGGTGACTGCCTATGCGCTTCGCACGTTGCACCTTCATCAGCTCTACGCTGTCGTGGCGGTAGACAACGCAGCCTCGTTGCGGCTCTTCGACACGCTCGGCTTTAAACCGTCGTCACAACTCAAGGATTGGATATATGACGGGAAGTCATATCGCGACGCGGTGGTAATGCAGCGCGTTTTGTGACAAAACATATATTTTTTTTGAAAAAAGTGGACAAAAGTTTTGTCAATTCGGAAATAATAACTACCTTTGCACTCGCTAAAAAGAAATGACGCAAACCTTATTGGTGCGTTAGTTCAGTTGGTTAGAATACATGCCTGTCACGCATGGGGTCACGAGTTCGAGTCTCGTACGCACCGCCAACGTCATTTCTCATAAAGCAAACCTTATTGGTGCGTTAGTTCAGTTGGTTAGAATACATGCCTGTCACGCATGGGGTCACGAGTTCGAGTCTCGTACGCACCGCAGAAAGCTTCAGTCTTTTGACTGGAGCTTTTTTGTTTTTTGCCACCTCATGTAGACCAGCGGCGCGCGTCAGGTGGCGGCGCTCCAAAAGCGGGGCAGCCCTGGTTGTTTATATAATGCTGATTGTTAAAAACACAACAATATTATATGATCCAATATTATGTGAGTCAAAAAAATCCCATTTGACGAGCCTTGTGTGATGCTTGGCGCGTTAAATGGGATTTTTTTAACATGTGTTTGGAGTGTGTGACGGGCTATTTATAATACTCGTTCTGCTGTCCTGCGATGGCAGAGTTGGTATTTATCTCGTCTTGCGGTATGGGAAGCACGATGCCTCCGAAGGTGCGGTCCACGCTCTTGGTGCGGTGTGTCACAGGCACGTCGGCGAAGTCGTCGTTATATTCCACGGTGCGGCCAGTTCTCATCATGTCGAAGAATCGCTGACCCTCGCCGAACAGTTCTTTGCTGCGTTCGTCCATTATCATGTCGTCGCTGACGTCGTCTTTAGTGGCAGGTGCCAGCTGTGGTGCGCGGCGGCGAATCTTGTTGAGCCATGTGGCGGCAGCGTCGCTGTCGCCAGTGTGGAGCGCAGCCTCTGCTGCTATGAGGTAGATTTCTGACAGACGAATCACCTTTATGTTTACAGCTGTAGCCGTCTCTTTGCCGTCGCCGTCGAGATTGGTGCCCCCCATGTACTTATAACATGCTCCCTTACGCTCGGTGTTGGTGTCTACCCAGTATTCGTCGTTGTCCATCACGCCCCATCTCACGTCCGTGGCGTCGGCGCCGAGTCGGTTGAGGAAGTAGTCGCTTGCGAGAAACCATCCCATAGCACCTTTCTTCTGACCGTAGCGCATGTAGTAGAAACCGAGCGACGATGTCTCGAGGTCGGTCTGCGTGTCTATGCCTATCTCGAATATCGACTCCGAACCGTACTGGCGGCTCCATGAGGCGCACCACTCCTCCGGCTCATATAGCTTGTATTTGTCGCTGCCTATAATCTCTTTTGCTGCCTTGAGCGCACCATCGTAGTCGTTCATGTACAGCTTCACCCTTGCCTGTAGTGCGAGGTTGCCGTAGTAGTCGAGGTAGCCGTGGTGCAGAGACTTGTCATTAGCCATGAGCTTCTGGCCCTCTGTCAGGTCGCTTACAATCTGCTGGTAGGTTTTCTCTACCGTTGCACGCTCTGGTTGTGCCGAGGCGTCAAGGGTGTTGAGCACGAGTGGCACACCGTATGACGCCTTGTTGTAGTTGTAGGGCAGTCCGTAGAGTCGCACAAGGTCGAAGTAGAACAGCGCGCGCAGCGACAGTGCCTCGCCCTTGTAGTAGTTGAGGGCCGTGTTTCCCTCTGCCTGCAGACGGTCAATGTTGTCGATGAGGTTGTTGGCCTGCATCACACAGTCGTAAATCTGCGACCAGAAGCCCGAGTAGGTGCCGCTGGTAGGGGTGTGGTTGAAAGTGTAGAGGTTGTCGTTGCCTCGTCCGTTGGCGTAGATGGTGAGGTCGCCACCTTTAGCGTCGGCGTAGAGCAGCATGTTACGTCCGTAGTATGTCGATGCCGACATCTTGTTCATTATGCCGTTGATTGCCACCTCTGCGTCGCGCGTTGTGGCTATGGCGTCCTCGGCGTCTGACGAGTTTGTTGGCTCGCGGTTGAGGAAGTCGGAGCACGAGGTGAGTGCTGTCATGGTGAGCAGCATGGCGGCTATGAGTGTGTTTTTGCTTATTGTTGTCATCATTTTACTCTTGCTTTGTTGTTGAAAAAGTGGGTGTTGTTCTTCTCTGTGTCGTGGCTTGTGTCGCTGCGACATGGGGTTACAGTGTAAGCTCTATGCCGAAGACAAATGTCTTGCCTATAGGCGTCTCCCAACCGCGTGTGCTGTAGCTGTTCACCTCGGGGTCGGCGTCTTTGTAACAAGAGAAGGTAAGCAGGTTTTCGGCATTAAAGAACACCCTCGCACGAGTCATCATAGCGTGTGAAGTCCATGCTTTCGGCAGCGTGTATGCCAGTGTCATGGTCTTGAGACGCAGGAACGATGCGTTGTGCAGATGGCGTGAGCTGTACTGTATGGCGTCTGTCAGGTCGCTACCAGATAGTGCTGGCTCAGAGGCGTTGGTGTGTGTCGGCGTCCACATGTTCTCGTAGTAGTGCTTTGAGCGTATGCGTTCCCAGTAGTAGCCGTCGTCTGCCACATCTTTGTAGGCTCCGTCATAGAGCGAACCGCCAATCTTGTAGATAAAGTTCAGTCCGAACTCCAGTCCGCGGTAGCTGACATTGGTAGAAAATCCGCCTGTCACGTCGGCGATGCCGTTGCCTATAATCTTGTAGTTTGCCTTGTTATAGTCGTATGTTGCGCCTCGTCCGTTGAAGGTGAAGTCGCCAGCCTGAGGGTCGTTCTCGTCGTTGACGTAGTAGACGCTCTTGCCGTTTGCAGGGTCTACTCCTGCCCATTCGTAGCCGTAGAAGGCGAGTGTAGACTCTCCCTCGCGGTAGACATACTGTGCTCGTGAGTCGCCGCCTGTCGGGTCATACCATATTATGTCTTCGCCGCGATATAGCTTTTTAACTTTAGAACTGATGAGTGCGGCGTTGGCAGAAACCGACCATGTCAGTCCGTTCTTTCTGATGATGTCGCCTGATAGTTCTATCTCTACGCCGTGGTTGTTTATGCGTCCGATGTTTTTAAGCGTGGAGTTGAATCCTGTCACCATAGACACTGGCACGTCCTGAAGCAGGTCGTCGGACTTGCGGTTGAAGTATTCTACTGAACCGCGCAGCCGCTGGTTGAACAGCGAGAAGTCGAGTCCGATGTTGGTGTTGTAGTTGGTCTCCCATGTGAGGTCGCGGTTGCTCAGCGATGATATGCTTCCTGCCGGGTTGCCCATGTACTTATTGGTGTATGACATGAGGTTCATGTAGGCGTAGTTTGATGACGGCAGGGTGCCGTTCACGCCGTAAGACACGCGCAGCTTCAGTTCGTTGAGCCATGTGACGTGGCTCATAAACTTCTCCTTATTTATAAGCCATGCGCCTGACAGCGACCAGAAGTTGCCCCAACGGGTGTCTGGGCTGAGCTTTGAAGAGCCGTCGCGGCGGAAAGAGGCAGACGCGAAATAGCGTTCGTCGAAGTTGTAGTCGACTTTAGAGAGCACAGACACCATGGAGTTGCCCCACTGGTAGCCGGCAGAGGTGAGAGTACCTGCTGTCGAGACGGTGTGTAGTCCGCTGTTCGGCAGGTTGTCGCCAGATGCACGTACAAAGTCGGTGTTGTTCTTTTCAGCCTCAAAGCCAGCGAGCAGTCCGATGCTGTGTTTGCCGAAAGCTTGGTTGTATGTGGCTGTTGTCGACGACACGGTCTTCTCATAAGACGTACGCATCTCGTGAACGGTGCCGTTTACTGCTGCGGCATCGAAGTGGTTGGCGCTGTAGTAGACATGGTCGCGCACGCCAGTGTTCTCGTAAGAGAATACGGAGCGCAGGTCAAGACCTGGCAGAAGGTGCAGGGTGAGGGTCTCTATGGCAGAGATGCGTGTGTTGATGGATTTGTTTTCCCACTCTTTGCTGTAGTACAGTCCGTTGTAGGCATAGCTGCCGTAGCGGTCGGTCCACTCTTCTCCAGTAGAATAGGAGGTCGGCCAGTACAGTCCCCACAACAGGTTGCGTGTCTGCATGAAGTAGTTTGAGCCAGTGCTACGGGTGTCGTTGTAGCCGCTCTTCGATGTGCGCGACAGGCTGACATTTGTCGCAAACTCCACGTGGTTGCCTATCTTCTGCGACAGGTTAGCACGTCCTGCCACGCGCTTAAAACTGTTCACCCACAGTCGTCCGTCGTCTTTGGTGTAGGAGAGTGAGGTGAAATAGTTGGTCTTGTCGGTGGCTCCGCTCACAGATATGTCGTCGGACTGGTAGACGCCAGTGCGAAAATAGGCGTCGTCCCAGTTGTAGTATTTGCCTGCTCTGCCCGAGCCGTCGTAGTCGCCGATGGTCACAGACTCATAGGCTCCTGTGCCGTCGGTAGTGAACGAGTAGCCGTGCTTGTTGAATTTGCGGTTGAGCTGCTTCAAGGCGTAGGCGTTGGCAGTGGCATCGTCGGCACCGTTCTCGGTCTTATAGGCATGGAACACGGTGTAGAGCATGTCTACCTGCTGCTGTGTGTTGGCAGCCTCGTAGTTGCCTGTGGCCCATGACGGTGTGAAGCCTATCGACGATTTTATGTTGATTTGCGGCTTGCCAGCCTTGCCACGCTTGGTGGTGATGAGAATCACGCCGTTGGCGGCACGTGAGCCGTAGAGCGATGAGGCTGCTGCGTCTTTCATTACCGAGATAGACTCTATGTCGTCGGGGTTGAGTGAGTTCATCACGTTGTTGGTGCTATAGGTGTAGTCTGACATCTGGCCCACATCACCACTGATTGTCGGCACGCCATCAATGACGTAGAGTGGTGTAGACCCTGCGTTCATCGAACCAATGCCTCTAATCTGTATGCTGGGTGCGGAGCCAGCCTGTCCTGATGAGCTGGTGACCTGAACTCCTGCCACCTTGCCTGCCAATGCGCTCTCAAAGCTTGTCGACGGGCGGTCGGCTATGTCGGCAGCCTTTACCATTGACGCCGACCCTGCGTAACTTGCTTTCTTCGCTGTGCCGTAGGCGACGACCAGAACGTCGCCGAGCTGGTTGTTCTCTTCGTAGAGTGTGACTTTCATACCAGGCTTTATCGTCGCCACTTTAGAGTGCATGCCGAGATATGATATGCGCAGCTGTGTGGCTTTGTCGGGAATGGCGTTGAACGAGAATTTGCCGTCAATGTCGCTGACGGTGCCCGTCTTTGTACCCACTACAATAATGGAGGCACCGACTATCGGTTCGCCGTCTTCTGAAATCACGGTTCCTGTTAGCTGTCTTGTCTGTGCCGTCATTGTGGCAGAGCAGGCAAGTGCTGTGAGGAATAGCAAAACATCTTTTTTACCCATAAGCATCTTTTGTTTGTGGTTTGTTACTTATTTTTATTTCTTCAATTTTTTATTGTCGGGTGAACACCATGTCTTAGCGTCCCTTTACTATACTGTTGTTGTTAACGTCGTGGAGTTTAAACATTATTAACTGGTTGTAAACTGGTTGCAAATTTAGCTTTAATAGTTTATAATGTAAGCTGATTTGTCTGTAAAATTGACAAAAGGATGCTAAAAATTGATATATGATAACAATGTGTAGTTTATTTATATTTTATTCAAACAATATGTAACGGCGGTGAAATTGCTTGTTTTTGGTTTATTTGTTAAATATTATTGCATGTTACGACAGGTTGAGTAGTGGGCGTAGTGGTGACGTAAGTCAAGTGTGTGGACGTGCTGTTGGGTAGCGCAAGGGTGGGGGATGGAGTTGGCTCGGCAAGTCGGTGAGGCTCTAATATAAATGCCGGCAACTTAAAAGATGTAAAAGTAGAGGTAAAGCATGCAATATCAACGGCTTTTATTCGAGTAACTAAAAAAAAAGCATTAATTTTGCAAGTCAAATTGTATTAATGATAACGACTTATGAACAAGAAACAAAATACTTCAATACAAATGATTGCCGACTATGAGGGCGATATCTCCAATCTGTTCGATACGGAGGTAGAAGGCGAGGTGCCGTTCCTTATCACGCGCAATCTCGTTATGTTTCCTGGAGTATTGACGCCCGTACTCATAGGCCGCAAACAGAGTCTGTCACTTGTCAATGCTGTGAAGGAAGACCCGCAGAAGGTGTTTGCGGTGTTCTCACAGAAAGACCCTTCGGTGGAAGACCCATGCGAGGCAGACATGTGTGAGTATGGTGTGTTTGCGCGACTCGTGAGAACTATAGAGATGCCTGGCCCCGGCAACAATGTCACCGCCATAGTGCAGGGACTCGGCAGATGCCGCCTTGTAGATGTGACGTCTACAGCGCCGTACATCGCAGGACATGCGGAGAAGAAGGCAGAGAAGCTGCCGTCGGCGCGCAACAAGGAGTTTAACACGGCACTCGAAGACCTGCGCACAAGCGTAAAGGAATATGTTCACATGGATGAAGATATGCCTGACGAGACCTTGTTTGCCGTTTCAAACATACATAACAAGGTGTTGGCAGTCAACTACATCTGCACCACCATGCCGTTCAGCGTTGACGACAAACTGCAACTGCTCAAGACCGACTCCATGACAGAGCGCGTGCTGATGGCACTGAAGATGCTCTATCGTGAGACACAGCTCCTCAGACTGCGTCAGGACATTCGCACCAAGACACGCGAAGACCTTGACGAGCAGCAGCGCGAGTATTTCTTGCAGCAGCAAATCAAGAACATTAAGGAAGAACTCGGCAACGGTGAAGGCTCGCCGGAGCGTAAGGAGCTACTTGACAAAGCAGCCAAAAAACTGTGGAGTGCCGAGACTGCCAAGACCTTCCATAAGGAACTCGATAAGCTCGACACCCTCAACCCGCAAAGTCCAGAGTACAGCATACAGCTGACTTATCTGCAAACAATGGTCGGACTGCCGTGGAACGAGTTTACAAAAGACAACCTCGACCTGAAGCGTGCGCGCCGTGTGCTCGACCACGACCACTACGGCATGGAGAAAGTGAAGGAGCGCATACTCGAATATATGGCTGTGTTGAAGTTGCGTGGCGACCTGAAGTCACCCATCATCTGTCTGTATGGCCCTCCGGGAGTCGGCAAGACGAGTCTCGGCAAGAGCATTGCGTCGGCAATGAAACGCAAGTACGTGCGCATGTCGCTTGGCGGTTTGCACGACGAGAGCGAGATTCGCGGACACCGCCGCACATACATCGGCGCCATGCCAGGACGCATTATAAAGAACATCCAGAAGGCAGGCTCATCTAATCCGGTATTTATCCTTGACGAGATAGACAAGGTTACACAGAACACAGTCAACGGCGACCCGTCGTCGGCACTCCTTGAAGTGCTCGACCCAGAGCAGAACAACGCGTTCCATGACAACTATCTCGATGTCGACTACGACCTGTCGAAGGTGCTCTTCATCGCTACAGCCAACGACCTCAACACCATTCCGCGTCCGCTGCTCGACCGTATGGAGATTATAGAGGTGAGCGGTTACATCACAGAAGAGAAGATAGAGATTGCCAAACGCCACCTCATACCGCGCGAACTTGACAGCACGGGCCTGGCAGCAAGGTCTGCTGAAAAAGCAGAGAAGGCTGGCGAAAAGGCGGAACAGACAGGCGAAAAAGCAGAGAAAACTGTCGTTCCGCAGTTCACCAAGCCTGCTATAGAGAAGATAATAGAACAGTACACGCGCGAGAGTGGTGTGCGTCAGCTTGAGAAGCAGATAAACAAGGCGCTGCGTAAGATTGCTTATCGCAAGGCGGTGGATGGCTCGCTGACCGTCAGCAAGATTGCTCCAGCACAGCTTGAAGACCTTCTTGGCAAGCCACCGTTCTATCGTGACATCTACCAAGGCAACGACTACGCTGGCGTAGTGACCGGACTGGCGTGGACAAGTGTTGGCGGAGAGATCCTGTTCATAGAGACTTCGCTGAGCAAAGGCAAGAGCGGCAAGCTCACACTCACGGGCAATTTGGGTGATGTGATGAAAGAGTCGGCAGTGATAGCACTTGAATATGTCAAGGCACATATTGACACATTGGGTGTCGACTACCGCGTGTTCGACAACTGGAACATCCACATCCACGTGCCAGAGGGTGCCACTCCTAAGGACGGTCCCTCTGCGGGCATCACCATAGCTACGTCTATCGCTTCGGCGCTGACGCAGCGTAAGGTGCGCAAAAACACTGCCATGACTGGCGAGATAACGCTGCGTGGCAAGGTGTTGCCTGTCGGTGGCATCAAGGAGAAGATTCTCGCTGCCAAGCGTGCTGGCATCACCGACATCGTGATGTGCCGCGACAACAAGAAAGACATCGACGAGATTCCAGACATCTACCTAAAGGGTGTGACATTTCACTACGTTGAAAACGTGCAGGACGTGTGGCAGTTTGCCCTCACCAGCGAGACGGTAGACCGCCCCGTGAAGTTCGATATCGAAGACGACAACAAAAACAACGAAGTCGACAACAACCCCAATCACAACGACAAACATACCAACGCGTAGACAGACATGGCACTGACTTTCCAACTTCAGCACACCGACCCGTGCAGCGATGCACGTACCGGCATCATCACCACGGCGCACGGACAGATAAAGACGCCCATCTTCATGCCCGTGGGCACGTGTGGGTCGGTGAAGGGTGTGCATTTCAGCGAACTCCGTGAGCAGGTGAAGGCACAGATAATACTTGGCAATACCTATCATCTCTACCTGCGTCCGGGACTCGACACGCTGCGTAAGGCGGGCGGACTCCATAAGTTCAACACATGGGACCGCCCCATCCTCACCGACTCCGGCGGCTTTCAGGTGTTCTCACTTACGGGCATCCGAAAACTGCGCGAAGAGGGCTGCGAGTTCCGTTCACATATCGACGGCTCGAAACATATCTTCACACCTGAGAACGTGATGGACACGGAACGCATCATTGGCGCCGACATCATGATGGCGTTTGACGAGTGTCCGCCCGGACAGAGCGACTACCAGTACGCTAAGAAGAGCCTGGGCATGACACAACGGTGGCTCGACCGCTGCATCAAACGCTTCAACGAGACGGAGCCGCTCTACGGTTACGACCAGACGCTGTTCCCTATCGTGCAGGGCTGTACGTTCAAGGATCTGCGCCGCGATGCCGCAAAGTTTGTGGCAGACAAGGGCGCTGCTGGCAACGCTATCGGCGGACTGGCTGTTGGCGAACCTACGGAGGTGATGTATGAGATGATTGAAGTGGTGAACGAGATTTTGCCGAAGGACAAGCCACGCTACCTCATGGGTGTGGGCACACCGCAAAACATTCTTGAGGCGATAGAGCGCGGAGTCGACATGTTCGACTGTGTCATGCCCACACGCAACGGCCGTAACGCCATGCTCTTCACCTACAACGGCACGATGAACATGCGCAACAAGAAGTGGGAGCAGGACTTTTCACCCATCGACCCCGACGGTTGCGATGTCGACCGCATCTATTCTAAGGCTTACCTACACCACCTGTTTAAGGCGCAGGAGCTGCTCGCAATGCAGATTGCCAGCATCCACAACCTCGCGTTCTACCTCCGTCTCGTCACCGACGCACGCCACCACATCGAAGCTGGCGACTTCGTGGCATGGAAGGCAAGTGTCATCGACCAGCTGGGAAGAAGAGTTTAATTTAAAGGTAAAAAGGTAAAAGGGTAAAAAGGTAAAAAAGGGCTGACGCCACACCCCTCCCTTGAGCTGCCAACCCTCTCCCCGTTGGGGGAGAATTGGAGAGGGGCTGTTTAAAGGTAAAAAGGTAAATATGAACATTGCAAAGACAAGACGATTTTACCGACCGTTGAGAGCGGCACGGCAGTTACGTAAGCGCATGGCATGGGCCGGAAGGGCTGTGTCGTGGGTAAGAAAGCTTGTGTCGTGGCTGGCGTGCAAGTTTGCCTTTCTTGGCTTTCTCAACCCGCGACGCTACATCAAGATTCTTGATTGGTACATCATCAAGAAGTTCATAGGCACCTATTTCTACGCCATCGCGCTCATCATCTCCATCTCCATCGTGTTCGACGTGAACGAGAACCTGGCGAAATTCTCGCAATACCATGCGCCGTTAAAGGCCATCGTGTTCGACTATTACGCCAACTTCGTGCCTTATTTCGCCAACCTCTTCAGCCCGTTGTTTGTCTTTATCGCCGTGATATTCTTCACGTCCAAGCTGGCAGGCAACTCCGAGATTATCTCCATGTTGGCGGCGGGTGTCTCGTTCCGGCGTCTTATGCGTCCGTACATGATTTCGTGCGTCATCATCTCGGCGCTGTCGTTCTACCTCAGTTCTTACGTCATACCCCACGGCACGGTCGTAAGACAAAACTTCGAGGCTATGTACAAGAACAAACGACGCAACACGTCTGCCGACAACGTGATGCTGCAAGTAGGCAAGGGCGTCATTGTCTACATCCAGCACTACGACAACCAGATGAAACGTGGCTACGGCTTCTCGCTTGACAGGTTTGAAAACAAGAAGCTCGTGAGCCACATGACAGCCAATGAGGTGCAGTACGACACCATCTCCGACTCTAAGTACCATTGGACGGTGAACAACTGGAAGATACGCGAGCTGCGCGGACTGCGCGAGCACATCACCAGCGGCGTAAAGAAAGACACGCTCATACAGATGGAACCCACCGACCTTGTCTACTCCAAAGGACAGCAGGAGACGTTCACCAGTCCTGAGCTTAAAACCTACATCTCCAAGCAGGTAGACCGTGGTAGCGGCAACGTGGTGCAATATCAGGTCGAATACCACAAGCGCATCGCCTCGTCGTTTGCATCGTTCATCCTGACCATCATCGGACTGTCGCTGTCGTCGCGCAAACGCAAGGGAGGCATGGGCATGTACCTCGGCATCGGCCTCGCGCTGAGTTTCGGCTACATTCTGTTGCAGACCGTGTCGTCGACGTTCGCCATTCAGGCAGACACACCGCCCATCTTGGCGGCATGGCTGCCCAACATCATCTTCGCCTTCGTGGCATATTTCTGCTACCGTAAGGCACCGAATTAATTTTAATAAGTAGACAAGTAGACAAGTAGACGAGTAGACGAGTAGACGAGGGACAAGTAGACAAGTAGACAAGGGACAAGAAACAAGCAGGCTGGGAGATGGGTCTGTGCTCTGTGGGTCTATCGTGTGGAGAGTGGAGTAGTTCCTCATCCTTCGTTAATAAAAAAAGATTTAACGCAATGTATTTTGACGAATTAGATTTAAACGACAATGTGCTCGACGCGCTCTATGACATGCGCTTCGAGACCTGCACTCCCGTTCAGGAGCAGTGCATACCAGAGATATTAAAGGGTAACGACATGCTTGGTGTGGCACAGACCGGCACCGGCAAGACAGCAGCATACCTGCTGCCGATACTCAGCAAACTTGCTGACGGCGGCTACCCGAAAGACGCTATCAACTGCGTTATAATGAGTCCCACGCGAGAGTTGGCACAGCAGATAGACCAGGCCATGCAGGGCTTCGGCTACTATCTCGACGATGTGTCGAGCGTGGCGATATATGGTGGCAACGACGGCAACCGCTACGACCAGGAGCTGAAGAGCCTGAGCCTCGGCGCCGATGTCGTGATAGCAACGCCGGGTCGTCTCATCAGCCACATCAGCATGGGCAATGCCGACTTCAGTCGCGTGTCGTTCTTCGTGCTCGACGAGGCAGACCGCATGCTCGACATGGGCTTTTCTGAAGACATAAAGAAGATAGCGCAGCTGCTGCCACCCACCTGTCAGACCATCATGTTCTCTGCCACAATGCCCGACAAGATTGAGGAACTGGCAAAGACGCTGCTCAAAAATCCTGTAGTGGTGAAACTCGCAGTGAGCAAGCCGGCAGAGAAAATCAAGCAGAGCGCCTACGTGTGCTACGAGACACAGAAGCTCGGCATCATACAAGACATCTTCAAGCAGGGCGACCTCAAGCGCGTCATCATCTTCTCTGGCAAGAAGCAGAAGGTGAAAGCCATCAACCGCGCCTTACTGCGCATGCACGTCAACAGCGGCGAGATGCACTCCGACCTCAACCAGGCAGAGCGCGACCAGATGCTCTACAAGTTTAAAAGCGGACAGATCGACGTGCTCGTCGCTACAGACATCGTGGCACGTGGCATCGACATCGACGACATTGCTATGGTCATAAACTTCGACGTGCCCCACGATGCAGAAGACTATGTTCACCGCATCGGACGAACGGCACGTGCCGACCGCGACGGTGTAGCCATCACGTTCATCAATGAAGAGGATGTACACTCTTTCAAGCAGATAGAGAAACTGCTCGAAAAGGAAGTAGAAAAGAAACCGTTGCCCGAGGAACTGGGCGAGGGACCAGAATATAAGGAGGGTCGCGGACAGCGCACATCGGCAAAGAGCCGCCGTCGCAAAAACCGTGACGAGACAGCACATAAGCGTAAGCCGCGTCGCAACGAGAACGAGCGCAAACCTAAGGAGGTAAAGCCGAAGGCAGAGGTGGCAGACAATGTCGCTGTTGAGGCTGCTCCAACAACTGCTGTTGACAATGGCGCTGCCGCTACAGAACAGCCCGATGGTGAGGGACGCCGCAGCCGTTCGCGTCGTCGCAGAGGCAACAACAAACGTCAGCAGGGCGACGCCGACAACGCACAGACCGCTCCAGTAGCATCGGAGGAGTCAACCCGTGGCAAGCAGCCGAAGCAGGAGGGCAAGCAGCCTAAGCAGGAGGGCAAGCAGCCGAAGCAGGGCGACAAGCAGTCTAAGCAGGGCGACAAGCAGCCGAAGCAGAGTGACAAGCAAGCCAAGCAGGGCGACCGCAAGGCAAAGCAAGACGGCGACCGTCAAGCAAAGGGAGCCAACGGCAGTGCTGACAACCGTCAGGCAAAGCCGAAGAAGCGTTCGCGTAAGCCGCGCCAGCAGCGTCAGGACAGCGACGCGCAGCCCGTATCGACCAAATATTCAAAGACCGCAGGCATGTCGCCTGTTGTCAACCCGTCAAAAGACGGAGCTTTGAAGTCGTTGCTTAAAAAGCCGCTGAAATGGATAAAGTCGTTTGGCAAGTAGTCGCCAAGCGATAGCAAGTAAGTCGCTAAGTGCTAAAATATATAGAGCGAAACACGTCGCACAGACTTTAACAATGTCTTATTGCGAGTGTTTCGCTCTTTTTTTTGACATTTTGCTAAGTTTTTATCGCAAAATGTAACGCCAATTCTTAACGCATGTTAAAATCTCGTTGCCATCCTCACTACGCCCCTTTGGCGTCCTCACTACAGCCCTTTGGCATCGTCATTAGGCCGTAGTGACAAGCCCATAAAGGCCCTTTCATTTTGTCAACTCACCTTTTATTGGTTGATTTTGTGGGAGACATAAGATATAATAGAGAAAACAACAGGTAGTAAAAACAACTTTTTAGTCATTAAAATTAAAAATGCGAGTTTTTAATTTTGAAATCTATCCGATTTATGCTACATTTGCATTATGATTGATTCGCCCTCGGGCGATGAGGTCTGTTTTTGTGGATTTAAATAATAGCGTTTGCTGTTTATTCGAAAAGTGTTCCTGAAGTTTGGCCGCGGAAGAACATATACCATAGAATAAATAAGTAAGCGTCCGCGATAGCGTGGACGTAAAACT
>JALEVZ010000031.1 GCA_022788105.1 Prevotella sp. | reverse complement strand
CGAAATACAGGAGTGTGTGCAGAAAGAGAAAGACTGGTCCTCATACATCCATCTGGCGATAGCGCCTACCAAGATGATGGAGCGCATGGAGTGGCTGGCGGAGAAGGCTACGGAGATAGGCTTCGATGAGTTGTCGTTCTTGAATTGTAAGTTCTCGGAGCGCAAGACATTGCGTGTCGACCGCATAGAGAAGATAGTGGTTTCGGCAATGAAGCAGAGCCGCAAGCCTTATCTTCCAAAGGTAAACGCCATGTGCCCATTTGCCGATTTCATAAAGCAGCACACCACAGGACATCGATATATAGCCCATTGCTACAGTGAGGTAGAGCGTAAAGATCTGTTCGATGAGCTGAACCTGCTCATCGACGACGAACCTGTGACCGTTTTGGTCGGTCCGGAGGGCGATTTCTCCATTGACGAGGTGCGTCTTGCACTCGACTCTGGTTTTGAGTCGGTGTCGCTCGGCAAGAGCCGTTTGCGTACAGAGACCGCAGGACTGTCGGCTGTCATGACGGCCCGTCTTGTGAAGAGACAGTGATTGTTAGCAAGGATAATACACAGCGTGACGGCTGTTTTTATAGTTTGGATATGTCAGTAAATTCACACAACATTTATAATATAACGCGACTGCTGTTTCTTTTCGCGGCAGCGCTTTTAGTTTCGTGTTCCAAAAACGATTATGTAAACGTGATTCCGGCACGCTGTGTCGCGTTGGCGTCTGTTGATATGCAGAAGGTTGAACAAGCCCACTTCGACGGCAAAGCGGTGTTGAAGACAGTCTTGGGCGACGCTGCCGAAGGCGAAACGGGCATCGACCACGAGTCGCGAATCTATTTGTTTGAAGCAAAAGATGGCAACACTGGTCTGGTGGCGAGACTAAAAAGCAGCAGCGATTTTGAAAAGTTGATAGAGCTCTGCGTGGCTCAGAAGAAGTGCGATGCGGTGGCAAAGAGGGGAGAGGTGAAGTTCTCTTTCTTCAACAACACGTGGCTTGTGGCTTATGACGACAACGCCATGATGGTGACAGGGCCTATCACCGCTGCCGACAAGGCAGAGACAGAGCGTCGTGTCGTGAACTATTTTAAGCAGGACGAGGAGCAGAGTGTCGTGACGTCAAAGCTTTATTCGCGTTTAGACTCCATCGATTCGCCCATCGCGCTCGTCGCTCAAGCCGATGCGTTGCCCGACAAATTGGTCGCTCCGTTCACTCTTGGAGCGCCTAAAGAGGCAGATGCTTCGCAGGTGATGGTTGCTGCCGGCTTGTCTTTCAGTGGCGATGTGCTGAAGATAAACGGCACGACATATTCTGAAAACAAAACCGTTGACGAGGCGTTAAAGGCTTCTCATGCCAAGCTTCGCCCTATCAGTGCTGACGTCTTGAAGTCTGTTGACACAGCTCAGACGATGACTCTGGTGCTTGATGTTGACGGTCGTGACCTCCTGCCCATGCTACAGCAGAACAAGGGAGTGCAGGCCATGCTTACGGGACTGAATATGGCTATAGATATGGACAACATTGTTCGCAGCATGGATGGCGGTTTGGTTATTGGCGTTTCTGGCTATGGACAGGACAAGATGAATCTGTCGATGACTGCCAAGCTCGGCAACAGCGACTGGCTGAAAGACGTCGGCTACTGGAAGAAGTCGTGTCCGTCGGGCTGCAGAATAGACGATGCGGGCACCAATGCCTATTGCTATAAAGGTGGCAACACTAACTTCTATTTCGGTGTGACACCGTCTTCTTATTTCTTTTGTGGCGCCAATCTCCAGGAGGTTATGGACGGAACGCAGCGCTCACGCAATCCGCTGCCGACGGCTATGGTACAGGAGATGGCTGGCAAGCGTATGGCCATGTTGCTTAATATCGGCGCTGTAGCTGGCACGTCAGATGCGGCAAGTGTTGTGAAGTCGGTGCTGGGCAATCTGAAATACGTCTTGTACGTGATGGAGTAGGCATGTTTTAAAACCATCTGTTATTTATAATGACCGTGTGAACGGCGTTAAATAATATGTAGAATATAATGGAAAATATTTATTTTCAATCGGTATTGCCGCATGTGTTTGCAGACAATAGCGACATTGAGTCAGAGGTGTGGTGTCAGAATCTGACGTTTGAGAAGGGGCGCCTGTACCTCGTTGAGGCTGGAAGCGGAAAGGGTAAGAGCACGTTTTGCAGCTACATCGTGGGCTATAGACACGACTACGACGGCAAGGTGCTGTTCGACGATAAGGACGTTACGACTTTTTCGATAGACGGGTGGACTGAACTGCGTCAGAGACACATCAGTTATTTGTTTCAAGAGCTGCGCCTTTTCCCGGAACTTACGGCGTGGGAGAACGTGAAGATAAAGAACGATTTGACTGCCTATCAGACCGAGGCGCAGCTTAAGGAGTGGTTCTCCATGCTTGGTATAGCCGACAAACTCGACTCGTTGGTAGCCCACATGTCTTTCGGTCAGCAGCAGCGCGTGGCTATGATTCGTGCGTTGGCGCAGCCGTTTGACTTTATTGTGGTTGACGAACCGATAAGCCATCTCGACGATGCCAATGCCGAAGTGATGGCGTCTATCATGATGTCTGAGGCAAAACGTCAGGGGGCTGGCGTCATAGTGACCAGCATCGGAAAACACATGAATCTTGATTACGATAAAATATTGAAGTTATGAGTCTTGTTTGGAAATTGTTGCGTCAGCACGTTAGCATACCTCAGTTTGCAGGTTTCTTCCTGGCAAATCTTCTTGGCATGTTCATTGTGCTGTTTGGTTATCAGTTTTATCGTGACGTTCTGCCTGTCTTCACGCAGAACGACAGCTTCATGAAGGCCGATTATGTCATTGTAAGCAAGAAGATAGGCACTGCCACGACCATCTCTGGCCGTTCAAACATGTTTAGCAAGTCTGAGGTTGACGACGTGGAAGGACAGCCTTCCGTTGCTTCTGTCGGACAGTTTCTGTCGGCTTCGTATAAGGCTGAGGCGACGATGGGGATAAACGGTGTGACAATATTGAACTCGGAGATGTTCTTTGAAAGTATTCCCGACCGGTTTGTGGACATCTCTTTGTCGCAGTGGCACTATGCGGAGGGCGATGATGTGGTGCCGATTATCTTGCCGCGCTCATACTTGACGATGTATAACTTCGGCTTTGCGCAGTCTCATTCTCTGCCGAAGATATCTGACGGTGTGGTCGGAATGATCGATTTCACCATCTTCATAAACGGCAATGGACTTCATAACCAGTTTAAGGGAAAGGTTATTGGGTTTAGCAGTAGACTGAACTCTATACTTGTGCCAGAGTCTTTTATGAAGTGGAGCAATGCTCGTTTCGCTCCCGATGCTGCTAATGAGCCGACTCGTTTGGTCGTAGAGGTGAAGAATCCGACAGACAATGATTTCTCCAAATACCTCGACAGCAATGGATATGAAGCAGAAAACAGCAACGCGAACGTAGAGAAGATGACTTCTTTCCTGAGACTTACCGTGCTCGTAGTGGTGGTGGTAGGACTTGTTATCTCTCTGTTGAGCTTCTACATCCTAATGCTTAGTATCTACCTTCTTGTGCAGAAAAACTCTTATAAGCTTGAAAATCTGCTGCTTATAGGATATAGCCCGTCAAGGGTGGCACGTCCTTACCAGACGCTTGCGATATTGCTTAACCTCTGTGTGCTGGCGCTTGTCATTGTGCTTGTGACGTTCTCACGCCACTATTATATGGACATGCTGACAACGTTGATGCCCGACCTTTCAGAAGGCACTATCTGCCCGATGTTGCTGCTCGGCTTGGCACTGTTTATTGCGGTGTCGATTATCAACATGGTGGTCGTCAGAAGAAAGATTCTCAAGATATGGCGGCGACGTGAGTAGGGCGCGTTGTGCGGCTTCAGACGTTGATTAATAGTTGTCAACGTTGTCGTGTTGTCGTAAGAAAAGAAATGAGGGACAAACCACTTGCTGAAGTTTTTAGCTGTGGTTTGTCCCTCATGTTATTTAGAATAGCTTCTCGTGAAGTTCGAGAAGAGGCCTCGTGTGGCTCGAAAAGGAGTCCTTGTGTGGCTCGAAAAGGAGTCTTGTGTGCCTTGAAAAGGAGTCCTTGTGGGTTTGAAAAGGAGTCCTTGTGTTAACGAGATTCGCGTTGCTTATTCAATGATTCCAGCCTCTTTCCATTGCGAAGCCAGTGCTTTACAGTCGTTGATTGCTGTCTCTTGGTCTACATCATACTCTTCGGTCAGAAGCTTTACCATGTCTTCTTCCGTGAACTCTTTGCCGCAAAGTTTTTCCCACAGGAAAGCGGAGCTTTCGTTCATGCTTATGATGTTGCTGAAGTCTATGTTCTCTTTGCCTTCTGCAATGACGATTTTCTCTCCACAGATGTCTCTGAGTTTGAATCCATTCTTTGTTTTCATATCGTTGTGTTTCTTTTTGTTTTCTGTTTGATTTAATGCTTCTGCGTAGACGAAGTCTTTGGCGGGAATATCCTTAACCATATTATCCGATGGAAGGCAAGCAGGTAGCGACGGATGGGGTAGAGACGTGTCCACAGGTAGGAATACACCTTCCATTTCATGGAGTCGGTGCTGTCGAGGGTCGGGCGGCCTTTTCTGTAGAAGCCGACGACCGTGCCTTTCACGTCTTTTCGGGTGCAACGCTCGGTGTTGAGGTTGCCGTCGCCGCGCAAGGTGACGTTGTCGCCGTCAATACTGATTATTCTGTGCAGGACGAACACTCCTTTGAATGTCTCTGCCAACACAGCGTCGCCGACATGTATGTCGTCTGCTTTCTTTATGAGTGCCTTGTCGCGTCCGTCTTCCAAGAATGGACGCATGCTTCTACCTCTTAGCTTTAGCGTGACCGTATGGCCCTCGTCGAGAATCTTCGATATCTCTGGTAGAAACTCGGAGTTGAGAAATTGTATTTCCCTTATTTTACTATTTTGGCTGCACATATCTCTGCTGATTCTTTGTCGGGCAGACAATGTAGGGTGTATATGCCCGTGGTCTCTATGATTTTCGTTACCGTATTGCAGACGTGGTTGAATATTTCTTCGTCCCATTTCATTGAGGAGCAAGACGGAAGGACAGACGCAAACGCCTCTATGGGGGACAGTTGGTCAATGGAATTGGTCTTCGCGCGGTCTATTCGGGTGATGGCTCCGAGAGGCGCCTTTACGTCGCGGTAGCACGGAGTCTTACCACTCCACGGACTACCATATATATAAGGTGTGCTGTCTATTATCCTGACGATGGGGTTGTCGTCGTTCATGAGGTCACATTCAGGTATGTGTCTCAGCCACATGCTTACCTGAGTGCTCTTGCCTGTCCCGCTCTTCGCAATGAAAGCGTAGCCTTTTCCCTTGTGCCTTACAAGCGAGGCATGGATAAGTAGGGTCTGTTTTCTGCAGCTGTTAAACGCGAATATGAGCATCAAAGCGTTGTTCAGACCGAAGCTTCGCATGTTGTAGCTACCGTTAAGCGCACATCTGCAGTGTCTGAACTCCTTGTCTGTTTGCAGCAGACAGCACCCTTTGCCGTGTATATTCTTTATTATGTATTGGTAACCACCGTCTTTTAGCTTGTCCACGGTGGTGTCGCCGTTTCCAGTGTCAAACGTCCTTATGCGCTCTCTTTGGTCTTTCGGAAATGGGGCGATGCTGTCGTCGACATACAACGAAAACAGAGTATCTTCCGAAGGACTATCTGTTTCGGTTCGCCTAAAAACGTCAAAAGATGGAATCAAGTTCTTGTCGTTGATTCCATCTTTGCTGAACGATATGTTTATGCGGAAATCTGCAATACAATATATGTATGATTTCTCGTTGTGCATAATATTTAATGTGTTGGCTTTGGCAACGTTTCGTGTTGATTTTTGCAACGTTTCGTGTTCTTTACGACATGGTGGTCGTGGACTCATGCAAGCTTTATGAGGGGCTTATTGCTTTTTTCTCTTTCTTGCGTTTCAGCTTTCTCTTTCTTGCGTTTCAGTCTTCTCTTTTTTGCGTTTCAGTCTTCTCTTTTTTGCGTTCTGCCTTCTCTTTTTTGCGTTCTGCCTTCTCTTTCTTCTTCAAGGCTTTGCGCTCTTGCTTGCTGAGAGTCACTTCCTCGTCATTATCCATCTCTATTGTGCTGAACTGGAACTGGTTGGGAGTGATGTGTTTCAGTATGAACTTGCCGTTACCGTAGCGTTTCTTTGTTGCGATGTATTTCTTTTCGATGTCTTTCTGCTTTGTGGCGAATGTCGTAGCACATGTCGGTGTGCTTGTCTCGTTTGCCTTCAGATAGTCACGAAACTGGTATGAATAGCTGTCGCGTCCATAGAGAAATTTCGACTTTTTAGTTATAACGGCAGAGTCAAGAGTCTGTATGTCTGTGATGTAGACGGTAGAGTCGTTGAACGAAATGGCTATACCGTAGACATAAACTTTCTTTGTCTTCTCCGCAGCGTTAGCGTTGCTTGCCATCATCAGGCAGGCTAAGGCTGCAAATAAATATTTTTTTAAAAGCATGATTGTGTATATTTGCTAATATGTTTTCTTACTTTCCCAAGTACGTCTTGAGCATTTTGTTTTGTGTCTGCTGGCGCAAGCGACGCAGAGCACGTTCGCGAATCTGTCTCACACGTTCACGAGTGAGTCCGAATTTCTTACCGATTTCGTCCATAGTCATCTCCGCTTGCCCTATTCCGTAGAACGCAGTGATGACGTTGCGCTCCCTTTCGTTGAGCACACTGAGCGCCATCGCCATCTCTTCGCGTAGCGATTGCTTCAGCAACTCGGCATCTGTTGACGGGCTGTCTTCGCTATACAGCACGTCAGCGAGGCTGCTTTCTTCGCCGTCTTTGAACGGCGCGTCCATCGACACCTGCTTAGTGTTGGCTTTTATAGCCTCTTCTATCTTCTCTTGAGGCAGATCTGTAGACGACGCTATCTCTTCGACGCTTGGTCTACGCTCGTTTTCCTGCTCAAATTTGTTGAGCGCTTTGTTTATCTTGTTTACCGAACTCACCTGATTCAACGGCAGACGCACGGGGCGTCCCTGTTCTGCAATGGCTTGCAGAATGCTTTGTCTAATCCACCACACAGCGTAGGAGATGAACTTAAAGCCACGTGTCTCGTCAAACTTACGTGCTGCTTTTATCAGTCCAATGTTTCCTTCGTTTATGAGGTCGGGCAGGCTGAGTCCCTGGTTCTGGTATTGCTTGGCTACAGAGACGACAAATCTGAGGTTGGCTCTTGTCAGCTTTTCAAGTGCTTTGGAGTCTCCCTCTCTGATGCGTTGTGCAAGTTCCACTTCTTCATCGAGTGTAAGCAATTCTTCGTGGCCTATGTCTTGCAGGTACTTATCAAGTGAATCGCTTTCGCGATTCGTAAACGATTTGATGATTTTTAATTGTCTCATTAAGCCTCACTCTAGTTATATGAATAATGCAAAGATAATTATTATTTTTCTCCCACACAACATTTTTGCATTTTTTTGGCAGCGATAGCGGCTGCAATTGCATAATTGACTGGAGTTTCGCATGTCTGCGACAAGCGGTCATTAATATCTATGTGGGTGGCGGGGAGAAAAGTTTTAAATCCCCAAATGCCGATAATAATGTTTTCTACAAAGTGCGCGCAGCATGCGAGACGTGGTCAAAGCCGTCATTTCTTCGTCCTTTTCGTGCCTCTTACAGCCTCCGACTCCAGTGGATTTTCCGGCCAATAATGCTTCGGATAACGTCTGCGCAGCTCCTTACGTACCTCAAAATAGGCGCCGTTCCAGAAGCTAACGATGTCTTTGGTCAGCTGCACGGGCTTGAACCCTGGCGACAATAGCTCCATAAGCAGAGGCCGGCGTCCGTTGTCGACACATGGCGTCTGCTTCATGCCGAAGCACTCTTGCAACCGCACGCTGAGCACAGGAGCGTCGCTTTCGAGCCTATAGTCAATGCGTATGCGACTGCCTGTCGGCACCTGAATGTGCGTCGGTGCCAGCAAATCTATTTGTTGCTGCACGTCATACGGCACTATCGCCCACAACACCTCCTGCAGGTCAATCTTTTTAAGCTCCGCAGCGGTCTTCATGACATGTCCGTCTCGCTCAAGATAAGGGTAAAGCCATTCGTCTGCCGTCTGCATTAAATGGTCGGCAGATAGGTCTGGGATGTCCAGTTCTGGATGCCATTGTTCCACCGTTGCCACCCGCTTCTGTAGGCTAATGACCTTTTCGTCGCTCCACGCAAGCATGCTCAGACCATATTTGCGCACCGCTTCACAGACAATGGCTTTCACCATGTCGCCGTCGGCGTTGTTCAATGGCTTCGCGCTCACCACAAGTTTGCCGATGCGCTGCTCACGTTGCATGACCACACAGCCAGCCTTGTTGTCCCACACTATGTTGTCGCGCTCACATATAGTGTCGCTGTCGAGGTCTTCTGGGTCTGTCGGTGCCGCGAGAAACACCTGTCCGCCTTTGTTCTGTCCGGAGTGCATTGAGGCGATGGCAATCCATTTATATGAAGAGAGCTTGTCGCTTTGTTCAATCCTTACCTCGTCGCCGTTAGCCAGACGGAAGCCCCCAGCGCCATCTAAAGCTTTGGCTATGCGTTCGGGGTAGGCAGCAGCGACGAGTTTTCCCACGTCGTGTGGTGCTACGTCGCTGTCGTCTTCCTTGACATGCGCCGTCCTACAGTAGTCCTTAGCTATCTGTGCAATTCTTTTCCATCTGCCAAGTTGGTGTCGGCTCCTGCACGAACGTAGGGTCGAGACACGTAGCGCCAGGTCTTTGTCGGCGCTGTCGGCAAGAGGGTCTCGCTCTTCAAGTATGGCTGCAATGTCGCATGCCAGACTTCTCTGTGCGTCGCTGCCAGCATTGATTATCATCTTTGCAATGCGTGGGTGACAAGGCATTGACGCCATCTTTCGTCCCAACTCGGTTATGTTGCCGTCGTCGTCTAAGGCACCAAGTGCTTGCAACAGCACCTTCGCCTTCACCGCATTGCTTGTCGGTGGGGGAGTGAGCCACGGCAGAGCGAGGATGTCTTTCTCACCAAAAGCCGCTATGTCGAGCACAGTCTTGGTAAGATCCATGCTCACAATCTCCGGCGTCCGCTGTTCCTCCATGCTGTGTTCAGACACCGCTGACCACAGTCTGAAACACTTACCGGGCGCCACACGTCCTGCTCGTCCCGTGCGTTGCGTAGCCATGTCTTTGCTAATGCGAGTCGTCTCAAGCCGACTTAGTCCGGTGTTCGGGTCATATCGGTTTGCTCGGCACAGTCCTGAGTCGATGACCGTCCTTACCCCTTCAATTGTGATAGACGTCTCGGCTATTGGCGTGGCAAGCACTATCTTGCGCTCGCCGTCCCTTGACGGGGCAATGGCGGCACGTTGCAGATTTGTTGCCATATTGCCGTAGAGCGGATAGACGGTAGTCGGCGCAAGCGCGTCGCCAAGTATTTCCATGCAGCGCATAATCTCTCCTTGTCCAGGAAGAAACGCGAGAATGTCGCCTTCGGTGCTGTTGTGTGCGCTCGCTACGGCTGCAGCGACAGCCTGTGGGGTGTCGTATGAGGAAATATCCTCCTCGGAGTGCGTCACTTCAACGGGAAACATTTTGCCCTTGCTCTCTATTAGCGGCGCATTGGTGACATGACAGATAGCCGCTGTGTCGATGGTTGCCGACATAATCACGACTTTCAGGTCTGGGCGTACGATGCTTTGAATCTTACGTACAAGCGCAAAGGCGAGGTCAGAGTTTATGCTTCTTTCGTGAAACTCGTCAAATATCACCGCGTCCACACCGTCGAGTGTAGGGTCGTCGATAGCCATGCGGGTGAGTATGCCCTCCGTGATGACCTCTATGCGTGTGTGCTGCGAGACACAGTTTTCAAAGCGTATGCGGTAGCCCACGGTGCCGCCGACCTTCTCTTCCAGTATGTCTGCCATGCGTTCCGCAATCTGTCGTGCTGCGATACGGCGCGGTTCAAGCATGAGAATCTTCCCCATGCCAGACATTCCGTGCATTATGGTGATAGGCAGCAACGTCGACTTACCAGCGCCGGGCGGTGCCGTGATGACCACAGTGTCGTGTTCCGCAAGTTGCGCGTTCACCGTGTCGACAATCTCCGATGCAGGAAGATTGCCGGCACGGCTTATTACTCCTTTTATGTCCATTTACCCGATATGCTCAGATATGATTCGTGCGAGTTCCTGTTTCATCATTGCGCCGCTGTTTCGCCACGCTATGTCGCCATTGTTGAAGAGCATCAGCGTTGGCACAGCCTGTATTCCGTACTTCGCTGCGATGGCTTCGTTCTTGTCAATGTCCAGCTTTATGATTCTCAGTCGGTCGCCGAACTCCTGCTTTACCTGTTCCAAAACGGGGTGCATCATCTTGCATGGCTGACACCATGTGGCATAAAAGTCTACCAAGACAGGTCTGCCGCCTGCTACTATGTCATTGAATGTTTCCATAATGTAGGGTTTTTATTTATAACAAAGTTACAATAAATAAATGTAAACGCTGCATAATGTGTGAAAAAGATGGAATTTTTCGCTGTTAATGTACATTGTGTAAAGATTTTGTCCCGATTTTTTTGTTGTTTATAAATAAACCGCTACTTTTGCGGTCTCAATAACAAACAACCGGGATAAACATAATAGGTATATGGATAAAGCAATTATAACAGTAGTTGGCAAAGACACCGTTGGAATCATTGCCAAAGTTTGTGGCTATTTGGCCGATAACAAAATCAACATTCTTGACATCTCGCAAACCATCGTTCAGGAATATTTCAACATGATGATGATTGTCGATATGACAAAGATGGAGAAAGAGTTTACGGTTGTGACACAGGAACTTGGCGACCTCGGCAAGGGCGTAGGCGTGCAGGTGAAGTGCCAGCGTGAGGACATATTTGACATGATGCACCGCATCTAAGTGGCCTTGTCTCACGCAATACTCCTTTCCCCAATAGTTGAACTTATATTCCACGACAAAATCTATGATTAATATTTTTGAGGTTCTCGAGACCAACAAGATGATTGAGCACGAAAACTTGGACGTGCGCACCATCACGATGGGCATCAACTTGTTGGACTGCGCAGACAGCGACTTGGACGTTGTGTGCAAGAAAATCTATGACAAGATAACGGGTCTGGCAAAGAATCTGGTGCAGACAGGTGAAGAAATATCGCGCGAATACGGCATTCCTATCGTCAACAAGCGCATCGCCATCACTCCAATCTCGCTTGTGGGCGGTGCTGCCTGCAAGACTCCCGACGACTATGTCACCATAGCCAAGACGCTGGACCGTGTCGCCAAAGAGCTCGGCGTAAACTTCCTCGGAGGCTACTCGGCAGTGGTGTCAAAAGGCATGAGCCGTAGCGACGAGCTACTTATACGTTCCATTCCTAAGGCTTTGGCTGAGACCGAGTTTATATGTAGCTCGGTAAACGTCGGCTCCACAAAGACCGGCATCAACATGGACGCCGTAAAGCAGATGGGAGAGATAGTGAAAGAGACGGCAGAAATGACCGCCGACCGCATGTCGTTGGGATGTGCCAAGCTCGTGGTGCTGTGCAATGCTCCTGACGACAACCCCTTCATGGCGGGCGCGTTCCACGGTGTGTCTGAGGCCGACGCAGTCATAAGTGTCGGTGTAAGTGGTCCTGGCGTGGTGAAACATGCGCTTGAAAGTGTGCGTGGCGAAAGCTTTGAGGTGCTCTGTGAAACTATCAAGCGCACGGCGTTCAAGATTACACGTGTCGGTCAGCTGGTGGCAAAAGAGGCATCGGCACGTCTCGGCATTCCGTTCGGCATCATCGACCTGTCGCTCGCTCCGACTCCCGCTGTCGGCGACAGCGTGGCAGACATCCTGAGAGAGATTGGTCTTGAGCACCCCGGCGCCCCCGGCACCACAGCCGCTTTGGCGCTGCTTAACGACCAGGTGAAGAAGGGTGGCATCATGGCGTCGTCTTATGTCGGCGGCTTGAGTGGCGCGTTTATCCCCGTGAGTGAAGACCAGGGCATGATAGACGCTGTGCAGGCTGGCGCCCTTACCATAGAGAAGCTCGAAGCTATGACCTGTGTCTGCTCCGTGGGTCTTGACATGATAGCCATCCCTGGCGACACTCCCGCCACTACAATATCGGGCATGATTGCCGACGAGGCAGCCATTGGCATGATTAACCAGAAGACGACGGCGGTGCGTGTCATACCTGCTGCTGGCAAGAAAGTGGGCGACATCGTAGACTTCGGCGGACTGCTGGGCTATGCACCCATCATGCCTGTCAACACGTTTGCGTGTGACGCCTTCGTCAACCGCGTTGGACGCATACCTGCCCCCGTCCACAGCTTCAAGAATTAAGGATGTGTGTAACACTGCTGTGTAGCCCATTGTCGCGACGTTTGGGAGCGCTTGGGCTTACCAGTGAGTGGTGGCTGTTTTGCGATGGCTGCCGATTGACAAAATGAAAGTACCCCTTTCGCGTTGTCAAATGGGCGTAGTGGCGACGTCACTACGGCCTAATGAGGACGTCAAATGGGCGTAGTGGGAACACTACAGGGCTTTTAACAGTCGTTAAGAATTGGCGTAAGCAAAAACGATAAAAATATAGCAATGTGTCAGGTAAAACCGTCACATTGCTTTTTTTGTGTCTTGCCGCTTTGTGGGCAAGATGGGTTCAAAAGAAGTTGGTATGGTGTGTAAGACGTTGTTATATCTTACTGACGTCAACATAGCCGTGCATCACCGCGTAGATGGTGAGCGAAGAGAGGTTGCGTATGTTGAGTTTGTCCATTATGTTCTTGCGGTGTGACACAACGGTGGCGATGCTTATGCAAAGCTCTTCAGCTATCTCTTTGTTCGTCTTGCCGTAGGCTATGTGTGAGAGCACTTCCACTTCGCGCTGGCTAAGTAGCGGCTCGTCGGTCTTGGGCAGGCTGTGGGGTGGGAGGTTGCGGCCGTGGGCGTGTGCGTTCTGCTCGAGTGTCAGGAGGTCTTTGACAAACTTCTCTTCCGACTGGTTGATGCATAGGCAGTGGAAACTCGTCAGTTGTGACGATGTGGAGGCTGAGGTGCTGAGCACAATGGTTTTGTGTCTGAGCGCACTGAAGAAGTCCATGTGTTGCAGCACGATGGGTGTGGCTGTGAAGAAGTGTGCATAGCTGTCTGGAGTCTGTGCCTTCAGTTCTGCAAAGGTGCCGAATGTGTCTATCTGTGCCATTGGCATCACCGTGTGCAGTATCTGTTTCAGACCGATGGTGGCTAATATGTTGGCGTCGACGATAGCTATTTTCATCTGGTTGGGCATCATAATCTTGCTTCGCTTTAGAGTTTAACGCTGGAGATGTCTACCAGGTTGTTGACAATGGCATATATCGTAAGGCCTGCCGCACTGTGTATCTGTAGTTTGCGCGCAATGTTGCGGCGGTGGGTGATGACGGTGTTGGTGGAGATGCAGAGATGGTCGGCAATCTGTTTGTTGGACATGCCCTGTACGAGTGCCACAATCACTTCTTTCTCGCGTTCGCCGAGCTGTTCTGTGCCCTCGACAGATTTTTGCAGCATGCCCGATATCCTCATGCCGACGCCTCCCTGTCTGTATTTCTCTTCAAGGGCACGTATGGCTGGTATGAAGATGTAGTCTTCTACCTCGGCATGAAGGCGCAGCCAGTCTTCGTTGTTGTAGATGTCATAGAGTGTGGCGGACAGCTTGTTGTTGTGCAGTCCGTCAGATGGCAAGTACTTTATGATGATGCTTTTCAACTCGTGGAGCTTGTCGCTCTCCTGGCTGTGGTGCTTGGAGTATGTGTCTATGTCGTATTTGAGGTCGGCATTGCCGTTTATCAGAGCTTCTACGTATGGGAACACGTTCTTCTCTTCGTACTTCATGTGTGTCACAATGGCACGTGCATACTCGTCGTAGAGCTTCATGATGAGCTTGCCGAGTCTGCTCTCGTTGTCTATGGCGTCGAACAACTCCTTGCGGATGAACGGCAGTTGGAAGCCAATGTAGTAGTCGTGGCTCGCCTTGAGGTAACGGAGCAGTGTCTCCACCGATAGGCTTGAGGAACCAGACATGGTGTCTTCGGGACGTTCGCCGTTTATCGTGAAGTTCACGACAGCGAGAAACGTCGCTGTGTCGACATCTTGTTCTTCGCATACCTGGCTGACGGTCTTGTCGCCAAACCCCAGGCTTATGCCGAAGCATCCCAGACTTTGCAGCACGTTGTAGTTGTCTTTGATGAGTGTAATCATCTTGTCGTCTGCCTCATATATCTTATGGCGTCTCATATTGCTTGCATGTTTGTCTGTGAATTTATGTGTTGGTTCCTTGCCTCGGCGGACTGCTTATTTTGTGCCGCGCTCCACGTGTTGCGGGAGGTGGAACTCGTAGGACTTGTCAAATACCTGTCTTACCTTGTTTATCTCAAGGAATGTGGTGCCTCCCTTCTCGCCGAAGCTACCGCTGAGGTAGGCTATCTTGTCGTCGAGGCTGATGTAGTTTTTCTGACGTAGCATGCGGAGAGCAGCAGTGAACATGTGTTCCGATGAGGTGTGCTCTCTCTGATAGATGGGTATTACGCCGAAACTGAGGTTCAACCAGCGCTGTGTCTTCTCGCGATAGCATATTGCCAGCACGGGGTTGGGACCGCGGAACGATGCCAGGTTGCGCGCCGTCTCTCCTGTCTCGCTGTCGGTGATGATGCCTGCCACGCCGAGTTTGCGGGTCGCATCGATGGCTGCGTGTGCAAGAAACTCCTTCTGTGAGCAGCCCTCGTTCATCGGAATCTCCATGCTTATGAGCTTGGAGCGGTCTTTCTCTGCCTGCTCTGCAATGGCTGCCATGGTCTGTACGGCTTCAAGCGGATATTTTCCCGATGCGGTCTCACCACTTAGCATCAGCGCGTCGGTGTATGAATAGATAGCATTGGCGATGTCGGTCACCTCGGCGCGGGTGGGGCGTGGGTTCTTAATCATGGTGTGCAGCATCTGTGTTGCCACGATGACGGGCTTGTGCTTCATCACACATTTCTGTATGATTTGGCGCTGTATGCCCGGTATTTTCTCAATGGGGACTTCTATGCCGAGGTCGCCACGCGCAATCATGATGCCGTAGGAGACGTCTATAATCTCATCAATGTTGTCGACACCCTCCTGGTTTTCTATCTTGGAGATAATCTTTATGTCGCTGTTGTGCTCGTCAAGTATTTTCTGAATGGCTCTCACGTCGTCGGCAGAACGCACGAACGAGTGGGCAATGAAGTCGATGTCTTCTTCTATTGCCAACAGTATGTTGTTGTAGTCTTTGGGTGTTATTGCCGGCAAAGCAATGTGTTCGCCTGGTACGTTCACGCTCTTGTGCGCTCCGAGCACACCGTCGTTCTGCACCTCTGCAATAAGCATAGGTCCGTCGCAGCCTACAATCTTCATGTCTATCTCGCCATCATCAAAGAGCATGTCGTCGCCGACTTTCACGTCTTTGGCAATGTCGGGGTAGGAAACGTTCACGATGTCATGGGTGGAGTCTACCTCGGGGCGACCGAATATCTTTACGGTGTCACCGGTCTTGTATTCAATCGGTGCCTCCACGCCTGTGGTTCGCACTTCCGGACCTTTCGTGTCTATCATCAGGGCAAGGTGCGGCGACACTTCACGTACGTTCTTAATGATGGTTCTAATACCGTCAGGGGTGGCGTGTGCCGTGTTCATTCTTACCACGTTAACTCCGGCAAAGAACAGTTTGCGTATGAATTCCTTATCACATCTTCTGTCGCTTATTGAAGCTACAATCTTCGTCTGTTTCATTGTTGTCTTGATGATGTTACCTTATTGTCTTGATGATGTTTCCTTTACTAAATACCTATTTGCATAGCACCATTATGTGTGGGTATGATGAATGTCATGCCCACACACGGTCTTTAGCGTGTTTCTCTGTTGTATTTCCTCTTGCAAAGTTAGATAAATTATGCGAGACAGCCAAATATTTCGGCTTGTCTCGTGCATAGTTTACCGATTAATCGAGAATCATTGATAGTGAGATGCGCTTGCGCTTGGTGTCTACTCCAGTCACCTTCACCATGACTTGCTGGTGCAGTTTCACTGCGTCGAGGGGTGAAGCGATGTATCGTGTGCTCATCTGCGACACGTGTACGAGTCCGTCTTGGTGTACGCCGATATTGACGAAGGCTCCGAAATTGGTTATGTTTGTCACTATGCCGGGAAGCACCATGCCTGTGCGGAGGTCGTCCATTGACGTCACATTTTCGTCAAATTTGAACTCTTCGATTTGCTGTCGGGGGTCGCGTCCAGGCTTCTTTAGCTCTTCCATGATGTCTTGCAAGGTAGGCATGCCGAGGTCGTTGTTGACATATTTGCGTATGTCTATCTGCTCTTGTAGCTTCTTGTCGGCAATAAGGTCTTGCACGTTGTGGTTTATGTCTGCCGCCATCTGCTTGACTATGGCGTAGCGTTCGGGGTGTACGGCGGTGTTGTCTAATGGGTTTGTGCCATGCGGTATGCGCAGGAAACCGGCACACTGTGTAAAGGTGTTGGCTCCCAAGCCTTTAACACGCTTCAGCTCGGCTCTTGATTTAAAGGCTCCATTCGCGTTTCTGTGGCTCACAATGTTGGCTGCCAACGATGGACCGATGCCGCTGACATGGCGCAATAGTTCCGCGCTTGCAGTGTTGACGTTTACACCTACCATGTTGACACAACTCTCTACGGTCTGCTCCAGCCTCTTGTTAAGCAGCGTTTGGTCTACATCGTGCTGGTATTGACCTACTCCTATGCTCTTGGGGTCTACCTTTACGAGTTCTGACAGCGGGTCCATCAGGCGTCGTGCGATGCTTATCGCGCCGCGCACGGTGACGTCAAGGTCTGGAAATTCGCGTCTTGCCATCTCGGAGGCGGAGTAGACTGACGCTCCGTCTTCGCTTACAACGAAGATGGAAACCGCCTTGGGGAAGGCTATTGAGCGCACAAACTTTTCCGTTTCGCGGCTTGCTGTGCCGTTGCCTATGGCTATTGCTTCCACGCTGTAGGCTGTTGCCATCCGCAGAACCTGCTGCATCGCCTTCTCCTCATGCTGGAAAGGGAAGATTGTTTCGTAGTGTAAGAACTTGCCTTCTGCGTCGATACACGCCACCTTGCAGCCTGTACGGAATCCGGGGTCGATGCCCATGATTGCCTTTTGACCAAGTGGTGCGGAGAGCAACAGCTGGCGGAGATTGTCGCTGAACACCTCTATGGCTTCTGCTTCAGCCTTTTCTCGACCTGCCTTTAGGAACTCGCGCTCTATGGCGGGGAATATGTACTGCTTGTAAGCGTTGTCTGCCGATTCGCCCATGAGCTTTGCACACTCGCCAAAACTCCTTGTGTAGTGGCGTCGGATGCGCTCTTCTGCCTCGTCGTTTGTTGACAGTTTGACTTTCAGAAAACCTTCTTTCTCGCCACGAAGAATTGCCAGTATGCGATGGGAGGGGCTACGCTTGAGTTGTTCGGAGAACTCGAAGTAGTCAGAATACTTCTGACAATCGTCGTCCTCCTTTTTCGATTTGACCACCTTTGCGCTTATCGTGGCGGTGCGACGAAACTCGTTTCGCGTTATCTTGCGCGACTCTTCGTTGTTTGCTATCTCCTCGGTGATGATGTCTTGCGCACCTTTTATGGCGGCGTCTACGCTTGTAACCTCTTTCGTAATGAAACGTTGGGCGCTGGCGTAAGGGTCGCGACAGGAGTTGAGCATGATGCTGCGCGCCAGCGGTTCAAGTCCATGCTCGCGTGCAATCTGTGCTTTTGTGCGTCTTTGCGTCTTGTATGGGAGGTACAAATCTTCAAGCGTGTTCAAGTCCCAACAGTCGCTGATTCTCTTCTCTAACTCCGTTGTCAGCTTTCCTTGCTTTGCTATGGCAGCCAGTATGGTGCTCTTACGCTTTGCCGTCTCAGTCAGCTTGTCGTTATATTCCTGTATTTTCAAGATGCTGACTTCATCGAGACTGCCAGTCATCTCCTTGCGATAGCGCGCAATGAACGGCACGGTGCAGCCGTCAGCAAGCAGCGCCATCGTGTTCGACACGCTTTTTCGGGGCAAGGCAAGTGCCTCGGATATGATTGAAACAAATGTCTCTGTGTTGGAGAACTCTTTCTCAGTAACGTCTTTCGGGGTGCTCTTTGTTGTGGTGTTTTCCTTTATGGTGGTTGTCATAATATTTCTTCTTACCTTATACTCAGTGTGCGTAAGGCGGACAATAATTCGTTGTTCTCGGTCTTGGTGCCAATGGTTATGCGCAGACAGTTGTGGCATAGTGTGACGCGTGAGCGGTTGCGCACAATTATGCCGCACTCCACGAGGTATTGGTAGATGCGGTCTGCGTCGACCATCTCTGCGAGGAAGAAGTTGGCATCAGACTTAAACACACGCTTACACATAGGCAACATCTTGAACGCCTCGGTCATACGGTTGCGTTCCAGTATGATGGTGCTGACCCATTTGCTTACTTCTATGGCGCACTTGAAGGCGTCGCGTGCTGCGTTTTGTGTAAGGAAGTTGACGTTGTAGGGATATTTCACCTTGTTAAACACGTCTATAATCTCCTTGCGTGCGAACGCCATGCCGAGACGGATTCCAGCAAGTCCCCATGCCTTGCTCATGGTGTTGAGCACTATCATGTTAGGATGCTCGTCGAGTTCGTACCTGAATGCCCTGCGGTGTGTGAAGTCGGAATAAGCTTCATCGACCATGACGATGCCGTCGAAGTTGTTCAATATCTTCGTTATCTGGTCGTAGTCAAGATCGTTGCCAGTAGGATTGTTGGGCGTGCAAATCCATATTAACTTGGTGTTGGCGTCGCATGCCCCCAAGATGCGGTCTGCCTCTATGTCAAAATCGCTGTTAAGCGTGACAGGACGATACTCTATGTCGTTGATGTCGGCACACACCTTGTACATGCCATATGTTGGTTCTATAGCCACAACGTTGTCGATGCCTGGGCGGCAGAAGCAGCGATAGGCGAGGTCTATGGTCTCGTCGCTGCCGTTGCCGAGGCATATTTGTTCTGGCTTCACGCCCTTTATGCGTGCCACCACCTTCTTCAATTCACGCTGTTCGGGGTCTGGGTAGCGGTTGAGTGGGGCGTTGTATGGGTTTTCGTTGGCATCAAGGAACACGCGGGCTTCGTGTCCGCTGTATTCGTTTCGTGCACAACTGTATGGCTGTAGTGCCCTAATGTTCGGGCGCAACAAATCTTCAAGTGTTCTCATTATAGTATTTTTAGTTTCAAGTGTTTGATTTCTCGATGTCGCTCAGACGTAGTGTCATCGCGTTCTTATGGGCAAGAAGCTGTTCGTTTTCAGCCATAGTCTCGACGGCACGACCTATGGAGCGCACACCCTCGCGGTCGAGATGCTGGAATGTGACCTTTCGCATGAAGCTGTCAAGGTTCACTCCGCTATAAGCGTCGGCATAGCCGTGCGTCGGCAAGGTGTGGTTGGTGCCGCTGGCATAGTCGCCTGCACTTTCGCAGGCATAGTTGCCGAGGAACACGCTTCCGGCGTTGACGACCTTCTCTGCGAGTTCCGCATAGTCGGCAGTAGCTATTATAAGGTGTTCCGGGGCGTAGGCGTTGCTCAGTGCCATCGCCTCGTCGCCGTTGTGGACAAGTACTATCTTGCTGTTCTCAAGAGCTTTGGCAGCAATGTCTTTGCGTGGCAGGACATCCAACTGACGCCCTATTTCCTGCTCAACAGCGTCTATGGTCTGCTCCGATGTGGAGATAAGCAGAACCTGTGAGTCTATCCCGTGCTCGGCTTGCGACAGCAGGTCGGCGGCGACATAGCGCGGATTGCTTTGTGCGTCGGCAATGACGCACACTTCAGACGGTCCTGCCGGCATGTCGATAGCCACGCTGTCGAGGCTCACCCTCTGCTTTGCTGCCATGACATATTGGTTGCCGGGACCGAATATCTTGCTGACTTTGGGCACCGATTCAGTGCCGTATGCCATTGCCGCTATTGCCTGCACGCCACCAGCTTTGTACACATGGTCAATCCCTGCAATGCTTGCAGCAGCTAGGATGGCAGGGTTGACGTGTCCTGTTTTGTCTGGAGGCGTACACATAATAATATGTTTACAGCCCGCAATCTTGGCTGGAGTGGCGAGCATCAGCACTGTGGAAAACAGCGGAGCCGTGCCTCCAGGTATGTAGAGGCCAACCCGTTCGATGGGAATAGCCTTCTGCCAGCACACCACACCGGGTGCTGTCTCCACCTTTATCTCGTTGAATTGCTGTGCCGCATGAAACTTTCTGATGTTTTCATGTGCCAGTTGCATGGCGTCCCACAGATCTGCTGGTATGTGCTTTTGTGCTGCACGCATTTCGTCTTTGCTCACAAGCAGACTGTCGAGCTCGACGTGGTCAAACTCTTTCTCATATTTCTTCACGGCAGCATCGCCGCCCTGTCTTATCTCGTCTATCACCTTGCTGACGGTGTCGTTGAGGTGTGTCATGTCGATATGTGGGCGCGCCACGATGCTTGCCCAGTCTGAGGGTGCAGGATATTTTATTATGTTCATACTTCCATTCTTATTTATAGTCGTGTTGTCATAGGCACATTCCAGCTCGCAAGGGGTGTCACGCTCTGTGTTAGAGAATCATCTTCTCAATCGGGGTGACAAGTATTCCCTGTGCGCCCAGCTCCTTCAGTTTGCCTATAATCTCCCAAAAGCGCTTCTCATCAAGCACGGTGTGTACAGAGCACCAACCTTCGTCAGCCAGTGGTATGACCGTCGGGCTCTTGATGCCAGGCAGCACTTCGATGATGTTGTCTATCTGACTCTTCGGCACATTCATCATAACATATTTCTTGTCCGTAGCAGAGCGTACGGCCTCGAAGCGGAACAGCATCTCGTCGAGCACGGCGCGCTTCTCCGCATCCATGTCTTTGTTGCCGATGAGCAGCGCCTCGCTCTTCATCACAACCTCCACTTCGCGCAGATTGTTGCTCACAAGCGTGCTGCCAGAGCTTACGATGTCGAATATGCCGTCGGCGAGTCCGATGCCCGGACTTATCTCAACGCTTCCCGTTATGACGTGGACATGTGCGTCGATGTTGTTGTCGCGGAGGAACCTCCCCAATATGTTGGGGTAGGAGGTCGCAATCCGTTTGCCGTTAAACCATGTCAGTCCGTTGTAGTTCACCTCCTTAGGTATGGCGAGAGACAGGCGACACTTGCTGAAGCCGAGACGCGAAACAATCTCTGCATCCTCCCCGCGCTCCAGAAATTCGTTCTCTCCCACGATGCCGATGTCTGCCACTCCGCCTGCCACACTCTGTGGAATGTCGTCGTCGCGGAGGTAGAGCACCTCTATTGGGAAGTTGCTTGACTGTACCAACAAGGTGCGTTTGCTGGTGCTGACTTTTATATCGGCTTCGGCGAGAAGATTCATCGTGTCTTCAAACAATCGGCCTTTTGATTGTACTGCTATACGTAACATATTTTCTTAATTTTGAGTAAATTCGTAGCAAAAGTAATGATTTTTGCTGTAATTTCCAAAATAATGTCGTAATTTTGTGGTGTATTCGTATGCAAAAGAAATATTTATACATATTGTGCGCAGCATTGGCTGTGACGGCGTGTCGACAGCGACAGCAGAGCGTTACAACACCATGGGGAACAGAGATTGGCGTCGACGATGACAGCACCGCCGTCGGTGGCGCCTTATCACTCGACGAGATAGTGTCGGGAGGCGAGCTCATTATGCTCACCATCAGTGGTCCAGACAACTATTTTGAATACCGCGGGCGTAGCATGGGAACACAATATCTGCTGTGCGAGAAGTTTGCGCAACAGCTTGGAGTGAGCCTTCGCGTGGAAGTATGTCGCGACACTGCCGACATGGTGAAGCGCTTGCAAAGTGGCGATGGCGACATTGTGGCGTGTCAGATACCGCGCCGCAGCAAGGGTGTTTTGTCGTGTGGCGCCACTACCGCCACCACTTCATGGGCTGTCAGCACAGACAACCGCCAACTTGCCGACACACTCAACAGGTGGTACAACCCCTCACTGCTTGCACAGGTCAAGCGCGAGGAGCGCCTTGCCTACTCTGTCGGCAGCGTACACCGCCACGTCTATGCCCCTATGCTCGACGCGTCGCGCGGCACAATATCGCCCTACGACCATTTGTTCAAAGCCTATGCACCCTCTGTCTGGTGGGACTGGCGACTCATGGCGGCACAGTGCTACCAGGAGTCAACGTTCGATCCGCGTGCCTACTCATGGGCTGGGGCGCGCGGTCTAATGCAGATTATGCCGTCGACAGCCGCTACTCTCGGCCTGAGAGAGGAAGATATGTACACCCCCGAGGCCAACATTGCGGCGGCAGCGAAATATCTTGTGCGCCTGAACGGGCTGTTTGGCGATGTGCGCAGCTACAGCGAGCGCATAAACTTCGTGCTGGCGAGCTACAACGGCGGACACTTTCACATACGCGACGCCATGGCTTTGGCGCGCAAACACGGCCGCAACCCATACCGATGGGCCGATGTTGAAGAGTTTGTGTTGAAACTTTCGCTTCCTACCTACTATTCAGACCCTGCTGTCAAGCACGGCTATATGCGCGGAGCCGAGACTGTCGACTACGTGGCACGCATCCGTGCCCGATGGGACAAGTACCGTCGTGTGGCTGGCGGTGGAGCGCAGATGCGCATGTCGGGCGACAATCCTGGCGTCTCAGCACCCTCTATCGGCGACTATGAACCGCAAAAGGCACGTCGCAAGAACAAGTATAAGATATAAATAGGTGGGTGTTGCCGTACACAATAGTCGTTCGTCACAAAGGCGCTGCTAAAAAATCTTAAATCAAGCAGTGTGTCAGAATAACTTTGTATCTTTGCTATATAAGAAGCAGACAATACAGACAAGCACACAATAAGACTCACCCCAGAACTCAGCAAACGCTTCAGACGGGCGGCAAATGTGCTGTGTTTATTTTCCTTTTGCACAATTTTAAATACCTGATAATAAAATAAAAAGACAAAGAAATGCTAACAGAACAAGATTTAACACAGATTTCCCAGCGCGGGATGACAGCAGAACAAGTCAGCCACCAACTTGAAGAGATAAAGAACGGCTTCCCGTTCATTCGCATAGAGGCGGCGGCAAGTGTGGAGAAAGGCATCATGAGCCCCACGCAGGAGGAGCAGAAGCGTTATGCCGAAGCATGGAACGCCTACCTCGGCGAGGGCCATCAGGTGGTGAAGTTTGTACCCGCCAGTGGTGCTGCCAGCCGCATGTTCAAAGATTTGTTCGCCTTCCTCGACGCGCCTTATGACGCTCCCCAGACCGAATTTGAAAAGAAATTCTTTGGCGATATAAATAAGTTTGCGTTCCGTAAGGCCCTCTGTGCAAAGTGCAAAGAGAACGAGGGCATGAGCGTGTGCAAGCTTATAGAGGCTGGCCGCTACAAAGACGTGGTGGCAAACCTGCTGCTTCCTAAGGGACTGAACTACGGTCAGCTTCCCAAAGGTCTGCTTCTCTTCCACGAATACGAAGAGGGCATGCGCACACCCGTTGAAGAGCACCTCGTCGAAGCAGCCCTTTACGCTCAGTCGGAAGGCAAGTCGCACGTACACTTTACCGTGTCGCACGAGCACCTCGCCTTCTTTGAGAAGACCGTGGAGGACAAGTTGCCGCTCTATGAGAAGAAGTTTGGTGTGAAATATGACGTTGACTTCTCTGAACAGAAACCCAGCACTGACACCATTGCAGCCAATCCCGACAACACACCGTTCCGCACCGACGACGGCAAGCTGCTCTTCCGTCCCGGCGGTCATGGCGCGCTCATCGAAAATCTCAATGACATCAGCGCCGACGTGGTGTTCATAAAGAACATCGACAACGTGGTGCCCGACCACCTGAAAGACGCTACCGTAGAGGGCAAGAAGCTGATTGCCGGCATACTTGTCACCCTGCAGAAGCAGGCGTTTGACTATCTGCGCACCCTTGAGTCGGGCGAATACAGCCACGAGACCCTTGAGGAGATGATAAGATTTGTGCAGCGTGACCTCTGCTGCCGTAAGTCAGACATCAAGGAACTGGAAGACACCGACCTCGTAATATATCTTAAAGAGAAACTCAACCGCCCGATGCGCGTGTGTGGAGTGGTGAAGAACGTGGGCGAGCCTGGTGGCGGTCCGTTCCTTTGCTACAATGCCGACGGCACCGTGTCGCTTCAGATTCTCGAGTCGAGCCAGATAGACAAGAACAACAGCGAGTATGTAGCCATGTTCAAAAACGGCACACACTTCAACCCCGTTGACCTCGTTTGCGGCACTCGCGACTACAAGGGTGAGAAGTTCAATCTGCCCGATTTCGTTGACAGACAGTCTGGATTTATCAGCTCAAAGAGCAAGAATGGCCGCGAGCTGAAGGCTCTTGAGTTGCCCGGTCTGTGGAATGGCGCCATGAGCGACTGGAACACGGTGTTTGTAGAAGTGCCCATCGAGACCTTCAACCCCGTGAAGACCGTCAACGACCTGCTCCGTCCGCAGCATCAGCCCGAGGCTGGCGTAGAGTCTTGCAAGTAATGCATAACGATAGGTTACGGCATGTTGCTTCTGCCGCCGACTCGTTGTGGCACACCATAATGTGGTCACCAACGTCGCGATTTGGCAGAAGTCGATGCAAACCTGAATAGGAACATAAAGCCCGAATAGGGGTAAAAGAAAACGGATATCGCTCTCGTGTGAGTGATATCCGTTTTTCGTTGTATGGCGAGTAGTGCCGTTTGACAAAATGATATTTGCCTTTTGGGCTTGTCAAAGGGCCGTAGTGGCGACGTCAAAGGGCCGTAGTGAGGTCGCCAAAGGGTCGTAGTGGCAAAATCGGTTGGTATTTAACATACGTTAAGAATTGGCGTAAGCAAAAGCGCCGAAATGGTGACGTTTTGTCAAGTGTTACCGCTATTTTAACACAAAGTTGAGTATTCCGCTCATGATTTGCCTCATCTTGACGGGCGAGGTTATGCACTCAAGCGGAAATCCGACCGTAAAGCACTTGTAATCAGCACCATCGTAGGCTACGGCAGCAGACGTGCCATCAGCATATTGCATGGCGCAGTAGGCTGGCGACAGCGATGACACGACGTCAACTTGTTGTGCAGCGTAGTGCTTGGCGTTGGGAGTGCGGTATATTTCAAAGTTGGTGTCGACGCCGAAGGTGACGGCAGAGGCGGTGGCGTTGTTGTCGCTACATGTGTACGAGGTCTTCAACGTAGACGCCATCCACTCGCGTTCGGCGTCGTCTGTCATGTCGGAGCCGATGAACGCGCCGCTGACGATGAGGCGTCCGCCGCCTTGTGTGTATTTACTTATCTTCTGTTGCATGGCTTTAGAGAACGTCTTGTACTTGACGAGCGAGTGTCCGTCGTCTTTCTCAAGGCCGAGAATGAGGTCTATGCAGTCGTATTTCGTCGGGTCGACAAGTCCTGCCTCAAGGGCTTTGGACGAGCAACTGACTATGTTGTATTTGCTGTCTGTCATGGCGTCGGCGTGTGCTGACGCGTAGTTGAACTCGTTGCCACACACAAATTTTCCTGCCATCTCGTTGCTGCCGTAGCCCAGTCCGCCGGGGCCTTCGCGTCCCATTGTCGACTTGTTGAAGCAGGTCTGCGGACCGTTCCACCCGGCGTATATGCCGCGCTGCACTCCGATGTCTCTCGTCAGGTCAAAGCCCTGTTGTGAGTCGTTGTCTATGACAGCTGGTGCGGACAGGCGGTTGAAGCCGTTGACTATGAGTATGGTCTTCGTGGCGCTGGGATTAATGCATGCCGACAACGTTTCTGTAGCGAAACTTTCACCGCCCTTGTTCTTGGCTGTTATGCGGAAGTTGTACTTTACGCCTGGTTCGGGTCTGAAGGTGTAGTGTGTGGCGCTTACTTCGCGGCCGTTGTCAAACCCTCCTGTGCCCTCTGCTATGTACAGATTGTAGGCTGTAGGCATGGCGGTGGGTTCTTGCAGGTCGATGGTCGGAGTCCATGCCAGGTCTATGGTGCCGTCTTCACGTCGGTCGATGCGGAAGTTTGATGGTGGCAGGGGCTGCACGACGCATGGACGGGTGTGCTGTGCGTTGACAAACCGCAGTATGGTCTTGTAGATAGACCGTGCAAGTGTGAACTTGAAGTTGGGGTCTTGACCCATCAGCATGTCGGGGAAGTTTTGGTGCGACAGTGTTTCGAGTATTGCCGATGGCACCTCTGGGCAACGGGTCTCGGAGTAGTTGCGGTCCCACAGGTAGCGCTTAGCCCACTGTCGGTACTTTGCTCTTATGTCCTTGTCGGTGTTGTTGAGCAGCGCTTTCGCAAAGTCGAGGGACATCATACGCGATGCGCCGCTGTTCAGCAGACCGTCGTTGAAGTCGGTGGTACATACTGCCAGCGAACCTATTATGCCGTTGCCGAAGGAGTCGTAGCCTGCGTCGCTGTGTATGGCGAGGCTTAACTCTATGGGCACGCGGTTGCCGTCAATGGTGGGCATGTACGTGGAGCCGCCAGCCATCCAGTTGGTTGCTAAGGAGCGTGAGTTTATGTCGTCGGCGTAGTCGTCGGTTCCCTTGCGTGTGCTGTACACGTTGTAGGGTGCTCCAGACCACTGCACGTTGTAGCGTGCTGCCTCAAGACAACGTGGCATGCCGCTGGTTATCCCTCCGCGCTCTGTGTTTCCCATGCCGCCACCAAAGCGTATGGCGTCTGTCGTGACAATAGCACCCTTGCGTGTTGACTTGTTGCTCACGACCACACGATTGTATGTGTTGCAGCCTTTGTCAAAGTCGAAGGTGCCGAGATAGACCCATGTGGAGCCGCCCATCTGCTGGTTCACGCTGAACTCGGTGGCTTGCCCTTTGTGATAGACGGTGTAGTGGGCGTTGTCGGTGCTGCCTTCTACTGTCTGGTAGCTTACATATACGGCGTATTTGCCGGCTTCAGGAATGTTGGGTTGGTAGGAGGCTTCGCTGGTGGACTTGTTCTTTGCCGTCACGGTCATGCGTGCCGAGCCAGCCATGAAGGGGTTTTCGCCGTCGTGGTAGACTCCATGCCGCGTGGCAAAACCTCTCAATGGCGCTGTTCGCCAGTCTTTGCTGTCGTTCTCTTGGTAGTAGTGGCCCGGCGTGTCGTTGTCTACAATGACCTCATTTGTCTGCCAGTCGCGTTCGCGCGGTGTGTAGACCACTGCTCCGGAGTTCTCGAGCATGGGGATGAGGTATGGCACCACGATGGTCTGTGTGAACAAATCTTCGGTTGTTCCGAACAGTATCGGGCGCTGCCACTTCCATATTTGCTTGTTGGCGTCGTAGTAGGTGCCGTGGCTTGCCCATAGCGAAATGTGGCGGTTGAACAGTCCGAGGGTTGTCTTGTTGGGCGAAGAAATGTTTTGTACCCATGGCTTGCCGGTGTAGTCGATGTTTCCCCATTGGCCGCGTCTGATGCCTTTGCATGGTCCGCTCGCCCCGATGTATAGTTGTTCGATAGGCAGTCCGCAGCTGATGACGTGTAGACTGTATTTGTTGAACGGCCGTGGCAGCGACTTGCTGAGGTGTTTGTACAAGCTCTTGACAGCCGATGGGTTGAGGTTCATGGTTGCCAGGGTCTCGTTTGTGTTGACGGTCAGTGTGCGCTCCATGTCGTCGATGGAGTAGGAGAGCATCTGCGGGGCGATTCCACCATTGTTATATCCACGCGGCCTGTAGTTTTGAAGGTATTCTTCAATCTTTACTTTTAGCTTTGCCTCGCTGTCTTCTGTCTGTGCAATGGCGGTGGCGGGGCAAAGCGTGGCTGCAGTCATGGCAAGTGTAAGAATCAATGTCTTCATTAGTTCGGTTGTGTTTTTGTCTTGTGACTTTTGGGGCCTATCCGAGTTGGATGGATGTGTTTCGGTCATTGGATGGATGTGTTTTGGTCATTGGATGGATGTGTTTCGGTCCTTGAATGGATGTGTTTCGTTCCTTGAATGGGTATGTTCGGTCCAATAATCGATGGGGGTGGTGAAGTGCAATCACACTTCACCGATGGTGAACAACTCAGGCTTTTTGCCTTTGAAGTCTTTGAAGTAGAGCTTTATTTCTCTCATCTCCTTGTCGAAATCGCCTGTCGGGATGATTGACTTTGTGCAGGTGATGAGGCGTTTCTCGTAGTCGGCGCCGTAGAGAAGGATGGGGATTTGAGCTTTCAGCGCGATGTAGTAGAAGCCTTTTTTCCACTCAGGGTTGAGCGAGCGGGTGCCCTCGGGGGTGATGCAGAGCTTGAATGTGGTGGCTGCCTTTGCCGTTTCGGCAAGGTTGTCGGTCATGCTCGTGTGTCTGTCACGAAACACTGCTATTCCGCCTAACTTGCGGAAGATAGGTCCTAAAGGCCAGAAAAACCACTCTTTCTTCATTAGGAAGTTAGTCTTTATGCCTTCGGCGCCAGCATAAAGTTGTCCAATCAGAAAGTCCCAGTTGCTTGTGTGGGGGGCAAGGCATATTATGTATTTGTCGGGATGGGGGACGGTGATTTCTTTTTTCCATCCCAAATGCTTGTAAAGATACCAGTTACAAAATTTCTTCCACATGTGTGTGTTGTGTTGATGTTGCTATTATTATAATATGGTGTAAATGTAGAGAAAGGTGTGTAATATTGGAGAGAAGTCTTCAACTCCAATTTTACACACCTTGCCAAGGCCTTTATGACCTCTTTGGTTGGCTTACCGTTCCTTGGTTACTCAATGTTGTTGATTTGGCCAATGATCTCATCTATTTGCTTGTTGAGGTCGTTGGTGAGAGCCTTGTAGTAGGCTTTGGGCTTTAGACCAGGTTCAGGGTGCGATACTCTGCGAACAAAATCGTTGTGCATTACAAGTATAGAAACGAGAAGTGCGTTGGTGTTCTCGGCCTCAGAATTACCACTGTACAGCGACGATGCAATACACTCTGCGAACAGATCGCTGCATACATAATTTATTGTTCTCTTTAAAATACGTTTGTTTGCCATATTTCTTTTTGCTTTAATCACGTCCAAAGATATGAAAAAAAAAAGTATGTACAAAAGAAACATAAAAAAATGTGTAGAAAATCAGTTTTCTTTTTCTTTTGTTTTAGTATATCGGATAAAAAGCGTAATTTTGCACCTGAATTTTTAGAACATACCGAAAATAAACAAGTTATTTTAGTTTTACATACAAATTATATGGAAAAAAGTGCATTGCAGAAAGCGAGAGCCGCTTACCAGCCTAAGCTGCCTAAGGCTCTTCAGGGTGCTGTAACAATCAAAGAAGGCGCTGCCACACAGAGCGTTGACAATCAGGAAGAAATCAAGAAGCTCTTCCCTAACACATACGGAATGCCCCTCGTGGAGTTCGTTCCTGCTGAGAGCGAGACTCACAAGGCTATGAACGTGGGTGTAATCCTTAGCGGTGGTCAGGCTCCTGGCGGCCACAACGTTATCTCAGGTCTGTTTGACGAGGTTAAGAAGTTGAACCCAGAGAACCGTCTCTATGGCTTCCTTATGGGTCCTGGCGGTCTCGTTGACCACAAATACATCGAGATTACAGACGAGCTTATCGCTGATTATCGCAACACCGGCGGTTTCGATCTTATCGGTTCTGGCCGTACAAAGCTTGAGCAGGAAGACCAGTTTGAGAAGGGCATCGAGATTCTGCGTGAGCTTGATATCAAGGCTCTCGTAATCATCGGTGGTGACGACTCTAACACCAACGCTTGCGTTTTGGCTGAGTACTATGCTGCCAAGAACTACGGCGTACAGGTTATCGGCTGTCCGAAGACTATCGATGGCGACCTGAAGAACGACCAGATTGAGACTTCTTTCGGCTTCGACACTGCTTGCAAGACCTACGCTGAGGTTATCGGTAACATCGAGCGTGACTGCAACTCTGCACGTAAGTACTGGCACTTCATTAAGTTGATGGGTCGCTCTGCTTCTCACATCGCTCTTGAGTGCGCTCTCCAGACACAGCCTAACATCTGCCTTATCTCTGAGGAGATTGAGCAGAAGGACCTCACTCTTAACCAGGTGGTTGAGCAGATTGCTGAGACTGTTGCTTACCGCGCAAGCCAGGGCAACAACTTCGGTGTTGTGCTTATCCCCGAAGGACTTATCGAGTTCATCCCCGCTATCGGTCGTCTTATCCAGGAGCTCAACGACTTGCTCGCTGCTCACGGTGCAGATTACAAGGACTTGGACAAGGACGCTCAGCGCGAGTACATCCTTGCTCACCTCAGCGAGGCAAACAAGGCAACATTCGAGACTCTGCCTGAGGGCGTTGCTCGTCAGTTGTCACTCGACCGCGACCCCCACGGCAACGTGCAGGTATCGCTCATTGAGACAGAGAAACTGCTGTCAGAGATGGTAGGTGACAAGCTCGCTCAGTGGAAGAAAGAGGGCAAATATACAGGCAGCTTCTCTGCTCTGCACCACTTCTTTGGCTACGAGGGACGTTGCGCTGCTCCTTCTAACTTCGATGCAGACTACTGCTACGCTCTAGGTACAAGTGCTGCCCAGCTCATCGCTAACGGCAAGACTGGCTACATGGCTATCGTAAAGAACACCACAGCAGGTACTGACCAGTGGAAGGCAGGCGGTGTGCCTATCACCATGATGATGAACATGGAGCGTCGTAACGGCGAGATGAAGCCTGTTATCCGTAAGGCTCTCGTTGAGCTCGACGGCAAACCTTTCAAGGCTTTTGCCGCTAAGCGTGACGAGTGGGCAAAGAATACATGCTACATCTATCCTGGTCCAATCCAGTATTGGGGTCCGAGCGACGTTTGCGACCAGACAACAAAGACTCTTGCACTCGAGCAGGAGTAATCTTTAGCTTCGTCTGTCCTTGACTTTATGGGGTAGATTCTCTCTCCTTATTCTAGTCTAAGAGGCACCTAAGCATAAAGCACAAGGAAAATCAGACGCATATAATGACGGGTTGACAAGGAGGGCATACTGCGCTCCTCGCCAATCCGTCAACTTTTATAAACGTGTGCCATACGATTTCTTTTAATGACAGAAATGACTCAAACAGAAAAGACAAGAAAGCAGACAAAGCGCAAAACCGCTTCCAGTCCTTCGCGCTCCCGACGCTCCCGCGGCCATCAAGGGCTGGTGGGGATTATCAGTCGGCACATGCGTTTGGCGTGGTGGATAGGTGGCGTGGGTGTCGCATTGCTGTACGCCTGGCTGTTTTATGCTTTTTTTGTGAGTCCGACCGGTTTCAGATGGCGTGCGCTTTACGGAGATGCCAACTATCCTAAGGGATATGAAATACACGGCATTGACATCTCACATTATCAAGGAGAGATTGATTGGAACAGCCTACGTGGCGCTACAATAGAAGGATGTCCGTTGCGATTTATAATGATAAAGGCGACGGAAGGGTCTTCGCGGCTTGATGAGAACTTCAAAGAAAACTTCTATCAAGCCCGTGAAAACGGCTACATTCGTGGGGCTTATCATTTTTGGAGCAACATGTCGTCGGCGCGTTCACAGGCTTATCATTTCTTGCAGAAAGTGCATTTGCAGAAGGGCGACCTCCCTCCAGTGCTTGATGTCGAACACAAACCGGCAGACAAGAGCGTGGAGGAGTTTCAGCAAGATGTTCTGACTTGGCTCCATATCGTAGAGGATAAATACCACGTCAAACCGATATTATACACCTATTATAAATTTAAGGAGCAGTATTTGAGCACTCCCGTCTTTGAGGATTATCCGTATTGGATAGCCCATTACTATGTAGACAAGGTGGAATATCGTGGCCCGTGGAAGTTTTGGCAGCACACCGATGTCGGCAGGTTGCCAGGCATAAAAGGCTATGTAGACTTCAATATCTACAATGGCTCATACTATGACCTTAAGAAACTGACGATTGGCAACCAGGACGACAGCTGGTAATGCCATGCTTATTGATGTTGAAGCGCCCCGTTTGTAGGCGCTTCTTTTTTTAAAAAAGGTTTCGCAAGTTTTCAACTTGCTGTCAGTAGATAAGTTGACGAGTTGACAAGCTGTTTGCTTTATACCCAAAACTCTTTATAAACAAAGATTAATGAGTTTTGGTAGCAGCTTGTCAACTCGTCTACTTGTTTACTATCAACATGCCGCAGGCATGCGACGCTTAACTTATTTATATGTCAGCACGATGCAAGCCCAATTGTTTTCCACGACATGTCTTGTCTCGTTCAGGTCGTGTTTGCTTGCTTCTTCAAGCAGCAGAGGTATGTCTTCCTCGTAAAAACCGCTTATTATGAGCGTGGTGCCGTGCTTCATCACTTTGCAGAAGTTGCCCATGTCGGCAATCAGAATGTTGCGGTTGATGTTGGCAAGCACAACGTCGAACACGCCGCTCACGTGGTTCAGCACCGTTGAGTTGCCGTGCAGCACCTCTATTTTTTCCTCCACGCCATTGAGTTCGGCGTTGTGGCGTGTGTTATCGACGCTCCACTCGTCAATGTCGTAGCCCACAACGTTTGCCGCACCGAGCTTTGATGCCGCAATGCTGAGTATGCCCGTGCCACATCCGCAGTCAAGCACGCTCTTCTCCTTCAGGTCCAGCGACAAGAGCTGCGACACCACCATTCTTGTCGTTTCGTGCGTTCCAGTGCCGAACGCCTGTTTCGCTTCGATGAGAATGGTTATACGCTCGTCGTTCGCAACGGTCTCGTCGTCGACGTGCCGAGCATCGTAAATCACGCATTTACCGTTGATGTCTATCGGCTCAAAGCCGTTGTCTTCCCATGTCGTGTTCCAGTTTTCGTTAGGAGCTTTGTCTATGGTGTATGTTATCGTTACATTTTCCAAAGGAAATTCGGCAATCATGTTGTCGAGTCCGAACTTGTCAAACTCTTCCGTCTGTGCATAGCCTGTCAGCACGTCCGACTCGTTGGTAAAGGCTTCAAAGCCGCAGTCCGACGCCATGTCTGTCAGTAGGTCAGCCGCAATGTCTTTCAAGGCCGGCTCACACTCTATTGAGAATCTTACTTCTGTATATTCCATATCTTTAAGATGGTATGTGCTTTTTGGATGTGTTATAGTTTGAAAGAGTAGGGGTATGGTGTGCCGCAAGTCCCAAGATTTTCTTGTGGGGCTTTAGGCAGATGTCCCTTTTCGCTGCAAAAATATAAAAAAATAGGGGAAAACCTACCCTTCTTTAGGGTTTTTCCTTAATTTTGCAATATAAAATGTTGTTATTTTGCAGACGCAGCAATGAAAGATCGGGTTGTAAAGCATCGTCCGTGACAATGCACAACAACAAAGCCGGCACATTGCTGTGGCGTGAAACAGACAAAAAGGAGATTACAACTATGAAGACAATAAAGATTTCTCTCATGCTGGTCATGTTGGTATCGTCGTCAACTTTCGCCCAGACCGACGACATGTATTTCGTGCCGAAGAAAGAAAAGAAGGTGGTACGCGACGTGACAAGAATACAGGAAAACGAATGGAATGATGCCCCAGCTTATTATGCAGGCAGCAACCGCAGCGTAGACGACTACAACCGCCGCGGACGGTTGCGCAGCACTTACAGCAATATAGAGGCTACAGATTCTGCTGCTATGGACATTATAGACTTTGAAGCAGGCAGCGGTGTCTATCCAGACAGCATAGGTCTCGACAGCACCGTGACGGCGACGCCAAGACGACACGCCCGTGCCATGTCCGACTATAGCGACGACGACTACCAGTGCTGCCGCCGCATGCAGATGTTTGACGGCTGGTACGCCCCGTGGGCATATTATGGCGACCCGTTCTACGGACCCTATTGGAGTCGTGGATGGGGCGGATGGTATGACCCGTGGATGTATGGCTACGCTGGCTGGTACGGTCCGTGGCGATATGGATATTACGGCTGGGGATGGCCATATTACTCTTCTTATTATTGGGGAGGATGGGGCTATCCAGGCTATTGGACGCGCCCAGTAGTGGCAGTACGCCGCGGACACACTGGCACATTGCAATATTACGATCGCTCCAACTATGTTAGTGGCATACGCCGCCCAGGAAAAGGCTCGCGTGGCAACTCTTACAGAAACAACAGCGCAGACTACCGCAACTACAACACCAACGTCAATTTTGGCGGACGACGCAACCAGACGCACGGCTTTGACCACTCCAACGGCTTCGGCTCAACACGCTATTCACAGCCCTCTGGTTCGTCATTCGGTGGCGGCGCACGATATGGCGGCTCAATGGGCGGCTCAATGGGTGGCTCGTTCGGTGGCTCACGTGGCGGCGCCGGCATGGGTGGCGGTGGCATGCGCATGGGACGCAGATAATCTGTCAGTGTGGGGGCTGTCGTGACGGCTCCTGCGTGAATGTGGTGTCACGCCACAGACTCGTTTAATGTTTTACTTAGATTTTTACAGCTATTATGAAAAAGATATTTTTAAACGTGTGCGCACTTTTGACGTGTGTGGTGAGTGTGCATGCTCAAGAGACTTACGAGAACACCCGCCTGGTGGACAACGACCTCAACGGCACAGCCCGTTATGTGGGCATGGGTGGCGCGATGGAGGCTTTGGGAGCAGACATTTCGACCATGGGTACCAACCCTGCGGGCATCGGACTCTTCCGCCGCTCTGTCGCCAGTGCGTCGTTCGGCCTCGTGACACAGGACCAGGCCTCTGACTTCAAGTATGGCGACAAGACCAAGATGAGCTTCGACCAGGTTGGCTTTGTGTATGCTATGCGCAGCGGCCGCCGCTCTTTTATGAACTTTGGCTTCAATTATCACAAGAGCAAAAACTTCAATTACATACTCTCTACTGCCGACCATCTGTCTGGAGCGTCGCAGAACAAACTGTCGTTTATAAAGGCTTTGGGCGACGTTGATAGGACCGGAGTCACAGAAGTCAACATAAAAGAGTCGTCAGGCGCCTATCGTGGTACCAACTACTTCACTTCGCAGCTCGACAACCTGTACTACAACGCGCTGATGATGACCAATGGCAACCTCTATTATAACGATGCGTCGTCATACACTTTCGACCGTGCCAACACAGGATATATCGGAGAATATGACTTCAATATGAGCGGAAACATCAACGACCGCGTCTATCTCGGACTGACTGTCGGCATCCATGACGTACACTACAAAGGCCAGTCGCTATACAGCGAGCAGCTGCTCAATGCCGCCGACCATGCTATTGGCGATGTCACCGTGTCTGACGAGCGCCGCATAACGGGTGTGGGCTATAGCGTAAGTGCAGGTGTTATATTCCGTCCTGTGGAGGCTTCTCCGTTCAGAATCGGACTTTACGTGACGTCACCAACGTGGTATGACCTGACAACACGCAACTACACCTATCTTATTAACAACTCACAGGTGGAGGGCGCACACCCGAGATACTACGCCAACGAGTCTTATGACTATAAGGTGTACACTCCGTGGAAATTCGGTGTCAGTCTCGGTCATACCGTTGACAACTTCCTTGCACTCGGCGCTACGTATGAGTATGCCGACTACGGAAGCCTTGACTCACGTGTCAACGACGGCTCTTATGTCGACTATTTCGGCGACATCTACGACCAGAGCCACAGCGACGACAACATGAATCGTCACACAAAGGCTACGCTGAAGGGTGTGTCTACGCTGAAGGTGGGCGCAGAAGTCAAGCTGCCAGCAAACTTCACGCTGCGTGCTGGATATAATTATGTGTCGCCGATGTTCCGTGCCGACGGCTACAAAGACGGCTCACTTGACTCTTATGGTTCAAACTACAGCTCGGCAACCGACTATACGAACTGGAAAGAGACGAACAGATATACTCTTGGCTTGGGCTACACCGTAGACAAGTTTAGCTTCGATTTCGCTTTCCAACATTCGCAGACCGACGGCGATTTCCACCCATTCATGGATAGCTACGCCGACTATTTCGTTAAAAACGATGCTGGAGTAGTGCAGAAGATGAGCATAGACAATTATGCAAAAGGTGTAAAGGTGAGCAACAAGCGCAACCAACTGCTGCTTACTATGACATATCGATTCTGACCTTTTGCCCTGTAGGGTAGGGCGTAAGGTATGGATTTTATATACAAGACGGGCAATTCTTCGTAAAAGGAGGGATTGCCCGTCTTTTTTGTTTTTATGCCACGGCGGAACGCCTGAAATCCCACGGTTTTTCCATTACGCCCGTTTGACAAAATGATAGTGCCTATTTGGGCTTCTCAAAGGGCCGTAGTGACAACGCCAAAGGGCCGTAGTGGCGACGTTAAAGGGGCCAAATGGGAATGTCATGGCTATTTTAAGACATGTTAAGAATTGGCGTAAGTTTTATCGGTCGAATCGTAGCAAAATGTCACGAAAACCGCACTTTTGCTTTCTTTGGTGTTTCCCGATTTTTTGAGTGGGCATCGTGCTTTGCGTGTTGTCTATGCAGCGTTTTCGTTCCTGACGTTCCTTCTATTGTCGCAGAAAAGCCTTTTTTGACCTGTTGTTCCTCCGATTTTCGATTAAAACAGGGTTGTCGGACAAAAAATAGAAAGAAATAATTTGTGTAATAGCGTGAATTTTAGTAACTTTGCAGCCGCTTATATAAAGTTATTGGATGAAAAATGACAAAATGAAGAACCAGTACCGCGTGAATGAGCAAATTCGCGTCAGGGAAGTGAGAATTGCAGGTGAGGGCGAATCAACAGTTATGTCGACTCGTCAGGCTTTGGAAATGGCTCGTGAACAGGGCGTAGACCTTGTTGAGATATCACCTAACGCTCAGCCTCCAGTTTGTCGCATCATCGACTACAGCAAATTCTTATATCAGCAGAAGAAGCGTGCTAAAGAAATGAAACAGAAGCAGGTGAAGGTTGATATTAAGGAGATTCGTTTCGGACCGCAGACCGACGAGCATGACTATCAGTTCAAACTGAAGCATGCACAGGAGTTCCTCTCAGAGGGAAACAAGGTTCGTGCGTATGTGTTCTTCCGCGGACGTTCTATCCTCTTCAAAGAGCAGGGTGAGGTGCTGTTGCTGCGCTTTGCCAACGATCTTGAGGAATATGCCAAGGTTGAGCAGTTGCCGAAGCTCGATGGAAAGAAGATGTTCCTCTACCTCGCACCTAAGAAGGTGGCTGTCGTAAAGAAGAGCCAGCAGAAGATGGACCGCGAGAAGCGTGAGGCTGAGGCCAAAGAGATGGAACAGGCAGAACGAGAGGCACAGGCTGTAAACTCTGGACTCCTTGCAAACGCTAAGATTAGCGACGAAGCTATGAAGAAGCTGCAGGAGACAAACGAGTAAAGCCCACTATAAATACGAGTAATACGAGAATTGTGCGTAACGCCGGGTATATGCGTTGCCACATATAATAAATAACAATTTAAATAAACAAAAATGCCAAAAGTTAAGACTAACTCCGGTGCAAAGAAGAGATTCCGCTTTACCGGAACAGGTAAGATCAAGCGTCATCACGCTTACCACAGTCACATTCTGACTAAGAAAACAAAGAAGCAGAAGAGAAATCTGGTTCATCAGACAATTGTAGACAACAGCAACCTCAAGCAGGTTCGTGATTTGCTCTGCCTCCGTTAATTTTATTAGTCAAACATTTTAAAAGTAAGAAAAAACTATGCCAAGATCAGTTAATCACGTTGCTTCAAAAGCAAAAAGAACTCGTATTCTTAAGCTTACCAAGGGTTACTTTGGTGCAAGAAAAAATGTTTGGACGGTAGCAAAGAACACCTGGGAGAAAGGTTTGACCTATGCTTATCGTGACCGTCGCAACAAAAAGCGCAACTTCCGTTCTCTGTGGATTCAGCGTATTAATGCTGCTGCACGTCTGGAGAACATGAGCTACTCTACTCTGATGGGTGCTCTCCACAAGGCAGGCATTGAGATCAACCGTAAGGTGCTCGCTGACCTCGCTGTAAACAATCCTGAGGCTTTCAAGGCTATCGTGGATAAGGTGAAGTAAGCAAATTATTTCAACAAATAAAAAAAGGCTATATCTGGTTTTCATACCACGATATAGCCCTTTTTCTTTTTATTATAATTGGTTGCAGACGCTATCTCTCTGCCGTGGGTACAGCGGTGAGATTTACCAGCCATTTGCCGTTACGGCGCTTTAAATTGAGGCTGTAGGTGTCTTTCTCTGCTATTTCTCCTTTGCGCGTGATGGCAGACATCTTCATGTAGTTGTTTGCTTCTGCCTTTACCGTGGCTGTCGTGTCGCTTTCACGTTCTATGTCTTTTATTTCAAAGCTGGCGTCTGTTTCAATGGCGTTGATTACTGTTAGGTCTGAGTCGTTGACGTTGGAGGCTACAAAAGTAATCCATTTCTCCGACTCTGCGGTGCATTGTCTGTACGCTTCTTTGTAGTTGCACTCAAAGTAGTTTTGCATAAACGCCAGTGCTGTGGCTTCTATCTCTTTGTCCTCTTTGTTTGTAGAGCATGCCGTGCAAGACAGTATGGCGAGTGCAATGATGGCTTTATGTTTCATATTCGGTGGTTTTATGTTCCATATTCAGTGGCTTTACAGATGATAGTATAGTAAAAAACAAACCGTCATGTCCCTTGTGTGAGGACATGACGGAATCTGTTTCAGATGGTCATCAGAACTCCAATATCATTGCCTGACGTGGGCGGAGCTTGATGTTATGGTTTATTATGACGTTGCGTCCTGTTGTCACGTCAATGGCTTTCTCTGCGTTGCCGATGATTTCGGCATAGCGCTTGACGTCAAGCTCGTTGGCCTCGCGTTTGCCGTTGATGATGGTCATGACGTTCTTGCCGTTGTACTGGCGTGCGATTACGTATATGCCCTTGTGTGTGCAGAACTGCGTCTGGCTGCCCTTGGTTATCACCTCGTTGCCTTGACGCCAGTGGAGCAGACGGCTCATCCAGTTGAACATGTCGTTCTCTGCTTTGGTACGGCCCTCGGCAGTAAATGCGTTGTGCTTGTCGCCGGTCCATCCACCAGGGTAGTCGCAACGTACATAGCCGTCGGTGATGGCTTTTGTGCCGTTCATGAGCACCTCTGTGCCGTAGTAGACTTGTGGTATGCGGTTGATGGTGAGCAGCAGTGCCATAGCTTGTTTCAGTGCTACGGTGTCCTTGCCTTCGCCCAGGAAACGGTCGGTGTCGTGGTTTTCAACGAATGCCATCACACTCTTTGGGTTGGGGTAGAGGTAGTCGTAGCAGAACACATTGTACACGCGGTTCATGCCGCTAAACCAGTCGTCGGTCTCCTCGTTCTTGGCTTGGTTTATGCGATCGAAGAAGGCGAAGTCCATGACGGTCTTCAAATGGCTGTTCTTCTCAGACAGTTTGCTGTCTTTCTGCAGTGCGGCGGTGTAGGCAGGTTCTGTCACCCATGCTTCTCCTACGGTGTTGAAGTTGGGATATTCGTTGTTGATGGTCTTCATCCAGAGTGCCATTGCGTCGGCGTCGGCATAGGGATAGGTGTCCATACGTATGCCGTCGATGCCTACAGTTTCTATCCACCATTCGCTGTTTTGAATCAGATATTTCAGCACGTGCGGGTTGCGCTGGTTGAGGTCTGGCATGGTAGGCACGAACCATCCGTCTACTGTCTGGTGCAAATCAAACTTGCTGGCGTAGGGGTCGAGGACTGTTGTCAGCTTGCCGTTTGTCTGGAGATATTTTTCGTTGGTCTTAATGATGCCATCCTTGTTGCCTTTTGCCTGGTCTTCGAGCCACTCGGGGGTGTTGAGCCAGTCTTTTGATGGGAGGTCGGCAACCCACGGATGGTAATATCCGCAGTGGTTGAATATCATGTCCATCACCACTTTCAGACCGTTCTGGTGTGCCTCGTCAATCAGACGCTTGTATTCGTCGTTTGTTCCGAAGCGTGGGTCTACCTTGTAGTAGTCTGTCGTGGCATAGCCGTGGTATGAACTGCTCTTGCCGTCGCTGGGGTTGTCGTTTTCCAAAACGGGTGTGAACCACAATGTGGTTACGCCCAGTTCTTTGAAGTAGTCGAGGTGTTGGCGTATGCCTTCGAGGTCGCCACCGTGGCGCAAGCTGGGCGCGTTGCGGTCGCAAGTCTTGTCGCGCATGGTCTTGATGACGTCGTTCTGCGGGTTGCCGTTGGCGAAACGGTCGGGCATAAGCATGTAGAGCACGTCCTCATTGGTAAATCCGATGCGCTTGTCACCTGCCATTGCGCGGTCTCTCAGCTCATATTTCACTTTCTTAGACTGCTTGCCCTGCTTGAAGTTAAGTGTCATCTCACCTGCTTTGGCACCATCGATGTTGAGATAGACGAGCAGGTAGTTGGGCGAGTCCAGTCTTGCGATGGAGTCTATGCGCACACCAGGATAGTTGATTTCTACATCTGCGTTTCTGACGTCTTTGCCGTACACCATCAGCTGCAGGGAAGTGTCTTTCATGCCTACGTACCAGTTGGTAGGCTCGATGCGGTCTACGGAAACCGCTGCATTCATGCTCATTGTACTCATAAGCAATGCTAAAGAAATAAGGTTCTTCTTCATATACGAGTTAAGTTAAAGTTATTTGGTTTTCGCATGCCTTTGATTTGCTGTGAGCTTGTCGCGGGCATGCAAAACTTCTTATAGTGTCTTATCAGTTCTTCAGTTGGTATGTTTTCTGTTTCCTATTAGCGTGTTATCTGCTTCTAATAGAATGTTATCTGCTTCTACTTCTGAAACAGAATGAGCGCCGACTGTGCGTCTACTGTGGCTTCTTTACCTTTCAGTGGCATGCCGATGCCGTCTTCATTGATGACTCCATTGCTGCATGCCACGCTGTATTCGCCTTCCGGTATAGCGATGGTCTTGGCTTCCTTGTTGGCGTTTAGTATGACAATGATGTCTCTCCAGGTGTCTATGCCTTCAAGATTTTTAAGCCTAAAGGCGATGACGCATCCTTCTTCCTTCTGCTGTTGGGCTGTCTCGGCATTTGCAGTTTCGGCGTTAGCAGTCGTACAAACGGTAGGTAAGAACTCAAGATGTTTTCTTACTGCGTCGGCCTTTGACAGGCGGAAAGCGGGGTGGTTCTTGCGAAGCTGAATCAGATTGCGGTAGTACTCAAACACCTGCGGGTATTGTTTCAGGTTGTTCCAGTTGAACTCGTTGATGCTGTCGGGTGATGAGAAGCTGTTGTGTTCTCCCTTCTTGTCGCGCAACATCTCTTCACCTGCGAGGAAGAAAGGCACTCCTTGTGAGGTGAATACGGCGGTCTGACCTAACAAATCGAGGCGTATAAGCTCGGCAGTACGGTCGCTGGCGCTGCGGTTCTTGTCGCGCAG
>JALEVZ010000022.1 GCA_022788105.1 Prevotella sp. | reverse complement strand
CTTGATGTATGTCTCTCGGGCGTACTGCTCCTGCTCAATGCCGAACTGCATAGCCTTGGAGGTGAAGTTCGTCTGATGGATATAGTCGTCAAACACATCATCGTCGTTGAGGAAGTCGGGGTTGAACAGGCGTTCTGCGGCTACCTTGTACATATAGCTCTTTGCCGTTTCGGACCACACCTCATCTTTCTTGCGACCCGACTTCATAAGATTGTGAACTTCGGAACCTGTGAAATTTCCGAAGCGACTACGAAACCATGAGATTTCGCGCTGATTTCCTTCTGTACTTATCATTTTTTAGAAGTATTTAAGAATTTCGTTAATGTCGTCTTTCGTCAGAGCAAACCATTCACCGCGAACTCTTTTGTCTGAATATCGTTTATGCAAGAACTCTTCGATATTTTTCTCGCTTTTTGCTATAAGAGAAATAGTCGGCTTCTCTGATTGCAAAGTACGTTCTCGGATATGTGGGTTTGCTGATTTTCCTATCTTGGTCAACCCTGTATTACCATCCTTCATAAGATAGGTCTTTTGCTTTTTTGTATGTTTTCTGTACGCGACACTTGACACTGTAAATACTTTGCTAAATATATTTATGTATGCTATTTCTCCAAAAAGAAAAGCACCAAAGTCGATCCATTCGTCAAGTTCGCTGTCTTCAAACTCACACTCGTAATACATTTTCGTTAAATCTTGAAAGTCTGATAAACACAAACATTTCTTTGTATTAACGATTTTCTTTAACTCAGGAAAATTCATAGTTCCTTTTTCTCCTTTTTCGTTGCATTAGCTACAGCGGTTTCGGCTGCTTTTGCTGCGACATTCTTCTTGTTTTCTTCCTTGCGGTACGGCTTCATAAGTTCTTCGACGGTTGTGTCGCCGTCTCGGAGTGACTGTATTATACCGCGCAATAGGACAATCTGTTCAGCCTTGATTTGGTTGACGGTCTGCTTTCCGCAAATCATTATAACTTCCTCTTCCGTGATGCCGTACTCATCCTTGAAGTAGTCGATACACTTCTTGCGTGTAGCAATCAGCTTGTCGTTGTCAGAGAGGTCGCCGGTGATGAAGTGTTGTGCCGCCTGATACACCTTATCGGTAACAGCCTTCGGGATAACAGAGAATACAGCATTGCGGTATGCGATAGCATTTGCTGCGTTACCTGTAACGGTAATCATATCGTCAGAATACCGCTGACCGCCCTTGCCTACGATAGAACGGCGTACCTCGAAAGCTGTCGCCACATTGTTTTCCAAATCCCAACATGTGCCACGGCTTATGACCTGCTTGTCGGTAATCTGAACGACCTTTGCTTCGGCACGCACATTTCCCCAGTTGGACACGATTAGCTTAGCCAGATGCACGCTCGGACCGGTGATAGGCTTGCCACCGCGAGGGAGGGCGTAACCGCAGCTCTGTGCGGTATTCATATCCATAGTCGCCATGGCAATTGAGTTGTTGATGCTTCGTGTGACGTTTCTCGGATATTGCTTTGCGGTTGCCACCTGCGAGTCCACGTTGGCACGCTCTACTGCGTCTAACTGAACGATGTTCTGATCATGCTGCACTTGCAGCACTTCGTATTCGTTATTTTCCATTTGTTATGATGTTTTTAGTTGTTACTATTTCTCGAACACATCGAGTATCTTTGTTTCTACGAGGCGGTTGATTTCGTAGTCAATCTGCGTATTGAGAAACGCATCTACGACATATCGGCGTGCCGTTTCGATGTTCTCTGCCTGAACGAGGTAGTTGACGTTGTTTTTCTTTTCCTTGCCGGTGCGCTCGTCAAGCGTGATCATCGCGACGGTTGCACGGAAGAATTTGTCGTCGTCTTCATCTTCGGAGAAGAATACTTCGGCGTACGGAGCGATTGTGATTTTCTTCACGTCGAACTCGCCCGACCAAAACGGTTCCATCTCCTCTGTAATTCGATGCTCCGCTTCCGCGAAGCTCAGTGCGTCTACGGCGTATGATTCCGTGGCAATATTGCTTTCGTCACCCTTTGAACGCTCGTAGCGTACCGTGGTTTCATACCACTTTGCTGTTCTTGTTCTCATTGCTTTATGTTTTTAGAATTAGTTACTGATACTTGAAGAAGATAAACCCGAACGCATTTTCATGTATTCGGTTGATTCCGAGGTTTCTGTCGATGGCAAGGCAGTATTTCACCATGTCGCACGCTTTCGTGTGCGGCATCTTAATCACCGCCTTGTGCTTCTCTCGGAGTTCCTTAATCTTCTGTATGTGCAGCTCTGCTCGTGTACGAGACTCTGCACTTGCGCCCGACTCTCGTTCTCGGATACGCTCATACACTTCGTTTATGTTCATACCGTATGTTTTTTATTCGTGTCGCCATTCCCACTGGCAGCAACAATAACTTGACTTCGGGTCTCGCTTCGGGTCTTTGCACATCTCAGGCCAGTGTCCCCACATGCAGTCGTGACATCCTTTTGGTTTACCCATGAGCTACATCTCCTTTTCCTTGTTATTGTCGTCACAGTCGATGAAGTACTCGACCGCAGCCTGGGTGACAGCTGCGAATACGACGAGCAAAAGGACTATGACAACCGATGAAAATATAATTCCCATAACATTCAGTCGTTTTAAAAAATAGAGGGATTGCAGGGATTTCAACCCTGCTCGGTGTGTTTTGCTCCCAGAGGCTCGGTACATGACAGGCTTGAATTGTTACAAACATAGATGAAAAGAACCCATCACTCCTTGCTTGCAGCGTTCATGCTTACAGGTGCTCATGACGCAATCCCTACTTGTTACAGAACAAGTTTAATCAAAAATCAAAAAAGTTTTCAAAACGGCAGGATTCGCACCTGCAAGCCGTCCTTGTCGGCTTAGTTTTAATGGTTAATAAAATAATATTATGGAAAACTAATTTCACACTTGCTCAAACGTCAGTCCGCAGGATTTCGTGTAGTAGTCTTCCTTGCCGGAGCGTTTCGTTTGTTCATCGTAATAGAGCGTGAACCTGCCACCCACCTCAATGTCGCGGAAGTAGTTGCGCATATTCACCAGGTACCATATCGCCTTGTACGCCTTGGTGGGCCGCATCGCAATGCGCAATTTTGTCTTCTGAGGCATCCCCGACATTACGCGGAACCGCTCCATCATCCATGTGCGCTTTTTCGTTTCCATGCTTTTTCGTTTGGCCTCGGGATTTGTCTTGATTGTGTTTGCGATACACCCATGCGTCTTTTCGAGTATTCGGGCTTTCGTTTCGTCCGTCTGCTGGAGGTTCAGTTTTTTAACCCAGTACCATACCGAGCCGCTGCAAACGCCGTGTCTTGCGGCTATCTCCCCGGCGGAAGAATACGGATATTCCCGAATTGTTATTTCTTTCAGCCATCCTTTGTGGCTGTAGATGTTCGTTTGCTTCATGTTAGTTTCTTTTAGGTGAACTACCCCGAAACTAAAGATTTCGGGGCTTCGTGGGCTGCCCAGAGCAACCTCCAGCCATATCTCCACACGCTTGAATTTCCGCCGTTCCAGCGGTATTTAATTTGTTTAAAAAAATAATGTGTGCTATCCTCACGAACGGCACACACAATTGCCCTTTGAATGATTGAAATTATCAGTTACATGTATTATAAAAGAATTAGAAAGCAGGAGGAGAGACTGGAATCGAACCAGTATCATAGTCCCGTAACTCATATAAAGTTCCGAGGACTTCGCCTTACCAATCGCGCACTCTCCTCTTTGATTATATAATATGACAAACACTAAACAAAGTCTCTGTCTGTTGTTTTCCGCACCTTTACAGACGTTTTGCGGTGCGGCCGTCTTGCACGCTCAACGTGCAGCCTACTGCGTTCCCTTTCGCTTTGCCTGTGCCGGCAATTCAGAGTCCGGCATGGTTCATTCTATCCGTTTGCACGGCTTTCGCTACGTCGGGAGACGCTTTAGCAGGTCTTTCGTTACTCAGCATCCTCGGGCGGCGGTCTTGGATTGTTAGTCTCGCGCCGTCCTATATGCTTTTCTTCTGTGTGCCAATATTTCAAAGAACGTCTTTTTGTGGTCGGAAGCGGTGCGACCCGCAAGAACTTTCCGAGGCTCGGGCATAATGTACTCAACAAAATGGCATCATCCAGAATATTCAAAGCTCTAACAAACAACTGCGCCCTATCCATAGTTCTCTGCACTTCCAATCGTGCATTCCGACCTTGTAAAACCCGCTTGTCTTCGCAGATTTGCGGGAAATTCTATCAAATAATAACAATAAATTTAAATCAACTACAAACTGGTTTCTACCAAAACAATAACAAATTCAAGTCGCGGAGGCGGTTACGACACCTGCATCTTGTGAGATAACTGCTTATTTAACTTACGACTGACTAATTATGAGCGATTCTGTATTAACCCTATGAAAGAAATTTGACCCACACGTGCTTACCTTTGCACCACTCCGCGTTGTTTTTAAAGCCTGCGACCATCTCGCGACGACCGCAGGTTTTTGTTTCACGCCTGAAACAACATATAAATATGACTCAATTCATAGTTTTAATCATTATAACCTAATGGAATTATTACAATAATTATTACAATGAGTGTAGAAAACCGTCTCACGACGAAGCGATTAAAATATCGCCGAAACAAAAGATTTTAAAACCATTATGAATGTACTATTAACCTTAACATACTCTGTTTTTCTCACTGAGCCTGTCAATGTCGCGCTTGCGGTAGAACACCGTAGTGCCGACCTTGAAGAACGAGATACGTCCGCTTGAACGGAGGTTTTTGAGAAAGTCCATGCCCACGCCGAGGTACACTTGCGCCTCCTTGTTCGAGAGCCAAA
>JALEVZ010000119.1 GCA_022788105.1 Prevotella sp. | reverse complement strand
TAAACTCATGTCACAACTCCACCAACGGCCAAGCGACACTCACCGCGCCGTTAGACAACGTGGATTGGGAAGCCTCCAAATGGATTTCGGCAGCCGATGCACCAGTCGTAACGGGCAGAGTGGAAGACGGCACACGTGCCGCCGACGGCGCCAGTTGGTTTATATGCACCGTGATGAACGGCCCGCAGAAGGTAGTAAAAGCCAAATGGATGACCTCTGGACTTGGCGTTTACGACCTGTATGTCAACGGCAAGCGCGTCGGCAACGAGATATTGAAACCCGGATTCACCCACTACGCCAAGACCAAACGGTCGTTCACCTACGACATAACACCCCTCATCAACACGCGCAAAGACGCCAACAACCTGCTCTCCGTACAGGTGACGCCAGGCTGGTGGGCAGACAAGATAATAACCCCCGCTGGCCACGACGGCATGATAGGCAAGAAATGTGCGTTCAGAGGCGTGCTGGAGCTGACCTACATCGACGGTTCTAAGGAGGCCTACCCCACCTATCCGACAGATTGGAAGGCAGGCATAGCCGGTCCCGTGACCCACGCCGCCATATTTGACGGAGAAGACTACGACGCACGAATAGCCCCTGTTTTCGAAGACACCGACAAGCTGCCAGAAGCCGAGCTCAACAGCGAGTTCAGCGGAGAGGTACTCCCCACCGACGGCGCGGAAATCTATCTGCGCCCCGACCTCACGCTGAAGCCCGTCAAGGCATACGTCTGGGAAAACGTAGAAGGCGCCACTGCTGACCAATATGGCAAGGTGGTGGTGAAACGTGAATACAAACATGGCGAAGAGATGACCATACATAAGGGTGAAAACCTCGTCGTAGACTTCGGACAAAACTGCGCCGCCGTGCCCTCGTTTGTGTTCAGTGCAAAGGAAGGAACGAAGCTGACGTGCCTCGTCGCAGAACTGCTCAACGACGGCAACGGCGCCAAAAGCCGTGGCATGGACGGTCCCGAGGGTAGCATCCACCGCCTCAACCTCCGCATCCCCGACACTGGCATGCGCATGACCTACACCTTCGCCGACACGAAGAAGCCCGCCACATTCATGCCCACAAACACATTCTTCGGCTACCGTCTGGTGTCCATCACCGCCACCGACGACGTGAAGATAAAGAGCATAGCGTCGGTTCCCGTCACCTCCATAGCCCGAAACATGGAGACAGGCACCTTGACCACTGGCAACGAACTTATCAACCGCCTCATCTCCAACACCGTGTGGGGACAGCGCTCCAACTACCTGTCCGTGCCAACAGACTGTCCGCAGCGCAACGAACGCCTCGGTTGGACCGCCGACACACAGGTGTTTGCCGAGACCGGCACCTTCTTCGCAGACACACGCAAGTTCTTCCACAAGTGGATGCGTGACATGCGCGACACCCAAAGCCCCACAGGAGCCTTCCCCGGCGTGGCGCCGATAGCACAATACGGCGCTTTCCCTACCGACATGATGCGTCTCGGATGGAACGACGCCGGCGTGATAGTGCCGTGGGTGGTATGGAAACAGTTTGGCGACAAGCAAATTGTAGCAGACAACTGGGACGCCATGGAGAAACTCATGCGCCACATGGACGAGACGAAATACGACCACCGCACGCTCATAGGCGACAATGGCAACTACCAATGGGGCGACTGGCTGAGCTACGAGCCGTTGGAGTCGTGCAGCGGAAGAGCGTTTATGACAGACGCAGAGGGTAAGACCGTCGTCAGACCCGAGACCATAGACTACTGGGACTACCTTAGCGCGTGCTACTGGGCGATGGATGCAGGCATGATGAGTGACATGGCACGCGCCACAGGACGCGACGCCTCCAAGTATGAAGCCATGCAGCAGAAGGCGACAGACTACATCCGCGCGACGTTCACCAACGCCGATGGCACATTCAAAAACGACATACTGAACACCATGCAGACCCCTGCCCTCTTCGCCCTGCGCAACCACCTGTTCAGCGGCGAGGCAAAGACGCGGCTCATAAACCGTCTGCGCAATAACTTCAAAGCCCACGGCAACTGCCTGCAGACAGGCTTCCTCGGCACGTCAATACTCATGTCTACGCTCACCGACAACGGCATGTCAGACATCGCCTACGAGCTATTGTTCCAGCATAAGAACCCCAGCTGGCTCTACTCCATTGACAATGGCGCCACCACTATATGGGAACGCTGGAACAGCTATATGCGCAACGAAGGCATGGGACCCAAAGGCATGAACAGTTTCAACCACTACGCCTACGGCGCCGTGTGCGAATGGATATGGGAAACGGCAGCTGGCATTGCCGCCGACACGTCACAGCCCGGATTCAAACACATCGTTATGCGCCCCGTTCCAGACAAGCGTCTCGGCTTCGTGAAGGCACAATACCGCTCTGCGGCAGGCCTCATCAAGAGCGAATGGCACTACGATGGCGACACCTGGACATGGACATTCACCATACCCGAAGGCGCCACAGCATCGGTCACGCTCCCCGGTGAGACTACAACAAAGGAATACACTGCAGGCACCTACACCGTGAAGAAGTAGGCGACAAAAGCACTCAAAGGTGTGTCAAGACTTGTTAACATGAGGTCTGGCACACCTTTCTTATACACATAAAGGTCGTATCATATACTTTTAGCAAGCGAAATCTACAGAAAAAGAGAGTGTTGCAGACAACAGATGCAATAATACGCCCTCGTTTGCGTTTTTATATTATAAAGCAAAAGCAATAATATCTCACAACGACGAAAGACATGAAAAGAAATCTCATTACCGCACTGCTGCTCGCAGTAGCATCTATAGTCATGGCACAACCAGAGGCTGGCACGTTCTCAATCATCCCGCGCATAGGCGTGGCATTCTCCACTCTTACCAAAGACATGATTTACGTCCAATCAGAAAACGACGGCACCGAGCTGTCGAGCAAATGGAAAGCCGGCATGGTGGCAGGCGTTGACTTCGACTATCAGGTGCTACCGAAGATATCGGTGTCGGCAGGTGCCTACTACAGCGAGCAAGGCTGCAAGTATGACAGCTACCAGACGCCCGACAACTCCATTAGCGGCGGCAGCCACCACATTGGCGTAAGCAATCTGCAGGCCTCACTGAAGTACATCAATGTGCCCATCATGTTGAACATGTATGCCGCCCAAAACTTCGCCGTGAAGCTCGGCGTGCAGTTCGGTTTCAACCTCGACGCCACGACGGAGATGACGGAGACAAGCTTCACCATCAACGACGACAAGACCACAAGCTATGGCAAACCCGTCACTACAAAGATGGATATGAACGCCAGGAGCTTTGAATTCGCCATTCCGCTCGGAGTGTCATACGAATACATGAACGTCATAGTGGACGCGCGCTACAACCTCGGTCTGACACCTATAGTGAAATACGCCGGTTCGTACTCGCCGCAAAACAACGTCATCACGATAAGCGCTGGCTACCGCTTCGCGCTGTAAGCCAGGTTTGAGCGATGGTGTAACAGCACCCGACCGCTGTCACAGGCATCCCCATGATTGCCAGTAGCCATCTGCGCTTTAAACCATAGCCATCTCTGCCCAGACCTATAGCCATCTGCGCTTTGACCTATAGTCACAAAAAACCGCCGAAAACCGACATATTGTCAAGTTTTCGGCGGTTTTTCTTTCTCCAATTGTTAACAGGTCTTAAAAGCCACTTGATTTTGCCAAAGGGCCGTAGTGAGGCTGTCAAAGGGCCGTAGTGGCGTCGCCATTAGGCCGTAGTGACAACGCCGTTAAGGCCCTATCATTTTGTCAACAGAGCCACTTCGCTTTTCAAGCGTTATGCACGCTCCGGATAGATGAGGTTCTCAGGCTTGATGACCGACAACACTTCGTCTACATATTTGCGCGACTCCCAACGTGCCATAGGCAGGTCGTGGAGCAGCCAGTTGCCGCAGTCGGCAGGCGCTGCGCCAGGTATGTCGCCCTCGAAAGACGCCACAAACTCGAAGGTGCGCTTCATCAGTTCCACTATGTCGGCAGACTCGAGGTCGCCACGCATAAGCAGATAGTTGCCTGTGAGACATCCCATCGGTCCCCAGTACACTATGCGGTCTTTCCACTCAGGGTCGTTGCGCAGATAGGTTGCAGCAAGATGTTCGATGGTGTGTAGAGCCCCAGGATGTAGAGCCGGTTCGCGGTTAGGTTCCTTCATGCGTATGTCAAATGTGGTGACGGTCTCTCCGCCCACGTTGTCTTTACGACTTACGTAGATGCCACGCAAGAGTCGGTCGTGGTCAATGGTAAAACTTGGTATCTTTTTCATATCTATTCAGTATTCTGTTAAATAATTATCGGTAGTCAGAGCACAACAAACCGTCATGCCCGTACAGCAGCCTTTCGTTAAAGACTGTCAAGAAAATGTTTCGTCACATCAAACGAGCCGTCTGCCATGCGAGCCCAGAAGTCGAAGTACTGCTGTGCCTTCTCGTCTTTGAGTGGCACGTCGCTGATGATGCGGAACGAGATAAACGGCACGCCATAGATGTGGCAGGTCTGAGCGATGGAGCAGCTCTCCATGTCCACAGCCTTAGCCTCGGGGAAGCGGTCGAGTATAGACGCCATCTTCTCACGGCTGTCTACAAACCACTCTCCGCTGACAATCAGTCCCGGGACGACGTTCACGCTACAGTCTACTGCCGCGGCTTTGGCAACCAGTTCGCTGGGTGAAGCATAGCGCGCGGGCATGCCCATAATCTGTCCGAACTCCTGCTCGCTGCCGCAGTAGGCGTCGTGGTAGCAGCACTCGGTGCTCACCACCACGTCGGTGACGTTGAGGCTGGTATCGGCGCCCCCCGCACAACCCGACGACATGATGAGATCGGGATGGTAGTTGTTTATCATCTCTACGGCTCCTACGGCAGAGTTCACCTTGCCGATGCCGCACTTTTGCAGCACGATACGCTTTGTGCCGATGTTTCCTAACACGAAGTCTTTACCGTTCTTACGCTCCACGATGGGCTGCTCAAGAATGGTGCGCAGCTGGACAAACTCCTTGTCCATAGCTACAATTACGCCTATTGTCATCTTATTAATAAGTGAAAAGTGAAAAGAAAAAAGTGAAAAGAGAAAAGTGAAAAGCGAAAAGTGAAAAATTTATTAAGTGAAGAGCCTTTAAAAGAGAAGGGCTTTTGAAAGTGAAGAACGGAGAACTTTCCCTTTTCAAAGCGCCAGCCCTTTTTTACCTTTTTACATTTAAATAATGCTATAGGATTTTTCACTTTTCGTTTTTCACTTTTCACTTAGAATCTAGTTTTCTCTATAAAAGTCGAGTGCCTCGAATATCTCTTCTTTCGTGGCAGTCTGGTTTATGCGTATGCCGCCAACACCGTCAAGCAGTGTGAAGTTGATGCCTCCGTCGGCAGTGTTCTTCTTGTCGTGCTTCATGAGGGCGAAGAACTCCTCGTAGTCGTCGCACGTGTAGTCGAGGTGGCGGTAATAGTCTTTTATGTAGTTCACAGCCTGGCGCAACACCTCCGTAGGAAGCCCAGTCTTTATGGCGCTGAGGTACAGCTCACACACCAGTCCGTAAGCCACGGCGTAGCCATGAAGCACAGGGCGCTGCTGCTTCAGTGCCCACGACTCGAAGGCATGGCCCACGGTGTGGCCGAGGTTGAGGGCTTTGCGTATGCCCTTCTCAAACGGGTCTTGCGCCACGATGCGCTCCTTCACCTTCACAGAGTCGGCCACAAGGCGCTGCAGCAACGTCAGGTCGGGGTGCTGCAAGTCAAAGGCGAGCAGCTCGCTCCACATCTTCGCGTTGCTGATAAGACCGTGCTTGAGCATCTCTCCGTAGCCAGAGCACAGGTTTTCATAGTCGAGAGTGTCGAGGAACGAGGTGTTGAGCAACACAAACTTGCTGTCGTTGAACACGCCCACCTCGTTCTTCAAGCCGTTGAAGTTGATGCCTGTCTTGCCGCCGACGGACGCGTCGACCATAGCAAGCAGCGTGGTAGGTATGTTTATGAAGTCGATGCCACGCTTGAAGGTAGACGCTGCGAAGCCGCCGAGGTCAGTCACCATGCCGCCGCCGAGGTTGACAAGACACGAGTGGCGCGTCGCGCCGTGGTCGCCAAGTTCCTTCCACACATGCGCCAGGGCGTCGATGTCTTTGTGTGTGTCGGTGGCACCTATTTCTATAACATAGGCGTTGCGCAGGCTGAAAAAGCCGCTTATCTTCGGCCAGCACTTCTCACGCGTCACGCTGTCGGTAAGCACAAACAGGCGGTCGTGCTCACATTCGGAGATTGCCAACGCCAGATCTTCCTCCAGATTTTGCGATATAACGATTCTCTGCTCCATAGTTTCGATATACAATTACTACTTTTACTGAAGTTTCGCAAGTCTCCGACCTGCGGAACTAATCTTCTGCAAAGATACTCACATTATCATAAAAAGCGCCCCACGACAAGCGAAAAAGACAGCTACGACAACACTTTTTATACTCAAAAGCAACTTTTTTGCAATTTTCTTTACATTCCGTTTAAACCTTTCTGCCACCCCGACGTCATATTCATCGAACCATCCAAAATGACACAGACACAAATAACGAGAAATGAAAAGAACAATCTTACTGCTAATGCTCGCACTGCTGACACTGACAGCAGTAGCCCAGGACCGCAAGGTGACGGGCACGATAGTTGACAGCGGGACAAAAGAACCACTAGAACAGGTAACCATACAACTGCTAAAGCCAGACAGCAGCTACGTCATCGGAACATTAAGCAACGAAAAAGGCAACTTCGCCGTGACCGCACCGCGCAACGGCAAGTACCTACTGAAAATGACAAGTGTAGGCTACAAGACTGTAGTCAAGAACATAAATATAACCGAAGGCCGTGACTTGAAGCTCGGCACTACAGCCATGAGCGAAGACGCCGTGATGCTGAAGGGCGCCACAGTGACAGGTCAAGCCAAGAAGGTGGTGGTGAAAGAAGACACGTTTGTCTACAACTCGGCGGCGTTTCGTACGCCTGAAGGCTCGGCGATAGAAGAGCTGGTGAAACGTCTGCCTGGCGCACAGATCGACGACGACGGCAAGATAACCATCAACGGCAAGGAGGTAAAAAAGATAAAAGTAGACGGCAAGGAGTTTATGACCGGCGACACCCAGACGGCGCTGAAAAACCTTCCGACGTCTATAGTGGAAAAGATAAAGGCGTATGACGAGAAGAGCGACCTCGCCAGAGTGACTGGCATCGACGACGGCAACGAGTCTACGGTGCTCGACTTCGGTATAAAACGCGGCATGAACCACGGCATGTTTGCCAACGCCGATGTGAGCGTGGGAACGCACGACCGCTACTCCGAGCGTCTCATGGCTGCCGTCATGCGCGACAACGTGAGAGTGATGACATTCGGAAGTGCCAACAACGTGTCTGACATGGGATTTCCCGGAGGAGGCGGACGAGGCAACTTCGGACGCGGACGCAACGGACTGAACGCCTCAAAGATGTGGGGCGCCAACTTCAACTACGACAACAAGAAGACCTTCCAGCTCGACGGCAGCGTGAGATGGAACCACCGCGACGGCGACACCTACTCCAAAAATTCGTCACAAAACTTCGTGACGACAAACGGAGCATACAGCAACAGCATAAACCACAGCTACTCACGGTCGAACAGTTGGAACGCGCAGATGAGACTGGAGTGGAAACCTGACACGATGACAAACATCATGTTCAGACCCAACATGAGCTACTCCACAAGCGACGGACGCTCAGCAAACCGCTCTGCATCGTACAACGACGACCCATATCTGCACGTTGAAGACCCATTGGCTGCCGAGTCGCTCAGCCAACTGGCAGAAAAGGGACTGATGGTGAACAGCAGCATGAGCAACTCGCTGTCATATAGCGACAGCAAACAGTTCGGTGGGTCGCTACAGATAAACCGCAAGCTGAACAGCATGGGGCGCAACATAACCCTGCGATTAGAGAGTTCGTACAACGAAGGCAACAGCAAGAGCCTGTCAACAAACAACGTTCACCTCTACCAGATAAAGAGCAAGCTCGACGCGACAGCCGACTCCACATACCAGACCAACCGCTACAACGTGACACCAACCAAGCGTTGGAGCTACACGGCACAAGCCACGTACAGCGAGCCGTTGTGGAAGGCGACATTCCTGCAGTTCAGCTACAAGTTCAACTACAGCTACAGCAAGAGCGAACGCGCCACATACGACTTCAGCAACCTCGGAGAGAGCTTCTTTGATGGCGTGGTTAACAGCTACCGCAACTGGGACGGCTACCTCACCAGGCTACAACGCCCCTACACCGACTATATAGACGCGTCGCTAAGCCGCTACTCGGAGTACAAAAACTACACCCACGACATCGAGATGATGTTCAGAATGATTCGTAGCAAGTACAACTTCAACGTGGGAGTGATGGTGCAGCCACAGACGTCGCACTTCATACAAGACTACCACAACGTGTACTCAGACACCACACGCAACGTGGTGAACGTGACACCAACACTGGATTTCCGCTACAACTTCAGCAAGGTGCATAATCTGCGAATCAACTACAGAGGCACAACGTCGCAGCCAAGCATGAGCGACATGCTCGACATTACCGACGACAGCGACCCGCTGAACATACGTAAGGGTAACCCTGGGTTGAAGCCATCGTTCACAAACAACCTGTTTTTGGTCTACCACAACTTCTTACAGAAGCGGTCACAGGCCATAGCAGCGTTCATGCGATTCTCCAATACCCGCAACTCCGTGGGCAGTGAGGTGACATACGACAACAAGACTGGCGGACGAATCACAACGCCGCGCAACATAAACGGCAACTGGAACCTCAACGGCATGATGATGTTCAACACATCGATAGACACCGCAGGGGTATGGAACGTGAACACATCCACCAACTACGGCTACAACCACATGGTGGGATTTGTGACCCTTGACCGCAACTCAGCGTCGCAAAAGAACGTGACACGCAGCCTCAACATAGGCGAACGCCTTGAGACCAGCTACCGCAACAACTGGTTAGAGCTGTCGCTCGACGGGTCGTTCAACTACACCCACTCACGCAACAAGCTGCAAAGCCAGGCCAACCTCGACACATGGCAGTTTGCATACGGCGGTACGGTCATCGTGAACATGCCGTGGGGCACGAGTCTGTCAACCGACTTGCACGAGAACAGCCGCCGCGGCTACAACGACAAGTCGATGAACACCAACGAGCTGGTGTGGAACGCGCAGCTCTCGCAGAGCTTCCTGAGAGGCAAACCGCTGACGCTCATGCTACAGTTCTACGACATACTCGACAACCAGAGCAACTTCAGCCGCACCATAAACGCCATGCAGCGTAGCGACACAGAGTATAACAGCATAAACAGCTACGCCATGCTGCATGTGGTCTACCGCTTCAACATGTTCGGCGGAAAGGTTGGCGGACGACCCAGCGGGTCGGGACAGCGCGACCCAGGCATGGAACGCAGACGTCCAGGAGGCATGCGCAGCTATGGCGGCATGAGGCCTCCGATGGGCGGCATGTACCGCCCGAGAATGTAACAACACTAATATAAATAGAAAAAAGCGTAAATAGTACAATAGTAGACTGATTTGATAATGTTTTGGGTTAATTAGAATAATTTTTTTGGAGTCCCTCCTGCGTGAGCAGTGGGGGCTTTTTTTATTTACATATCAAGTCCAAGAAATAGCGTGAAAGGCTTGTCTACATCGCGAAAAAGGAGTAATTTTGCAATACAAAAACATGCGCCACAGCCCACCACACGGCTGTCCCATCACCTTACAAAGGAGCCGTCATGCTGAACAAGAGAGCGCACGCCTAACCGAATTGACAACAACAATTGTAACATTATATAAAAATAAAACATGAAAAAAAGTCTATTTCTAATCGCAGCGCTGGCCTTCGCAGCCATAGCAAGCGCACAGACACTGTTTGTCGGAACCTACAACATCCGTTACAAAAACGACGGCGACTCCATCAAAGGCAACGTATGGAGCGTACGTTCAAAGGTGATCGCCGACCAGATAAACTTCTACGAGCCCGACATCTTCGGCACACAGGAGGTGCTGTACACACAGCTCGAAGACCTGAAGCGTGAACTTGACGGCTACGACTACATCGGCGTAGGACGCGACGACGGCAAACACGCAGGCGAATACTCTGCCATCTTCTACGACAAGAAACGTTTCAACCTGCTCAAGAACGGCAACTTTTGGCTCTCTGAGCACCCCGACAGACCGGGACTGGGATGGGACGCCGCCTGCACCCGCATCTGCACATGGGGACAATTCTGCGACAAGAAGACAGGATTTAAGTTCTTCTACTTCAACCTCCACATGGACCACGTCGGCGTGGTGGCACGTCGTGAGGGTGCAAAGCTCGTCATCAGCAAGATAAAAGAACTGGCAGGACCTGGCGCAGCGGTAATACTCACTGGCGACTTCAACGTGAACCAGAAAAACGAGATATACAAGATATTCAGCAACTCAGGCATACTCAAAGACACATACGCCTCTGCCGAGCGCCGCTTCTCTACCAACGGCACATGGCAAGACTTCAACAACCAGCAGTGGAGCGACCAACGTATAGACCACATCTTCGTGTCACCGAAGTTTAACGTGCGCCGCTACGGCATGGTGACAGACAGCTACTGGACAGCCTCAAAGCTCACACCCGAGCAGATAGAGGAAGCCAAGAAGCACATGGAGCCTGGCTATGAGCCACGCGAGCGCCGCTCACCGTCAGACCACTACCCTGTGTTCGCAAAGATTGTTTTCAAGAAATAAAGCGGGGCTCACACGTCTTTGACATGTGAAACCTACGTAAACCAACATACAACCCAACAGACAGACTATGAAAAAATATAACATCGGAATAATGGGTGCGGGCCACATCGCCGAAAAAATGGGACACACGCTGCAACACATGGAACGTGCCGTGGCCTACGCCGTGGCGTCACGCGACTATGGTAAGGCGTGCGACTTCGCCTCACGATGGGGCTTTAAAATAGCCTACGGCACCTACGACGAGTTGCTTGCCGACCCCAACGTCGACATAGTGTATATCGCTACGCCCCACTCTTTCCATTACGAGCACGCGCTGCGCTGTCTCAACGCTGGCAAAGCAGTGATTTGCGAGAAGGCGTTCACGCTCAACGCAGAAGAGGCGACGCGCCTCATGGATCTGTCTAAAAAACTGGGAGTATTCATCACAGAGGCAATGTGGACACGCTACATGCCTCTGTCAGCAAAGATAAAGGAGTTGGCTCACAGCGGCGTGATAGGGCAACCGCACACGCTGTCTGCCAACCTCTGCTACCCCATAAGCCATAAGGAGCGGCTGCAAAGGCCCGAACTGGGAGGCGGTGCGCTGCTCGACATCGGCGTTTACACTATCAATTTCGCTGCCATGATATTCGGCACTGACTTTGAACGTATAGACTCGTCATGTCAGAAGACAGCCTTTGGCATGGACGCACAGGAGAGCATTACCCTTTGGTATCGCGACGGGAAGATGGCACAACTGTACAGTTCCATCTACGCAAAGAGCGACCGAATGGGTGTAATATCTGGCGACAAAGGTCATCTGATAGTGGAAAACATCAACAACCCGTCGTCGGTGCGCGTTGTAGACAATAGCTACAACACTATAGCGACGTATGATGCACCGCAACAGATAACAGGATTTGAATATGAAGTGCAGGCTGCCATCGACGCACTCGACCGTGGCGACATAGAGTCGCCGCTCATGCCACACAGCGAAACGGTGAGGATGATGAAGATAATGGACAGCCTTCGCGAGAGCTGGGGCGTGAAATTTCCGAGCGAAACGTAATCTATGGACGTGACGGCAGGGAATATTCTCTTAGTGTTTTACTTGATTTCTCTTAGAAAAATACATTATTTCCTTTAAAGGATTACATTATTTCCCTTAGAGGAATCATTACAAACTCGCGCTCTTGCATGTGCGGATGCGGAATCACGAGGTCTGGCTCGTTGTGCGAAATGTCGTCGTAGAGCAGTATGTCAATGTCTATTATGCGGTCATGGTAGGCACCGTCAACAGACTTCATGGTGCGACCAAGCTCGCGTTCGATATGCTGCGTGGCCTCCAACACCTGCCGCGGAGTGAGCACCGTGAGCACCTTCACACAACTGTTGAGAAACATGTTCGGTGACGAGAAGCCCCACGGCTCCGTCTCTATGGCTGTCGCCTCACGCTCTACAACACCGATCTCGCGACCAATCAGGTCTACGGCGTCGCGTAACGCACGCTTGCGGTTGCCGATGTTAGAGCCTAATGACAAATAAACTGTATGCATATCTCGCTAACTATACGGTTTTTAATATGGATTAATTCTACCCCAAGAAACAGAAAAGCCGCTTCCACCGCAGCCTCACTCACGGCTGTCAGGGAAGCGGCTTTCATGCTTTTATTCCTATCATGCAGCCCGACGGCAGCATATCAATCGTCTACAATAAGCAGCGCATCGCCGTAGCAGCCGAACATATAGCCATGCTTCACGGCGAGATTGTAGGCTTCCATCACCAAGTCGTAACCACCGAAAGCGGCTGTCTCCATAAGCAAGGTGGAGAGAGGGTGGTAGAAGTTGGCGACCATAGAGTCGGCAAGGCCGAAATCGTAAGGCGGGAAGATGAACATGTTGGTCCATCCAGAGTACTCCTTCAACATGCCGTCAGTGCCTACAGCGGTCTCTGTGGCTTTCACAACGCTGGTACCTATGGCACACACACGATGGCCGCTGCGCTTTGTATCGTTCACAATGCGGCAGGCTTCTGCGCTGACCGTCATCTGCTCAGAGTCCATCTTGTGCTTCGTCAGGTCTTCCACCTCAATGTCGTGGAAGTTGCCGAGACCACAATGGAGCGTGATGTATGAGAAGTTTATGCCTTTTATCTCCATGCGTTTCAGCAGCTCGCGGCTGAAGTGGAGACCTGTGGCAGGTGCCGTTACTGCGCCCTCGTTCTTGGCGAATATGCACTGGAAGTCATCGAAGTCGTCGGCGGTGCCGTGATGGTCCTCGCGACGGTCAATGATATAGCGCGGCAGCGGAGCCTCACCGAGTGCAAACAGCTCGCGCTTGAACTCGTCATGAGGGCAGTCGTATAGAAAACGGAGCGTGCGTCCACGGCTGGTGGTGTTGTCGATGACCTCTGCCACCATCGTGCCGCTGTCGTCGAAGAACAGCTTGTTGCCGATACGAATCTTACGGGCGGGCTCTACGAGCACATCCCAGAGGCGCATCTCCTCGTTGAGTTCGCGCAACAGGAACACCTCAATCTTTGCATCGGTTTTCTCCTTAGTGCCGTAAAGGCGTGCCGGGAACACCTTAGTGTCGTTGAAGATGAACGTATCGCCCTCGTCAAAGTAGTCGAGCACGTTGCGGAAGTCAAGATATTCGCCTTCGATGGGGTTGCCATCAGCGTCTTTCTTGTACATCTCTATCTGCTGTGACTTACGATGCAGCACCATCAGACGACACTCGTCGCGACGTGTTATGCGGAAGGTCTCCTTCTCACCATTGTCGTTTTCGAACTCGCGATATATGCTATGAGGATATAAAGCGATCTGCTCTTCCGGCAGCTTGAACTTAAACTGTGATAGCTTCATTATTTATTTGTTTCCTTTCTTTCCTTAGTTTCGTTTGTCTCTGTTGTCTCTTTGGTTTGTGTCGAGAGCCACTGGTCGATGCCTTCAAGCTCGATGCAGTCGTCAAGTCTCACCTCTCCCACCCTCGTGCGGCAGAGTTGGGTAAGATAAGCACCGCTCTGGAGGGCGCGACCGATGTCCCGTGCGAGCGAACGGATGTACGTTCCTTTGCCACAACCGACATGTATCTGCAGTTGCATGGTCTCTGGAGAAAACGACATCACGTTTATAAAGTCTACTCTCACCTTCTTGGCCTTCAGCTCGACAGTCTCGCCGGCACGTTTCAACTTGTAAGCGCGGTCGCCGTTTATCTTACATGCGCTGTACGAAGGGGGCACCTGATCGATGTCGCCAACAAACTGCTGAAGCACCTCATCAATAAGTTTGCGGGT
>JALEVZ010000084.1 GCA_022788105.1 Prevotella sp. | reverse complement strand
TCTTTTATAAGAAGCTTAAAATGGAGTATAACCGCTGTATAGAAGAAGGAAACATCAAGAAGCGTATGCGACTGTTGCATGGCCTGCAAGACAAGATGGCTGCATTGCGGTTCTTTGACCCTGCTTGCGGTTCTGGCAATTTCCTTACAGAGACATTTCTGTCTTTGAGACGATTGGAGAATGAGATTATCAAGCAGATATACAGCGTGGAGCAACTCAATGCTTTCGAAAACCCAATCAAGGTGAATATTCATCAGTTCTATGGTATAGAAATAAACGATTTTGCCGTTACCGTTGCCACAACAGCTCTATGGATTAGTGAGGCGCAGATGATTGCAGAGACAGAAAAGATTATCCACCACGACATCGATTTTCTACCTCTGAAAAGCTATGCTAACATTTACGAAGAAAATTCGCTGAGAATCGACTGGAATCGTGTGTGTCCTAAGGAAGAGATGAATTATATCATAGGTAATCCTCCCTTTGTTGGAGCACGTCTGATGAGCGAAAGCCAAAAGGCTGATATGATAGCCATATTTGGTGAAACATGGAGGAATGTGGGAAATATAGATTACGTTGGAGCTTGGTATAAACGTGCATGCGACTATATGAAAGGAACTGATGTAGAAGCCGCTTTAGTCTCTACCAATTCCATTTCTCAAGGAGAACAGGTCGCTAATCTTTGGCAACCTCTCTTTGCAGATGGCATCAACATCAACTTTGCACATCGTACCTTCCGTTGGGATAGTGAAGCCAACTTGAAAGCCCATGTACACGTGGTGGTGATTGGCTTTTCGTACAAGGAGCATAAAGAGAAGTTTCTTTTTGACAATGGGCAGAAGATTAGAGTAGGCAATATAAATGCCTATCTTTGCGATGCTCCAAACACATTTGTATGCAGTAGAAGCAAGGCTATATGTGATGTTCCGAAAATTGGTATCGGCAATAAACCTATTGATGGTGGAAACTACTTGTTTGAAAAAGAAGAAATGGAAGACTTCATTAAGCGGGAGCCGAAATCGGCACAATATTTCCACATTATATATGGCGCAAGTGAGTTTATTAACCGCAAACCAAGATATTGCTTATGGCTCGGCGATTGTTCTCCTAATGAAATAAAAGACATGCCTCTTTGCTATGAGCGTGTGGAAAAGGTCAGAGAGTTTCGTATGGCAAGTAAGAGTGTTGGTACACGCAAACTTGCCGATACTCCGACAAGATTCCACGTTGAGAACATGCCTAAAGGTGGTTCTATACTTATCCCTCGCCATTCTTCTGAGAATCGGAAATATATACCTATGGGATTTATAGAAAAGGGAGAGTTCGCAACAGATGCAGTTCAGATCATCCCTAATGCCACTCTCTATCATTTTGGTATTTTGGAGTCAAACGTACACATGGCATGGATGCGAGCTGTAGGCGGACGATTAGAAATGCGCTATCGCTATAGTAAGGATGTTGTTTATAACAATTTCCCCTGGCCCTCGCCTACTCCAGAGCAGCAGACGAAGATAGAGGCAGCCGCACAGGCTATCCTCGACGCAAGAGCGTTATATCCCGACTCTTCACTTGCAGATCTTTACGACCCTACGCTTATGCCAAAAGAACTTCTTCATGCACATCACCAAAACGACAAAGCTGTGATGCAAGCCTATGGTTTCTCACTTAAAATGACAGAGAGCGAATGTGTGACTGAGTTGTTTAAACTATACAACAAGTTTGCCGGGTGGAAGTAGAGAAGATGATTGCCACGGCAGAATAGACATGGTGGTGGAAACAACCCGTTTTGTCTATGTTTTGGAGCTAAAGGTTATAAAAGAATTAGAACGCTATCAAGAAAACTATTAGAAAGCAGTGAGGACAGCAACAGGGTGCAGTGACAAAATGATAGTGCCCTTTCGGGCTTGTAAAAGGGGCGTAATGAGGCGGTCACTACGGCCTAATGGCGACGTCAAAGGGGCGTAATGGGAATGTCGTGGGGCTTTTAACAAGCGTTAAGAATTGGCGTAAGCAAAAGTCGCGAAAGACAATCAATATGTAAGCAAAACAACGGATTTGACGACATAGTGATTTTTACAAAAAAAGGAGAGACTACATGGCAGCCTCCCCTTTGTATTGAATAGCACCGTCACGACTTAACAGCCGATTAGGGTTTATGCTTTGAAGCATGAATGATTGATTCTTAAAGCATGAATGATTGCTTCTTAAAGCGTGAATGGTTGATTCTTTAAACAGAAGCGATTACTTCTTGAAGTCGAAACCGATACGCACTCCGTCGTAGTTTTTGCTTATCTCGCCGATAGTCTTGACAGTCTCGTTGTTGCTCATAGCGGCAAGTGTCTGAATAAGAGTCAGCACCTTCTTCGACTCAAACAGCAGGGCTATGCCGTCGGTGTTGCGCTTGGCATAGGCTGTGAAGTTGAGTATAAGACCTGCCATGTGTACCTGGGATGTCTGCTCGTCGTAGGTGTATTTGCCGCTCAGACTCTTACCGTCGATTTTGGCAGAGTATGTGCCGTCGCTGTTGAAGGTGATGTATGTGTTCGACGCATTGAAGCCGAGTCTTGAATACTGCGACGCAAGTTTCTCCTTAATCTGTGCTGCAGCTACCTCGCCACCTGCCTTTGCAAGTGTATTGTTGCTGGTAAAGGCGCAACCAGGGCCCTTATAGCTCCACGTGCCGATAAGGCTCTTCTGGCTCAGTTTGTCGATGCCCAACACGCTGGTGATGACGTTGCCCAGCGTCTCGCCGTTTGTCGTAGCGCCGAGTATGCTGCCTAAGGCGCTGCTGCCAGAGCCAGCCGATGTTGTGGTTGAAGACGATGACGAGGCAGAATTGCCGCTTCCTACTCCACCGCAGGCTGAAAGTGCAAACACTCCCAATGCCAATGCGGCACATGCAAATAATTTCTTCATCTTTTCTCTCTTTTTTGTTTGTTATGTGATTATGTTTTTTGTCCTGAATCTGACAATCTGTATATGTGACTCGCACAGGACATAAAGGTTTAAGTCCCAAGCGCAGATTTTGACATATATCAGTTTGGTGAGGCGCCATACTGCCCTACACCTGACAGGCGGTGACGCCTGACGCCATATAAAAACAATAAGCGGCAAGGACTGACTCCCTGCCGCTCATAGTGTGTGTTATGCGATAGTAGCTGACGGAGGAGGCGAGACAACCATATCAGTTGTTCACACTTCCGCCAACGATGTCGAGCAATTCGTTCGTAATAGCCTGCTGACGTCCCTTGTTGTACTGAAGGTTTAGCTCACGGAGCAGCTCGTCGGCATTGTCGGTGGCAGTCTGCATTGCCACCATACGTGCAGCATGCTCGCTGGCATTGCTGTCGAGCAGTGCCGTGTAGACCATGAGATTGAGCTCCTGCGGAATGAGTTTGCTAAGCACAGATGTGAGGTCTGGCTCCACGATGAAGTTGTCGTTGAGCGGCTTAACCGTCTCTTCCTTCTTCTCGTCGTCGCGTCCACGATGCTTGCGCATGTACTCCTGCGCCTTTTCAGACGTAAGGGTGGACGTGAGGTCGCGCTCATCGTCGGACATGAAATTGTCGGTGATGTCGATGGGCAGGAACACGCGGCGCTGCAAGATTTGTGAACCGGCGCTCTTGAAGTGGTGGTAGATAAGCTCCACCTTGTCAATATCGCCAGCCATGTACTTGCGACACAACTCCTCCGATATCTCCTGACAACCTTGCGGGTTGGGTTTGTCGGCAAGCTCTGTGAAGTCGCCGGCAACAGGCAGTCCAAGCTTCGTCACTTTCTCGGCAACCTTTCTTCCCACAGGATAGACCAGAATTTCGGTAGCCCCTCCACCCTTGTACTCCTGTATGGTCTGCTCCATCATCTTGATTACATTGTTATTGAAACCGCCACAGAGGCTGCTGTTGCTGGTGAACACTACCAACGCCACACGCTTTACATGTGCGTGAGGGATGTTGAGCGGTGTGCGCACGTCGGGCATGGCAGCGAGAAACGATTTCAATATGTGCTCCAGGCTGTTCTCATAAGGCAACATGTTGCTTATGAGGGTTTGGGCATGATGTAGCTTTGACGATGCGACCATCTTCATGGCACTCGTGATTTTACGCGTGCTATTGACGGAGACAATACGGTCTTTTGTTTCTTTAAGTGACGGCATAAGCTATTACTTTTTATACTGTCCAGCGATGTCAGCCATAGTGTCGGTGATAACCTTCACTGCTGCATCGTCGATTTTTCCAGAAGCGAGGAAGTCGATGACGTCTTTGTGGGCAGAGCGCATCTTGTCGAGGAACGTAGCCTGGCACTCGATGACTTTCTCTACGGGCACATTACGCATAAGACCATTGACGCCACAATAGAGTATGGCGACCTGCTCGCCGACAGGCATAGGACTGTACTGGGGCTGGATGAGCAGCTGGTTGTTCTTACGTCCGCGGTCAATGGTCATGGCTGTAACGGCGTCCATGTCGCTCGAGAACTTGGAGAAGGCCTCCAACTCACGATACTGCGCCATGTCTATCTTCAGCGTTCCTGCCACCTTCTTCATACTCTTAATCTGTGCCGAACCACCTACACGGCTCACGGAGATGCCCACGTTGATGGCGGGACGGAAGCCCTGGTTGAAGAGGTCGGTCTCAAGATATATCTGTCCGTCGGTGATGGAAATCACGTTGGTCGGGATGTAGGCTGACACGTCGCCAGCTTGGGTCTCGATGATAGGCAGGGCGGTGAGTGAACCACCACCTTTGACGTGCCCCTTCATGCACTCGGGCAGGTCGTTCATCTGCTCGGCAACTTCCTGCTGGTCATTAATACGGGCAGCACGCTCCAACAGACGGCTGTGGAGATAGAACACGTCACCAGGGTAAGCCTCACGTCCTGAAGGACGGCGGAGGATAAGAGACACCTCACGATAGGCGACAGCCTGCTTTGACAGGTCGTCATAAACGACCAGGGCAGAGTAGCCGCGGTCGCGGAAGTACTCGCCGATAGCGGCACCCGCAAACGGTGCATAATACTGCATGGCAGCAGGATCGGCAGCCGTTGCGCTCACCACGATGGTGTAAGGCAGGGCGCCATGCTCCTTGAGGTTCTCGACAAGGGCGGCAACTGTTGACGCCTTCTGGCCGATTGCCACATAAATACAATATACGGGCTTGCCGGCTTCGTAGAAGCTTTTCTGGTTGATGATGGCATCGATGGCGATGGCAGTCTTACCTGTCTGGCGGTCGCCAATGATAAGCTCACGCTGTCCGCGGCCGATAGGAATCATCGAATCGACAGCCTTCAAGCCAGTCTGCAGAGGCTCTTTCACTGGCTGACGGTAGATAACGCCAGGCGCCTTGCGGTCGAGCGGCATCTCAAACGAGTCGGTAAGGTCGATTTCTCCCTTGCCGTCGATAGCCTCGCCCAAGGGGTTGATGACGCGTCCCAACATGTTGTCGTTGACGCGTATGCTGGCGATGCGCTTCGTACGCTTCACCATCATGCCTTCCTTAATGCCCGATGTTGTTCCCAAGAGCACACAACCGACGTTGTCTTCCTCAAGGTTCATCACGATGGCCATGGTTCCGTTCTCAAACTCAAGAAGCTCGTTGGCCTCGGCATTGCGCAGTCCGTAGATACGGGCAACGCCGTCGCTCACCTGGAGCACGGTGCCCACCTCGTCAAACTGTGCCTTATCGCTGATGCCTTTGAGCTGTTCGAGCAGAACCGCTGACACTTCGCTTGGTTTAATTTTATCTGACATAAATACGTTTTTGTTTTTAAAGCGCAACGAGAAGACGATGCCTCTCACGCGCCAATACTTTTACTTAAGCTTTGACAGGATGGCTTTTAGCTGCGTCTTTATGCTCGCATCCATACGATAGGTGTCATATTCGAGCACGAAACCGCCAATGATGTCGGGGTCGACCTCGGACACAAACTCTACCTTACTGCCACTTGTCTTACTTCCTACTAACTGCTTCAGATGCGCCTCCACCTGTTGCGAAGGTGCTGAAGCTGTCACAAGCCTTGCTTTAATCAAGTTGTTCTGCTTTCTATAAAGGGTGATAAACGAGTTGGCAATGAACTGCATTATGTTCTCACGCCCCTCGTCAAGCACCAGGCCTATGAACCGCTTTGTGAGCTCGCACGACGTGCCGCCCATGGCAGCAGCGAGCAAGTCGCCCTTCTGGCTTTTCGAAAGCATCGGATTGTCTATGGTAGCTCTCAGCGCAGAAACCTCCGCATAGCTTGCGGCAAGGGTCTGCATGTCTGCATACACCTTGTCGGAGTTTTGGGCTTCGACACTCGCCTTGAGTAGGGCGCGGGCATAACGTACCGATATTAATCCTAAATCCATAGTGTCTTTACTTTATTTATTGTTAGAAGAAGCAGCAACTTCATCCAGCATACGTTCTATATAATCCATCTGTGCCTCATCGGTACCGAGCTTCTGGCGCAGCACTTTCTCAGACACTTCCACACTCAATCGTGCGACCTCACCACGAATCTCGCTGATGGCAGCCTGCTTCTGACTCTCTATCTCGGCCTTAGCCTCGGAGATGATGCGGGCGCTCTCTTCACGCGCTTTCGCCTGTGCGGTCTCTACGATGGAGTCGCGAGTAGCAGCTGCCTCCTTGAGTATGGCAGCCTGCTTGTCGCGTGCTTCCTGAAGAATGGATTCACTCTCCTGCTTGATGTTCTCAAGGCGGACTGATGCCTCATGTGCCTTGCGCAGACTCTCATCGATAAAGTTCTTGCGCTTTTCTACCATGTTGGTAATGGCAGGGAAGCCGAATTTGGCCAGCACAAAGAACACCACCAGGAAAGCAGCAAGCATCCAGACGAGCAAGCCGGGGTCAGGAGTTAATATTGATGGTAATTGACTGAAATCCATTCGCGTTAATTTACAAACAACGTTCCGTATATATTCTTATTGCAACAGGCGCTTACTTGATAAGGAAGGCACATGCTACGATAGCGAACAGGGCACAGCCCTCAACGAAAGCAGCGGTAAGAATCATGTTTGTCTGAATCTTGCCAGAAGCCTCAGGCTGACGTGCGATGGCGTCCATTGCGCTGCCGCCAATCTTACCAATACCCAAACCAGCACCAATTGTTGCAATACCTGCTCCGAGACCGCAGCCCAGCTGTGCCAAGCCTTCAGCAGCCAAAAGTGATGAAATAATCATAATTCCTAAAATTTTAAGTTGTTATTCGTTTTGTTGTTTTTATTTTTCGTTTATTGAAGAAGATGAGGTGAGAGCGCCGAAAGGCGGTATTACTTGCACTATAAAGCAGATGTATAAGCACCCCAAAGCTGTCTTCTTAGCCCCATAAAGCAGATGTAAGTGGTTCATGGAGAGCTATGCAAGAGTTCTAATTACTCTTTTCATATAGCTTGTACCCACTTTACATATAGCTTGTAGCCTCTTTTCTGGTAGCTTACAGCCTCTTTTCTGGTAGCTTACAGCCAATTTACATGAAACTTATAGCCTCTTTTCGGGCTGTCAACTTCTTCTTTTTTATTATTCAGCCTCTTCCTCCTTATGCGCAAGTCCGATGAACACAGCGCTCAAAAGAGTGAAGACATAAGCCTGAATGAATGCCACCAGCACCTCAAGACAGTTCATAAAGAGCATCATTATAACGCTGATGAAGTTGAGACCAAGACCATAGCTCACTCCCATAGACCAGCCGAGGAATATCACACAAGTGAAACTCAGGATGATTGCGTGGCCTGCCATCATGTTGGCAAAGAGACGGACCATAAGAGCAAACGGCTTGGTGAACACTCCAAAGAACTCTATCACTGGCATGAGAGGCACAGGATAGGCCTTGAGGAAGAGCGGCACTTTAGGCCAGAAGATGTCCTTCCAATACTCTTTATTGCCGAAGAGGTTGATGGCAACCATCGAACAGAAGGCAAGGAAGAACGTGATGTTGATGTTTCCTGTCACATTCGCGCCACCAGGAAAGATAGGCAGAAGACCTAACAGGTTGGTGGTGAAGATGAAGAAGAACACCGTCAAGAGATAGGGGGCATAAGGTTTGAAATGCTTTTCGCCAATCGACGCCTTCACAACATCGTCGTAAATCGCCATGACAAGCATCTCCATCATACCTACAAATCCACCAGGGGCGTCACTCTGCTCGTCGCGTTTCTTGTACCAGCGGGCGCAAGAAAGGAACACAAAGATAAGAATGATAACCACAATCCAGATTTGTGCCACCGTCTTCGTGAAGCTCAGGTCAAGCGGACGAGTCGTAGAGCCGTCAGCCATACGTTCATAAATCTTTCCGTGATGTTCTTCATCAAAGAAAAATTTCTTTGGTAAGCTTTCGGCAGTACAGAACGTCCATTGTCCCGTCTCAGAACTGCGAACAATTATTGGCAGGGGAATGCTCAAGCTTTTGTCACCGAATGTGGCGATGTGCCACTCATACGAGTCGGACAAATGCTCAAGCACAATCTCCGGTATGTCGAGCTTCGCTCCCTCACTCTTGTCCTGCGCACTCGCCGCAAAGGGCAATAACGCGAAGAGCATAAGGAGGAACAATGACCTTAATTGTTTCATTTGAAATAATGTTTATTTTACTTTTCACACTTAGCGTGAGGATTTTCATTCCCTACAAGAGGTGTTTCACTCGCTGCACAAGAAGAGTGTTTCTCCGCAATAGAAGTACCGCACTCTACATAAGGAATACTATTCTCAATACGAGAAAGTGCTATTCTCAATATGAGAAGTACTATTCTAATGGCGAGAATTGTTCACCTGCGCAAAGAATAGAGAGTGATGGGTGAGCACAACAAAGTAGAACACCATGAACACGATGCAATATGGAACCATCGCATCACGCCCCACTACGGCCCAGCAACCAACCATTGTAAAGATGGCAAGAAGCATGCGGAAACCTGACACGGCAGTGAAGAACGTCGGCAAACTATCGCTGTGTTTCTCTGCTACCCATCTCCACAAGAGTATGTCGGCAACCTCGACAGCCAGTGCAAACACCACACTCACCACCAATGGTGACGTAAGGCTCGCCTCACAGAGGTTCAACGCCCCAGCTCCGACCACGAGTGCCGCTGTAACGGCTACCGCAAGCAGAGTCTGCAAGGCATATTTTGCAACAAGTCGCTTTGTATTTGTCATGTCCATCCGAATGTTCTCAGAACTCGACACATATTGTGACAACGTTCTTCTGCACCTCTACGAATCCGCTTGCGACCTTCACCTCGTGTTCTCCAGCATTGTCTGTGTAAGTCACGGTACCCGTTTCGAGCGACGAGATGATAGGTGCGTGATTGGGCAGAATCTCAAACTGTCCACTCGTTCCAGGCACCACCACGCGCTCAACCTTACCGTTAAACTCCACCTTTGCAGGCGAAACGATTTTTAAATCCAAACTCATAAGTACTACCTTTCTCTATTATGCGTTAGCCTTGGCAGCCTCAAGCAGTTTTTTACCCTTAGCCTTCGCGTCCTCAATGGTTCCGACGTTGAGGAAAGCCTGCTCTGGCAGGTCGTCCACCTCGCCGTCGAGGATTGCATTGAAGCCTTTGATTGTGTCTTCGATAGGCACCATCACGCCTGGCAGACCAGTAAACTGCTCTGCTACAGCGAACGGCTGCGAGAGGAAACGCTGCACTCGACGCGCACGGTTTACAGTCAGCTTGTCCTCATCAGAGAGCTCATCCATACCGAGAATGGCAATGATGTCCTGCAACTCCTTATAGCGCTGGAGAATTTCCTTCACACGCTGTGCGCACTCATAATGCTCCTTTCCCACAATCAGCGGGTCGAGAATACGAGAAGTAGAACCCAGCGGGTCTACTGCTGGATAAATACCCAGCTCCGCAATCTTACGGCTCAACTCGGTTGTAGCATCGAGATGAGTAAAGGTTGTGGCAGGTGCGGGGTCGGTAAGGTCGTCTGCTGGCACATACACTGCCTGTACAGAGGTGATAGAACCGTTCTTCGTTGATGTAATACGCTCCTGCATCTGTCCCATCTCGCTTGCCAATGTAGGCTGATAACCCACAGCCGAAGGCATACGTCCGAGAAGTGCTGACACCTCAGAACCAGCCTGTGTGAAACGGAAGATGTTGTCGATGAAGAACATGATGTCGGCAGCTTCGCCGTTCACGCCACCATGGTCGCGGAACTCCTCTGCCACGGTCAGACCTGACAAAGCCACAGAAGCACGTGCTCCCGGCGGCTCATTCATCTGTCCATAGACAAGCGTTGCCTGGCTCTTCTTCAGCTCTTCAGGGTCGACAAGTGACAAGTCCCACTTGCCCTCCTCCATCGCTTTCTTAAACTTTTCGCCATAGCGGATAACGCCAGACTCAAGCATATCGCGGATGAGGTCATTACCTTCACGAGTACGTTCGCCCACACCGGCAAACACAGAATAGCCATTATGGCCCTTAGCAATATTGTTGATAAGCTCCATGATGAGCACGGTCTTACCTACACCAGCGCCGCCAAAGAGTCCAATCTTACCACCCTTCATGTACGGCTCGAGCAAGTCGATAACCTTAATACCAGTGGCAAGCATCTCCTTATGAGTGG
>JALEVZ010000015.1 GCA_022788105.1 Prevotella sp. | reverse complement strand
ACGCTTTCCAGGCGTGCCTCTTCAACCACTCGAGCATCTTTCCTTACTAAGCGGGTGCAAAGGTATTGATTTTCCTTTTATTTCTGGTGGCTTTACGTTTTTTAGACTCTATATTTAACTTATTTTAGCTACATACATCCGCTTTGTGTCATGCTTGTTGGCGGGAAGTGAGCTGAAGGGGTGTTGGAGCGGAGCTGATGGGGTGTTGGAGCGGAGCTGAAGGTGTGTTGGAGCGGAGTTGAAGGTGTGTTGGAGCGGAGTTGATGGGGTGTTGGAGCGGAGCTGAAGGGGTGTGTAAGACGTTCTTAATCGCGTGCAAGAGGGAACACGGCGAGTGCTGTGCGGGTGGTGGTTTGCGCCACTTCGTCTTCGCTTACGCCGTAGCTGGCGGCAAGAGTCTTTATTACATGGGGTAGGAAAGCGCTCTCGTTGCGTTGTCCGCGCAGTGGCACGGGAGCCATGTAGGGGCTGTCTGTCTCGAGCACTATGCGGTCGAGGGGTACCGCTGCTGGCAGGTCTTCGTGCAGATGGCTGCTCTTGAAGGTGCTCACTCCGCCTATTCCGAGCACGAAACGCGGAAATGTCATCAACTCTTCTGCCTCGTGTACGTTGCCAGTGAAGCAGTGGAACACGCCGCCAGGGAGCTGGTCTTTGTACTTGCGGAGCAGGGCGACCATCTCGTTTTGTGCTTTTCGGCAGTGAATCATGAGCGGCAGACGCGTCTCTATCGACCATTTGACCTGCTCTTCAAATGCCTCTAACTGTTCGTCGGCGTATTCGCGCGACCAGTAGTAGTCCAGTCCCACTTCGCCAATGGCAATGAACGGGTGGCTGTCTTGCAGCATCTGACGCATGGCGTGAAGCTGTTCTTGCCAGTCTTCTTTCACTTCTTCGGGGTGAAGTCCTATCATCGGGTAGGCGAAACCGCTGTTGTCGCGGCACACACGGAGCACCGTGTCGACGGATTTGAGGTCTATTGCCGGCACAAACATCTTCGTCACTCCTGCCGCTTTGGCGCGTGAGATGACTTCTGCACGGTCGGCGTCAAACTCTGTGCCGTCGATATGGGTGTGCGTGTCTATGTATTTCATGTCCTGAATTTTAACTGATAATATAATAATGTGGGGTGCATGGCAATGCCGTTATACGCTGACCGTCGCCTTGATGTGGTCGTATGGGTCGTAGCCTACAAGCTCGAAGTCTTCGTATTTGAAGTCGAACAGGTTCTTGACATCAGGGTTTATCTTCATCGTCGGCAGCTTACGCGGTGTGCGGGTGAGCTGAAGGTGCGCCTGTTCGAGGTGGTTTAGATAGAGGTGTGTGTCTCCGGTGGTGTGTACAAAGTCGCCAGGTTTGAGGCCAGTGACCTGTGCCATCATCATGAGAAGCAACGCATAAGAGGCTATGTTGAACGGGACGCCGAGGAAAGAGTCGGCAGATCGCTGGTACAACTGGAGCGACAGACGACCGTCAGCGACGTAGAACTGGAACAGACAGTGGCAGGGTGGCAGGGCCATCTGCTCTATTTCTGCCGGATTCCAGGCGCTGACCACCATGCGGCGAGAGTCGGGATGGTGTTTTATGAGGTCTATAACGTTTTGTATCTGGTCAATGGTGCCGCCGTTATAGTCGGGCCATGAGCGCCACTGGTGGCCGTAGACAGGTCCGAGTTCGCCGTTTTCGTCTGCCCATTCGTTCCATATCCTCACGCCATGTTCCTGCAACCAGTGCACGTTGGTGTCGCCGCGCAGAAACCACAGCAGCTCATAGATGATGGATTTAAGGTGTAGCTTCTTTGTCGTGAGAAGTGGGAATCCATCTTCAAGGTTAAATCTCATCTGGTTTCCAAACACGCTTATGGTGCCTGTTCCTGTGCGGTCGGTCTTCTTATGTCCTTCGGTGAGTATGCGGTTGAGCAAGTCTAAATATTGTTTCATAGTGCTGATGTTTTATGATTGAAGTCTTTTTCGTTATACATCCCGTTCGTCTGTCGTCGTGACGGACTAAAAGTCGAGTATTTCCTGGTACTGTTCTTCGAGGTGCGAACTCTTGATTCTCCACTCCGCGGGATAGAGATTGTTGTTGCGGTTGCCTATATTCTTGACGAAACCGAGCGGTATGCTGCGGAACGTTATTATGACAAAGCCGACGGGAGTGGATGCCGGCAGGCTGATGTTGTCGCGTCGCAGGTAGCTGATAGCTTCCGAAACACCGACTTCTACCGACGGGAAGGCGTCGCGATTGAGTTCGGCAGACAGTGCTAAGGCATGGTCGGGGACAAACGATTTGCCGCGTTGCGTGCCTATAGTCACGCCAGAGACCATCACATTGAGGCTTTTAGCGGCAGCGTTTGCCACGCTTTCCCACTCTCTGCGTATGGCGCTGACAGTGTCGCCGTGCTGTGTCAGGACGTAGTTTTCGCTGCTTTTCAGCGGAATCTGTTTTATGGTCGGCGCCTGATGAGGCTTGTTTCCGTTACCCTTTTTACGCGATTCTTTCGCCTTTTTCGGCTTCTCCTCCCACTCGCCGTGCTTTCTTATGACCGTCATGAACAGTCCTTCGCCACGTGTCTTGCCTGGCAAGAATCTGTAACAAGGTGCATCTCCCGTTAGCGATGGGGTGATGTGCCATGTCGAATCGGTTGCGATGGTGACGAAGTCGCCGCCCAGTTCCGTCGCAATCCACTCTGCGTTATGCTCGTCTTCATCTGCATTGAATGTGCATGTGGAGTAGATGAGTATGCCGCCAGGCTTCAGACACTGCCAGATGTCGCTTATAATGTCGCGCTGCAAGGCACTGCACTCTTCCACTTTGTTGCGGCTCCAGTCTGCCACTGCGCCCTCGTCTTTGCGAAACATGCCCTCTCCAGAGCACGGAACGTCTGCCAACACGACGTCAAACATCAGTCCTGACTTGCGGAAGTCACGCGGAAAGTTGTTTGTGACGATGGTGTCGGGGTGTCCAAACTTCTGTATGTTCTCGCTCAGTATGTTGGCGCGGTTGCGCATCGGCTCGTTGGCAATCAGCATACTACCCTCTGGTAACACGCTGCGTGCTGCCGTACTCTTTCCGCCTGGGGCAGCGCAGAGGTCGAGCATGAGCACCGGTTTATCCACGACTTGGCGCAGAACGTGTGCTACAAACATTGACGACGCCTCCTGGACATAGTACATTCCAGCGTGCAACAACGGGTCGGCAGTGAAGTTTGGGCGGCTGTTGAGGTACACACCCTCGTCACACCACGCCACCTTCTCGCTGTCCGCAGCCTTGCATCTTGCCTGTCCGCACTTCAGAGGGTTGAGCCTTATGCTTGTCGGCGGCTCCTGTCTCAGTCCGTCTTCAAGCTCGGCGTACATCTGTTCGCCCATCAGTTTCGACGTGTCGCTTACAAAGTCGTCTGGAAAAAATCTTTGTTCGGTGTTCATTTCTTGCTGCTATTATGCTGCAAAAGTAAGAAAATTTTCTTTTCTTTGCAACTTATTGCCACACTCTTGCGTCTAACGTTCAGAAATAAAAACAAAATAAACAGCAATATGAAAAAGTTATTATTCACTCTCTCCCTGCTGACATTGCTCAGCACAGCGCCTGTAATGGGTCAGGGAAAACACCGTCATCATCCGCACACAGAGCAGGTGGCAGAAGCTGCCGACAGCCTCGACGACGAGAATGTGGCGTACAGCGACACCGCCTCTGCCGACGCAGAGGAGTTTCAACCAACCGTTGTTAGCCAGACAGATGACCCCCGCGACCCGCTGAGTATGCGCAATTATGACAACCCCTTCTCCTTCTTCGTCGCTCTGTTCAGCGTTGGAGTGGGTGGCATCATACTTGCACTGCTTATCATACTGTTCGTGTTCATGATAATCTTTGGCCCGTTCATCCTGTTGTTCATGCTCATTCGCTATTTCATTCGCCGCCACGACGACCGTATGGCACTTGCAGAGAAGGCTATGGAAGCAGGAAATGTAGTGCCCGAAAGCATGAAACCGATAGACCGTCAAGGCGATGAGTACATGTGGAAACGTGGTGTCAAGAACTCCGCTATAGGCTTCGGACTGATGGTGATGTTCAGTTTCTGGAATGCAGATGCCCTTGTAGGCATTGGCGCCTTAGTGCTGTGTATCGGCATTGGACAGATGGTGATAGCACGAACAACCACTAGTCGCAAACACGACGATGCTGTCGACGACGACTCCAGCGTGGAAAGCAGAGCGAAAAAGACAGACAAGGCAAATCAGTTTTCCGATGCCGACGACGACCTCGAAGCCGATGCACCCAGCGCCAATGCCTCTACAGACAACGCTACAGACGACTCTGTCCAGCGCTAAGAGACTTCTAAATAAACTGAAAGTAATGTAATGTAACTGAAGTTTCGCAAGTTTTAACTTGCTGTCAGTAAACAAGTAGACAAGTAAACAAGCTGCTACCAAGTTTTGAATAGTTGCTTTGAAGGCTTTTATATATAAAACAAACAGCTTGTCAACTTGTCAACTTGTTAACTAACAGCATGCTGTAAGCATGCGAAACTTAAATAATGTAAGAAACAGCAAGACCGTGACCGACATCAGCGACATCTCTCTCATAGCACAGGTGACTGTGTTTCACAACAAACAAGCGTTCAATCGCCTTGTTGTGAAATACCAGTCGCCCGTGCGACGGTTCTTCCTCAATCAGACGATGGGGGACGAACAATTGAGCGACGACCTCGCGCAGGAGACGTTCATAAAGGCGTATGTCAACCTGCAGAAGTTTCGCGGGCTTGCCAATTTCTCTACATGGCTGTTCCGTATAGCCTACAATGTGTACTACGACTACCTGCGGAACAGCAAGCCAACGGTCGACATCGACGCGCCACGGGGCGCTGACGACAAAGGCGGCAGCTGCGAAGGAGAGGTCTGCAGCCGCTGTGGACGAGCCGACAACCGCGACCCAGGCCTCAGAATGGACCTTTACGACGCTCTCCGACGGCTCAACCCTGCGGAGCGTACATGCATCACCTTGCAGCTGTTGGACGGCTATTCCATAGACAAGATTGCCGACATAACAGGTCTTGCGCAAGGCACGGTGAAATCGCACCTCTCTCGTGGAAAGGTGAAACTTGCAACTTATTTGAAAAAGAATGGCTATGATGGAAAATGACAAGACACAACAGATAGACCTGACTGGCACCGACAGCCTGCTCACGTCTGCCGACGAGCAACTCGTAGACAACTTCTTCGCAACCCAAAGTCAAGGTGTAGTTGCCGACAATGGGTTCTCGGAGAGGGTGATGCACTGTCTGCCCACTACGCGCAAATACCGCCTCAACCGCATCTGGACCATGGCGTGCAGCGTGGTGGGAGTTGTCATGTTGTGGCTTATGAACGGATTTTCAGTGTTCGTCAGCGGACTACAAAATCTTGTCGGCGACCTTATCGGTGCTGTGGCAGCGTTTGTTGTCTCGTGCCATGTGTCCCCGTTGCTTGTCATCTGTTCGTTGGTGGTGTTGGGAGTAGTAGGACTGGTCAATGTCATTGGCAACGAAGAGCAGTACATCTGACGTCCGCCCCGCGGCGCAGTGCCATCTAAACGCCCTTGCCAGCACATGTCATCAGTGTGTCGGTAAGGGCATTTTTTGTTGTCTTCAACCCCCCAATCGTGCGCAATGCCGATGCCGATATTGAAAAACCTGTTTTCATTAGTCGTGCATAATCGTTTTTTTTCTGTAACTTTGCAGTCCGTTCCCTTTCTTCAATAAAGAGGAAACGTGTGGCGACAGCCTCGCCGTCTGTGAGGCTGCGCGTTTTAGTCAGAACAGCGTCGTCGGCTTTTGTCGCTCCCGTAGCACTTTGGTCAAAAGTCTGGCGCAGAACTTTGCAGCTGCCGTCTGGCGGCTATAATTTAGAAAACAGCAAGACAAGAATATGATAGTATGTATCGCCGAGAAACCCAGCGTAGCCAAAGACATAGCTCGCATCATAGGTGCGACGAGCGCACGTGACGGCTATATGGAAGGCAACGGCTACCAGGTGACATGGACCTTCGGCCATCTATGCACCTTGAAAGAGCCCAACGACTACACCGAGAACTGGAAACGGTGGAGCCTCAGTGCGCTGCCGATGATTCCGCCGCGCTTCGGCATAAAACTCATCGACGACAGTGGCATAAAGAAACAGTTCGCTGTCATAGAGCGTCTCATGCAGGCTGCCGACGGCATCATCAACTGTGGTGACGCCGGACAGGAGGGAGAACTCATCCAGCGGTGGGTCATGCAGATGGCGCAGGCAAAGTGTCCGGTGAAGCGACTGTGGATATCGTCGATGACAGACGAGGCCATCCGTGAGGGCTTTGCTGCCTTGAAAGACCAGGCCAACTACCAACCGCTCTACCTTGCAGGTCTCAGCCGCGCCATCGGCGACTGGATTCTTGGCATGAACGCTACACGTCTCTACACGCTGAAGTACGGACAGAACCGTCAGGTGCTGTCCATCGGCCGTGTGCAGACGCCCACTCTGGCACTTATCGTCAACCGTCAGAAGGAGATAGACAACTTCAAACCAGAGCCTTACTGGGTGCTCTCCACCATGTACCGCGACACGCTTTTCACCGCCACGAAGGGCAAGTTCACAAGCAAGGAAGAGGGCGAGGCTGCCTTCTCCACCATTGCCGACAAGCCGTTCACCGTCACATCGGTAGAGAAGAAGAACGGCACTGAAGCGCCGAAACAACTCTTCGACCTCACCTCGCTACAGGTAGAGTGCAACCGCAAGTTCGGTTACAGCGCCGAGACCACGCTCAACATCGTGCAGTCGCTGTACGAAAAGAAGCTCTCTACCTATCCGCGTGTTGACACCCAGTACCTTAGCGACGACATCTATCCTAAGTGTCCGTCCATACTTGCGGGCCTGCATGGCTACGAAGACGTGCTCGAACCCCTCAAGGGCAAGAACCTAAAGAAGAGCAAGAAGGTGTTTGACACGTCTAAAGTGACCGACCACCACGCCATCATACCTACTGGTGTGCCGGCGCGTGGCATCACCGACATGGAGCGTAACGTCTACAATCTCATCGCCCTGCGCTTCATCTCCGTGTTCTATCCCGACTGCAAGTTCTCCACCACCACCGTGCTCGGCAAGGTCGAGGATGTGGAGTTTAAGGTCAGCGGCAAGGAGATTCTGAGTCCGGGATGGCGACAAGTCTACATGCGCGATGCTGGCAAAGACACCGTAGTGTTGAAGTCGGAGACGGAAGAGGAGGACGGTAAAAAAGGCGACGAGGAGCGCACACTGCCTTCGTTTGTAAAAGGGGAGAGTGGACCACACACGCCTACGCTTACGGAGAAGCAGACCACGCCGCCCAAATACTACACCGAGGCAACGCTGCTGCGCGCTATGGAGACGGCAGGCAAGTTTGTTGAAGACGAGACGCTGCGCGCTGCGCTGAAAGAAAACGGCATTGGGCGTCCGTCATCGCGTGCCGGCATAATCGAGACGCTGTTCAAACGCCACTACATCAGGCGCGAACGCAAAAACCTTGTAGCCACTGCCACAGGCATAGAGCTTATCGACACCATACACGAAGAGCTGCTAAAGAGCTGCGAGCTGACGGGCATCTGGGAGAAGAAGTTGCGCGACATAGAGCACAAAAAGTACGACCCAGCCATGTTTATCAACGAACTGAAGCAGCAGATAACCGAGATTGTGAACGACGTGCTACGCGATAATAGCAACCGCCACGTCACCATCACCACGGAAGAGGACCTTAAAAAGCGACCCGCAAAGAAGACTTCAGCTGCCAAATCGTCGTCGACACGCAAGAAAACGGCTACCAAGCCAGCAGCCACAACGCCCGCTACTCCTGCCGACGATATGGCAGGCAAGCCTTGTCCCGTCTGTGGCAAGGGTTATATAATAAAAGGTAAGACCGCCTATGGCTGTAGCCGGTGGCGCGAGGGCTGCACGTTCCGCGCACCATTCACTGCTGATGCAGAGGGCTAACAGCGCCTCTGCACGGTGCTTTACAGACTTTCACAGGCCATCTGTGGTATTGAACACATATAGAAGGCTACTTCTCTACATCGTCGGAGAAGTAGCCTTTTTTCGTCAAGGCGCAGTCCTTTTTGTGTCACAAGGTGGTTAGTTTCTCTTCTCCGCTTTACATTTTCGCTCCCACTTCGTGGTGAAAGGCCGTCCGTAGCACAATAAAACCGCCGATTGTACGTTTTTTAGACAACAGAAACAAGTCTTTTAGACAACAGAATATAACCCAGGTTTCGTGTGCTATGGGCGTGTGAAACCTTCAAAAAACTATATATAAAGTGACTAAGACAGCAACTTATAGCGTATCTTCGCTGCTCTTTGTGGCGATAATGGTGGCTCTCCTTGCCAGCTGTGGCGCGGAGAAGAACCTGAAGAAGGCGGAGAAATATATGGCTATCGGCGAATACTACGACGCTGCAACACAATATAAGCAGGCGTACACTAAGACGCCGCCGAAGGAGCGCGACCGCCGCGGACGCATCGCAGGTAAGATGGCAGAGTGCTACCGTAAGATAAATTCTACACCCAAAGCCATTGCCGCCTATCGCAACATGGTGCGCTACAATCAAGCCACGGTGGCAGACCGCCTCGAGTTCGGACGCCAGCTGTTGAAAAATGGCGACTACAAACAGGCGGCGGAACAGTTTGCTGTGGTGCTCGACTCCATGCCCGACAACGTGCTGGCACGCAACGGACAGCTGTCGGCACAGCAGGCTCCGGCGTGGAAGAAGCAAGGCTCGCGCTACACGGTGAAGCGTATGGACGTGTTCAACTCGCGCCGCGCAGAATATTCGCCCATGCTTGCTGGCGACCAGTTTGACCAGCTTTATTTCACCTCTACACGCAACGAGGCTGCCGGCGACGAGCTGAGCGGCATCACAGGAACCAAGAATGGCGACATATTCGTGTCGCAGAAAGACGATAAAGGCAAGTGGTCGAAGCCTGAAGCGGTGAGTGGTGGCGTGAACACCGAGTTCGACGAAGGCGCCAGTTGCCTGTCACCCGACCAGCGTGAGATGTACCTCACGCAGTGTCTTACCGACCCTTCCTATCCGCGCTATGCACAGATTGTGAAGTCAAGTCGCGCCGATGCGGCGTGGGGCAAGGCGTCGGACGTGGCGCTGACCAAAGACACGCTCTCCAGCTTCGCCCATCCTGCCATCTCGCCCGACGGCCAGTGGCTCTATTTCACGTCCGACATGCCGGGCGGAAAGGGTGGATTTGATATATGGCGTGTGCGCATAACGGCAGCAGGATTTGGCGGTGTCGAGAACCTCGGCGAGCCTATCAACACTCCTGGCAACGAGGAGTTTCCGACGTTCCGACCCAACGGCGACCTCTATTTCTCGTCCGACGGCCATCCTGGCATGGGCGGTCTCGACATCTTCATAGCCCATCCCGACAAGTCGGGGCGCTACGTCTTGGAACATCCGGGCTATCCGCTCAACTCGCAGGGCGACGATTTCGGCATGACGTTTGAGGGTGTGAAAAACCGTGGGTACTTCTCGTCCAACCGTGGCGACGGACGTGGCTGGGACCACATCTATAGCTTTGAGAACCCCGAAATCATACAGAGCGTGAAGGGATGGGTCTACGAACAGGAGGGCTATGAGCTACCAGCGGCACAGGTCTACATGATAGGCAGCGACGGCACCAACCTCAAGTTGAGCGTGAAGAGCGATGGCTCGTTTGAGAAGGTGCTCACGCCAGGCGTGGAATACATGTTCCTCGCCACGTGCAAAGGCTTCCTCAACCATAAGGAAGACCTCAAGGTGGTGCCCAAAGACGACTCTTTCGAGTATGTGTTGCAGTTCCCATTGGCTTCCATCACCGCCCCCGTGCTCATCGACAACATATTCTACGACTTCGACAAAGCCACGTTGCGCCCCGAGTCGCAAGCCGCTCTCGACGAGCTTGTGAAGCTGCTCAACGAAAATCCGAACGTCACTATAGAGCTGTCGTCGCACTGCGACTACAAGGGTTCGTCCGTCTACAACAAGGGACTGGCGCAGCGTCGCGCCGAGAGCGTGGTCAACTATCTTGTTGACAAAGGCATCGCTCGTGACCGTCTGTCACCCGTCGGCTATGGCAAGGAGAAGCCTAAGACCATACGCAAGAAGCTCACCGAGAAGCTGACATGGCTGAAAGAGGGCGACGTGCTGACCGAGGAGTTCATCAAGAAGCTCGACCCCGAGAAGCAAGAGGTGTGCAACCAGCTCAACCGCCGCACCGAGTTCATAGTCTTGCGCACCACATACGGCATGTTTGACGAAAACGGTCAGCTGAAGGCTGTGCCCAAGAAGAGTGCGAATCCGCAAGGCGGGAAGAAGCAGAAGGAGACGCTCGACGACTTCGACGTGTTCGTAGAGTAATCTCATATCGACCGTAACGTGTGCTCATATCGACCGTAACGCGTGTTCATATCGACCGTAACGCATGCTCATATCGGTCGGTATGAGACCATGAAACGGTCGCTATTAGTCAAAAAAGAAAGGTCATGTGCGACATGAAGTGGACATTTTGCCACTCTCAGTCGTACATGACCTTTTTTCGTTTCTGTGCCAGAGTGTGTCTGACGGTTATCAGTTTGTTTTATCTTTTGTCCTCCAACATCACTATGTCACCGTCGGTAGAGGTGGTGATGATGTGGCGTTTGCCAGCAGGGGTGACGGTGTTGACGAGCGAAGCGCCCACCTTGTAGGTCCATTTCAGACGTCCCGTCTTGTTGTCGAGGGCTACGATGAGGCCGTCTTTGGTGCTGCTGTACACGGTGCCGTTGACTTCGGGCAGCATGGTGGAGGCGTGCTCATAGCCGAATCCGCAGTCGGTAGCCCACACTTCCTTTACCTCTGAGGCGGTGGCGCGGTAGCACACTATGCTGTCCTGCATGGTCTTGGCGTAGATGCGCTGGCCGTCTGCCGACATGCCGATGCTCTCGCGCACCTTAGACTGGAATGTGCGCCACAGCGTTTTGCCGTCTTTCAGGCCGATGGCTGTTAGTGCGCGCTGCGGGTCTGCGATGAAGATGGCTTCCTTGTTAGCCACGGGCCACACTTGTGCGGGTGAATAGTGCAGTCCGTCTTTGGGGTGGTTCCATGTCCAGAGCAGGCTGCCGTCTTGCTGGTTTAGGGCGTAGAACTTGCTGTCCCATGCGCCGAACACCACCATGCCCTGCGTCAGCAGCGGGCGTGTCACGATGTAGCCTTTCACTCCGTCAAAGGTCCAGCGCTCCTTGCCGGTGCGCGCGTCGATGGCGTGCATCTTGTGGTCGCTGCCGCCGATGTATGCTGTCTTGCCGTCAGAGGCTACGGCTCCCATGATGGGTAGGTCGGTCTTTATCTGCCACAGCTCACGTCCGGTGCGTGCGTCGAGACCGTAGATGCGGTCGCCGGTGCTGCCGAAGACCAGTGTGCCGCTGACCACGGCAGGCGTTCCGACTATCTTTTTGTCTGCCTGGAAGTGCCAGCACTCCTTACCAGTGGCTTTGTCGTAGGCTGTCATGAGGCCTGTCACGTCGCCCACAAACACTCTGTCTTTCCAACATGTGGCAGAGGCGTAGATGCTGCGGCCGCTCTTTATGCGCCACACCTCGCCCACCTTGCCAGCGTATGTGGCGTTGCTGCTGAAGTCAGGATATTCATCGGCGTGGCCCTGCGGGTCGTAGTACTGCTTCTTCAGCGATATGCCGCCCCACTGACGTGGCGCTTCGCCGGGGTTCTTCTCTGCTATGGTGAGCGAGTCGGCGGTGACATGGCACAGACTGTAGCCCGTCTTGCCGTTGCCGTCTTTGAGGTTGGAGCGTGAGAGGAAGCCCGGTATGCCGTCGTAGAAGAGTGCTCTGTTGCGGTGGTAGTGTCCGCCGATGAACACCTTGACGTTGAGTTTGCGTATGGCGTCGGTTGCTTCTGACCAGTTGTCTATGTCGCCTTTGGTTATGGGGTAGTGTGTCACGAGGAACACCTGCTTGCCTTTGCCCTTGTTGTTCACCTCTTCGGCGAGCCATGTCAGGTCGTGGGGAGCGACATGTCCGAGTGCCATCTTGATGAAAGGGCCTGTGGTGAAGCCGAGGAACAGCACGCCGTTGTGTTCAAACTCCAGGCGTTCGCTGCCGAACAGCTCGCTAAATTTCGCCATGCCCGACTCGCTCCATGTGGTCTCGTGGTTGCCCGTCACGACGTAGTATTTCTTGTTCAGCGTCTTCAGCGCGCTGTCGAGCTGTTCGAGAGAGGCGTTGTCGCCGTTGTCGGCGAGGTCGCCAGTCACGAGCACGAAGTCGATGTCGGGGTTCTGGTTGATGTCGGCAATCGACGTCATAAGATATTCCAGCGGCTTGGGGTCGTTGCTGTTGAGGTGTATGTCGGTTATCTGTGCGAATGTGAACGGCTTTTGTGCCCATCCCTGCATGATGGCGAGCACGGCAAGCACGACGGTAAGTAATAGTGTTTTGGTCTTTGTCATAATTCGTTTGTTAGTATGTTGATGTTTTGATTTCAGGCCTGTCGCAGACTTGTGGGGGCTTGACAGATGTGTCTTTACATCTTTGTCATGTGGTAGCCGAGGGCGTTGAGTTCCATCGCCACACCCATGAGGTAGAGCTGGTGAAGCGCTGCCACGTATGTCTTGAAGGCTTCGGGTGTGCCCGGCTCGAGGTGTTGGTGCAGCAAGAGGTTGTGTGTGCGTGAGGCACACTCGGCTACAGTGTCGGTCGTCTTGTGTTCGGCGTCTTCGTCGAGCAGCAGCACCTCGCGCATGATGTACTCGTCCATGTGGTCGAAGTCTATGCGGTCGCGCAGATATTTGTACAGGTCTTCCACCTTGCTATATAGCTCCCAGTCCACGTCCCAGTATTTTGCTACTGCCATGCCGATATACATCATCCAGCCGAGCGAGGCGGTGGGGAAGGCGGCAAACTCTCTCACGCCGTCAGGCATGTAGCTCTGCGCCAGCTTAGGCCACAGCTCTTCGAGGTCGGGCGCTTCGGGCAGACGTTCGTCGACGAGCTTTATTGATGACAGATAGCGGTGTAGGTCGTTGTGGAACAGTTGTTCCATCTGTTCGTTGTCGTATGTTGTGTTGTTTTCCATAATCATTGTTGTGTTACTGTTTCCATGCCCTGGGCGGTCCAGTTCAGATATCCGCCTTTCATGTCTACGACTTTCAGACCGTGCTCCTGCATCTTCAGACAGGCGGCGTGGCTGCGTTTCCCGCTACGGCAGTAGACGTAGTAGGTCTTGCTTTTTTTCAGTTTCTTCATGCCTTTGTCAAAGGCTTTCGTGTCGAGGTAGTCGAGCAGGTGGGCGCCCCGGAGGTGGCCCGCAGCATATTCGGCGGGGGTACGCACGTCGAGTATTACGGCTTTGCTGTCTGCCTTAGCGTTGGCGATGAACTCCTGCGGCTCGAGCACAGGCACGTTGTCGGCGGTACACGACGACGTGCCGAGTCCTACTGCTGCGAGTAATGACAGCACTATGTTTCTCATATTTGTCATTTTTTATTTATAATGTGTTGTTATGGAAATCGTTTACAAAGGTAGTCATTTTTTGTTTCAGAGTGGTAGGTAAGGTCTTGTTTTTTATCTCATGTCCGCACAGGGCTTTGGACGCTGAAAAGCGGCGTATGGTGCGCTTTCTTAAAAATATCGTAGAAAAAGAGGCTACAGCCCGTTTTTTTTATGTAACTTCGCAGATAATACCTTAAAGTCAGCGATATATGTGGAACAGAATAAAATATTTATTATCATACTTTGTGCTAATATGGGCTTATTTCCTTGTGCAAAAGCCCGTATTCATGGCATGCAACGCGTCAAAAGACTATAGCATCGGCGACTACTTGAGCGTGATGTGGCATGGCGCGGGGCTTGACGCTACCACAACAGGCTATCTCACCATCTTGCCGTTCGTGCTGACTGTGGCTTCTGTGTGGTTTCGCCACATGCCGTTCCGCAAGATTATGACACCTTATTATATTGTGGTGATGCTGCTCATCAGCGTCATCTTCGTGTCAGACCTGTCGCTGTTCGCGTTCTGGGAGAGCAAGCTCGACGCCTCGGTATTTATCTATATAGACTCTCCGAAAAATGCTATGGCAAGCGTGTCAGGCGCTTATATCGCCGCACGTGTGGCTCTTATGTTGGGCCTTACGGCTCTGATGAGCGGCTTGTTGTGGCTTGTCACACCGCGCAATCTTACTAAGATAAACATGATTGGGCAGCAGTTGCTCACCACTCTGTGTGCATTGCCAGTCGGTGCGCTGCTCTTCCTCGTCATACGTGGTGGCATAAGGGTGTCTACTGCCAATGTGGGCGACGCCTATTTCAGCACAGACCAATATCTGAACCTGTCGGCTATCAACCCTGCCTTCAATCTCTTTGCCAGCACGGAGCGTCAGGCACGCTATGAAGACGAGTTCAACTTCTACGACGAAGAGCGCCGCGCGACCCTCATGAAGGGTCTCTACCCAAAGAGCGACGAGGGTACTGAATATGTGCTCAACACCTCGCGGCCTAACATTCTCGTCATATTCATGGAGAGTTTCGGCGCAACGATGATTGAAAGACTGGGCGGTGAGAAAGGCGTAGCGCCCAATCTCGAACGTCTTGCAGACGAGGGCGTGTTCTTCTCGCGCATCTTTGCCAACAGTTTCCGCACAGACCGCGGCACCGTATGTACGTTCAGCGGCTATCCGGGTCTGCCCACGCTGTCGCTCATGAAGGTGTCAAACCTCTGCCAGTCGCTGCCTAATATCGCGCGTACGCTCGGCGATGCGGGTTACACTACCGACTTCTTGTACGGTGGCGACATCAACTTCACAAACATGCAAGGCTATTTGAGGGCAGGAGGATTTCATACCATCACCTCGCAGGACGATTTCTCCATGTCTGATCGCAACTACAGTAAGTGGGGAGTGCCTGACGGGCTGACCTTCAACCGACTGTTTGACATGCTCCAGGAGCGCGAAGGAGCTAAAAAACCGTGGTTCACGGCGTTTCTTACACTTAGCAGCCACGAGCCGTTTGAAGTGCCGTTTAAGAAGTTTGACGACGCCCACTACAATGCGTTCGCATATACCGACCACTGCATTGGTGAGTTTATAAAGCGGTTTAAGAAGACTCCGCAGTGGAAGAACACACTCATCGTGCTGCTCCCCGACCACGGCACACCTTATCCGAAGGAGGGTGAGCGGTTCAGTCCGCGCTATTTCCGCATTCCTATGATATGGGCGGGTGGCGCTGTGAGCCGCAAGATGACGGTGGAGAAGATAATGAACCAGACCGACCTCGCCGCCACGCTTCTCGCGCAGCTCGGCTTGAAGCACGGCGATTTTAAGTTCAGTCGCAACGTGTTGAGCGAGAGTTATAACAGTCCGTTCGCATTCTATAGCTTCGTAAACGGCTTCTGCTTCCTCGACAACACGGGCGTCAGCGTCTACGACAATGCCTCTAACAAGGTGTTTTTCAATGTCGCTCCCGAGGGAGACAGCCTGCGTGTGGAGAAGGGAAAGGCCATTCTTCAGACACTCTACGACGAGGTGGGGGCGATGAACAGCCGCCGTTACAAATAGAAAAAGTTGACTCGTAGATGCAAGATAAGGCTTCTGTTGCCGTTTTGAAGACAGAGAGCAGCGCACAGTGGCGTCGCTCCATGACGGCAGCAGAAACTTTTTGCGTGTTGCCGAAGCACCAGAACACACAAGAAAAAATCGATGACAAAGACAATATTGACATGCCTGACAGTTGTGCTGGCAGTGTTGCTGACCGCATGCAGCAGTAGCGAAAACAACGGACCGATGTCTGACGTGGACGGAACGGCTGTCGTGGCAAGCTATGAGGGTCATTGGCAGGTCGGCACACACAACGCTGGTGACGGCGACATGACGGTCTACACCACGGGTTTCAGCTTCGATGCTGTGCCGATGGGCGCCATGTTGCGCATGATTATGCCTCATCGCAAGGTCGAGAATGTGGCGAATGTGGGCTATGTGGTGCCGTTTGAAAACATCGGCTACTCTCAGCACGCCGTCTATATGAGGCTCAGCGCGAGCAGTTGGGAGGCTGAGGCTACAATCGATGGCACGAAATACAGGACTGTGGTGTGCATGGTGACGCCAGCAGTGCATCCCTCTGTCAGCCCCAGCGCTACCTATTCCAAGATTTCGGGGGTCTACAACATGGCGTTCCCGCTACATAAGGTGGAGCTATACGACGCCGACGGACACCTTCAGGAGACGGTGAACACGAACCTGCAAGTGGCGTTTGTCACCACGTCAAAGAAGAAATGAACAACAGACGGGCGTGTGCCGATGACGGCGAAAGGCTGTATGCACTAGTCCGTAAAGAATAAAGCATAACACAAATTGGAAGCAGAGCAACTGCTCGTAAGTAAGATAAAGGAGGGCGACCGCGCGGCGATGCGTACGCTCTACGACCGTTATTCGGGATATGTCATGGCTGTAGCGCTAAGATATGTACCGGACAGGGATGACGTGCAGGATGTTGTGCAAGACAGTTTCGTGAAGATATTCTCTTCTATTGGGCGCTTTGAATATCGCGGTGATGGTGCGCTGAAGGCGTGGATGGCGCGCATCGTGGCGAACCAAGCGCTCGACTTCCTTTATAAACGTCGCGCACTGGACACGAGCCGCAACATACCTGATGTGCCCGACGAGCCAGAACCCGACATCGGCGGCGTGAGCGACGAGGTGTTGATGGAACTCATCGGCAAGCTGCCACCAGGCTATCGCGTCGTGCTTAACCTCTTCGTGTTTGAGCAGATGAGCCATAAGGAGATAGCAAAGCGCCTCGGAATAAAAGAGAACTCGTCGGCATCGCAGTACTTCCATGCCAAGAAGATGCTCGGCAAAATGATTAATGACTATATAAAACGGCAACAATAATATGAAACACAACGACTGGACAGAACAGATGAGACAGCGGTTGGGCAATGCCCGAGCCGATGTTCCCGATGACATGTGGGCTGCCATAGAGCGCAAACTCGACGCGCAGCCTGCCGAGAGTCCTGTGTCTGACGCACCACGGCAACGCCGTGTGGTGGCGATGAGACGCTGGGCGGTCGCTGCTTCGGTGGCTGTGGTGGCAGGAATGGGGCTGTGGTGGCAGCTGCGCGACAGCGTTGCACCTGCCGATATGCCACGCGCCATGGGTGTTGTTGCCAGCGATTATGGTGACAAGACGGCTGCAAACAACGTTGCCGATATGGCGATGCAGGCTGATGGTGGTGCTGAAGCGCTTGCCGCAAGGACACATTTGGCGAACAAAAAAGCCGCCACCGACGCTGCGGCGTATGCTCTTGAGGCGCACATGGCTGCTTCTGACGCTGCCGAAGTAGCATCTATCAATAGTGAAACAGGCTCTATCGATGATGAAGCCACCGCATTGTCTGTCGACGAAGCAGTTTCGTCGCCTGCTGACAACGCCGTAGCGGCAGTCGCAGTCACGTCTGATGAACCCGCAGCAAGGGTGGGCGGCAATAGAAAACAGACACAGCAGAAGACTCCGACAACCACGCGTCGCACCACGGCAATGCTTCGCTCGGAGCGTCAGTCACGCGCTGTCAAAACCTCAGATGGCGGTAGCCGTTGGCAGGTGGGCATGGCGACAGGGGGCAGCATGTACCGATACAACGCGTCGGGTGGTGTGATGGCGGTGCGCCAGGCTGCTGACTATATGACTGCCGAAAGCAACAACAACACGTTGTTCTGGGCCGAACCTATGCAGCGCGACCTCAAAGAGTCGAGCCATCACTCCGTTCCGGTGTCGTTTGGACTGACCGCTGCCTACAGGCTTACAGACCGATTGTCTGTCACGTCGGGCGTGGTCTACACCCATGCGTCGTCTACTTTTGAGCATGGCACGCCTGGTAGCCTGTCTAAAGATGAGCAGACCTTACACTATGTTGGCATACCTGTCAGCGCAAACTTTGTTGTGTGGAGCAACCGGCTGTTGCAAACCTATGTGACAGCAGGTGCGCAAGCCGACTTCAATGTGGCTGCAAAGGTGACCACTGGCGACCATACGGCGGACATAGATAAGGACCGTGCGCAGTTCTCTGTAGGCGGTGGAGTGGGTGTGCAGCTCAACATCGTGAAGCAGCTCGGTGTGTATGTGGAGCCAGGAGTGAAGTACTACTTCGACAACGGCAGCATGGTGCAGAACGTGTTTAAGGACCATCCGTGCAACTTCAGCCTGCAGGTGGGATTGCGATTTAACATGAAGTGATGAAGAAAGCCCTGGCTTGGGCGTGGCGATAGAGCAGGTGCGGCGCGGCAATCAGCCGTGTATGACACGATTGCAGGTCATTTACTGCGCGGCAATTAGCCATATATAACATAGGAACAAATAAAGAGGAGGACAGCCCAACTTGGTAGTTGAGGTATCCTCCTCTTTTTTTTTATGCCCAATCAGCGTATTGGCGTGATAGGGAAAACGGCTGTAACGGAAGCGTTACAGGTTGTTCACAGCGTAGTGGTATGCGCCGAGGGCGATGGCCTGGCTTGCTCCCAACTTCGTCACGCCTACTCCGACGCGGCTTTCGGGGTCGTATGCCACCGACTTGTCGGTCTCGGGGATGAGAATCATGTGGCTGCTGTCGTTGGCAAACTGCTCAAACTCGGTCTTGTCTTCAAGATTGAATGAGCGTACCTGCATGCGTGGGAAGCGGTTGCCAGCGAATGTGCCGAGCTGGCTGTTAAGTTCTTTGACAAGAGCCGGCACGATGTATTTGGATGCACCAGCCAGTCCGCCGCCGATAACTACCAGTCCGTCGACGATGGTCAGGGCCATGGCAATGGCGTCGCCGGCCATCTCACCAAGCTCTGCAAACGACTGGCGTGCTGCCTCTGCGTTGCCCTCTCGCTGCCCCTCTGCGATGAGGAATATGTCGTAAGGTGTGAGGTCTGCTGTCTCGCCAGTGAGCTCGCGGTAGACGCGTTTCACGGCGCGTATGCTGACACTCTCCTCTGCAATGTAGTCGGGATATTTCTTGTTGCGGAAGCACCAGATGTCGCCGCCGAGACCGTTGTCGCCAGTGAGCAGCTTGCCGTCAATCACTACGCCACATCCGAAGCCTGTGCCGAAGGTTATGCCCATGATGTTTTTGTACTGGCGTTTGCAGCCCTGCTCTCTCAAACGGTTGTTTATCTCTGGCAGAAGTCCTGCCATAGCCTCGCCGTAAGCAAACAGGTTGCCGTCGTTGTTGATGAACACTGGCATGCCGAACACCTCTTCTAAGTACGGGCCGAGGGCAATGCCACCACGGAACGACGGGAAGTTGGGCAGGTCGCCGATAATGCCGTGGGCGTAGTCGGCGGGTCCAGGGAATGCGAAGCTGATAGCTGCCGGCTTCTTGTTGAGCTGCTTCATTATGGTCTTGAAACCGTTGCGCAGGTTGGCAAGGCACTTGCCGAGGTCTGCTGCCTCTGATGGGAGACGCATGGGCTCGGCTATTTCTTTACCGTCTTGCATGGCGGAGAACACGAAATTGGTGCCTCCGGCATCAAGCGTGAGGATGATGGGGTTGGTGTCTTTTTGTTCCATTCTTAGCTTTTTATTGTAAATTGATTTATTCTGATAGTAACATTCGTACTTCTATATAGTGACGTCGCGTTTGGCTTGTGCTGTTTGTCTGCCTGTAAGAGGAGTGTCAAAGGCTGTTGTGAGTGGACTTATGGCTTGTCGTAGTGGGTCAGTCCGTAGTCTGCAACAAAAGTACAAATATTTCCTTTTATAGCCAAAGGCTTGACCGCGTTTTTTTGTTTTGCGTGCCAGAGGGGGCTTGTGTGGCAGGCGATGGACAATATCTAACATGAAGAAAGACTGTATTCGAACCAACAGTGTGTGGGTCTGAATACAGCCTTTGCGTGTGGTGACGGCGCAAAGTCGCCATTGTGGTGTCAGTAGACGCGCGGTCCGAATATGGCGGTGCCAATCCGTACCATTGTAGAGCGACACTCTATGGCGATGCGGTAGTCGTGGCTCATGCCCCAACTGCGCTCGCAGAACGTGTCGTCGGCTGCGAAGTAGCGCTCCTTTATGGTGTCGAATAGCTGTGCGCCGCGCTCAAACTCGCTCCTTATCTGCTGCGTGTCGTCGGTGTTTGACGCCATCATCATCAGTCCGCTAATGTGCACATTGTGCATCTCACGCCACTCGCCGCCCTCAAGGAGTGCCATGCAGTCGTCGGGGGTGAGTCCGTATTTTGTGGCTTCCTGTGCTATGTGCAACTCGAGTAGCACGTTTATCACGCGGCCGTGGATGGCTGCCTGACGGTTTATCTCGCGCAGCAACTTCAGTGAGTCTACCGCCTCAATCATGTGTATGTATGGGGCGATGTACTTCACCTTGTTGCTCTGCAGGTGTCCGATGAAGTGCCACTCTATGTCGTCGGGCAACTCTGCCACTTTCTTTGCCAGCTCCTGCTCGCGGCTTTCTCCGAACACGCGCTGTCCGGCATCGTATGCCTCGCGTATGTATTCTGCCGGGTGAAACTTGCTCACCGCTACCAGTCTCACGCCGTCGGGCAGTGTGGCGCTCACGGCTCTGATGTTGGCGGCTACTTCATTCAGTGCGTCCATATCACTTTGCCTCCTTTGCGGCGTCGTCGGCAGCCTCATATTCGGGCTTGTCGTCGCGCTGTGCTTTCTTTGTGCGGGCTTGGTGCTCGTACACGTCCATTATCTTTGTTTCGGAGATGTTGGCAATGACGTAGTCCGTGCCGGTGTTCATCACCTGCTCCACGTTCTTCAGTGCGCCGCTGAAAGAGTTGGCCTGCACCAGGAATGTGGTTGTGGTGCGCTTCTCCTTGCCTGTCTTCTCGTCTTGGATAGGGAACACGAGTTTGGCTTTGTACCACTTGTCGTCGTCCTCACCGTCGCTGAAGAATATTTCGCCATAGGCTGCGGGGGTGATGTTTTTGACTGAGAACTCGCCCGTTACGAATGCTGTCATCTCCTTTGTGATGGCCTCTTCTGCCTCTCCGAAGGTGAATGCGTCTACGACATAGGTCTCGGTCACCATTTTCTGCATGCCCTCATCTGTCTGGCGCTCGTAACGTACTGAAGTCTCAAACCAATTGGCTGTTATTGCTCTCATAATCTAAAAAATAAATATTTAATGATTTTGTTATTATCCCTAAAATTCGTTTTTGGAACGGCAAAAGTAATAATTTCTCGTGAAATATGGCGTGTGTTGTAGGCTAAATATTTATAAAAAAGTAGCGCTTCGCGGCTCGAAACACTCTCCTCGGCACTCATCTCTCGTCGCTGATGGCTGGTCGTAGGTAGTGGTTGAATACGAGTCTTTTTTGCTAATAATGATGAGCCTTTTGCTAATAATGATGAGTCTTTTTGTTTATAAGTATGAGTCTTTTTGCTTATAAAAACATTAATAGAAGACGACAGTAGGTAAAGGAAATCTCCTTGTCACTCGTCACTCGTTGCTGACAGCAAGTCGCAGACTTGCGAAACTACATAATATAATATCTGCTGGCAACGGGCAAAAACTGTCAAATTGTTTCGATTACTCGGAAATTTGCACTAACTTTGCACAGAATAACAAAAAGTAAACATGCCAGACATTTCAATACGAGGGCTTGAGATGCCCGAATCGCCTATCAGAAAGTTGGCTCCGCTCGCTGCGGCAGCTAAGGAAAAGGGCGTGAAAGTGTACCATTTGAACATCGGACAGCCCGACCTTCCAACACCGCAGGTCGGACTCGACGCATTGAAGCATATAGACCGCACCATATTGGAGTATTCTCCATCGCAGGGTTACTTGTCGTATCGCCGCAAATTGGTGGACTATTACGCCAAGTACAACATCAATGTTACTGCCGATGACATCATCATCACCTCTGGAGGATCGGAGGCTGTGCTCTTCGCTTTCCTGTCGTGCCTCAATCCGGGCGACGAGATTATCGTGCCGGAGCCTGCCTATGCCAACTACATGGCGTTCGCCATATCGGCAGGAGCAACTATCCGCACCATCGCAACAACCATTGATGAGGGATTCTCGCTGCCTAAGGTGGAGAAGTTTGAGGAGCTTATCAATGAGCGTACACGTGCCATCATGATTTGCAACCCTAACAACCCGACAGGCTATCTGTACACACGTCGCGAGATGAACCAGATTCGTGACCTCGTGAAGAAGTATGACCTGTATTTGTTTTCGGACGAAGTTTATCGCGAATATATCTATACGGGTTCGCCATACATCAGCGCCTGCCATCTCGACGGTATCGAACAGAACGTAATACTCATCGACTCGGTGTCGAAACGCTATAGCGAGTGTGGCATACGTGTGGGTGCGCTCATCACCAAGAACAAAGCGGTGAGAGCTGCTGTGATGAAGTTTTGTCAGGCGCGTCTGTCACCGCCTCTCATCGGACAGATTGTGGCGGAGGCATCGTTGGACGCTCCAGAGGAGTACTACCGCGACGTATATGACGAATATGTGGAGCGCCGTAAGTGCCTGATAGATGGACTTAACCGCATACCAGGCGTCTATTCACCCATTCCTATGGGTGCGTTCTACACTGTGGCACAGCTGCCTGTCGACGACTCGGAGCGCTTCTGCCGCTGGTGTTTAGAGGAGTTTAGCTATGAAGGCGAGACGGTGATGATGGCGCCGGCATCGGGTTTCTACACCACACCAGGCGCTGGCATCAATCAGGTGCGCATCGCTTATGTGCTGAAAAAGGAAGATCTCGAGCGTGCACTCATCGTGTTGCGCAAGGCTCTTGAGGTTTATCCCGGTAGGGTGGAGACGGTGTGACGCTGTCACACTGACACCCGCAGGGTGGAAACTGCCTTTGTACGGGCAGTCAAAAGTGTATTTTTATAATGAACTTACCATATTTTCTTGCGCGGCGAATCTACGCCGACAACGGCGACCGACGTAAAGTGTCGCGCCCGGCAATAAAGATTGCCACGGCGGGCGTAGTCATTGGGCTGGCTGTAATGATTGTGAGCGTGTGTGTGGTGCTGGGGTTTAAGCATGCCATACGCGACAAGGTGATTGGATTTGGCAGCCACATCCAGGTGGCGGAATTCTCTACTCTGCAGACTGGTGAGGAGCGTCCGGTGGAGATGGACGACTCCATGATGACTGTCCTAAAGCGTTTGCCTGGCGTCAGTCATGTGCAGCGCTTCGCCTACAAGCAGGGCATCTTGAAGACAGACAGCGACTTTCTCGGTGTGGTGTTTAAGGGTGTGGGGCAAGAGTTTGACTCTACTTTCCTTCACCGCCACATGGTGGAGGGCGCTATACCTCACTTTTCCGATGCCACCGCGGGCAACCGCATATTGGTATCGAAAGTGATGGCTGACAAGTTGCGCCTTAATTGTGGTGCTCGCATATTCGCCTATTTCATTGACGACAGCGGGGTGCGCATGCGTAAGTTTACTATTTCTGGCATCTATCAAACTAATCTGTCGCAATACGACAATGTGATGTGCTTCACAGACCTGTACACGGCGGTGAAGCTTAACGGCTGGGAGCCTGGCATGGCGACCGGTGCAGAGTTGGCTGTGAACGATTTTGCACAGCTTGACAACGTGTATCGCTCTGTTGTTAAGAATGTTAACCGCACAACAGATCGATATGGCAACACCTATTCTTCAAAGACTATACGTGAGATTAGCCCGCAGATTTTTTCGTGGCTTGGGCTGCTTGACCTCAACGTGTGGATTATTCTTGCCATCATGATGGCAGTGGCGGCGGTGACAATGATTTCCGGACTGCTCATTATTATATTGGAACGCACGCAGATGATAGGTCTGCTCAAGGCGCTCGGAGCACGTGGTCGCACGGTGAGACACACGTTTATGTGGTTTGCAGCGTTCATAATCGGACGCGGACTGCTATGGGGCAACGTTGTGGGACTGGGACTTGTGGCTCTGCAATACTTCACGGGCATCGTGCGCCTCGACCCTGTCACCTACTATGTTAGCACTGTGCCAGTGGAGGTTAACGTGCTTTACATCGTGCTGCTCAATGTTGCTACGCTGCTCGTCAGCCTGTTTGTGCTCGTGGCTCCGAGCTTCCTCGTGGCAAGCATACATCCTGCCAAGACCATGAACTATGAGTAGAGGTCGCTGAACCTGGTTCGGTTGTCGGCGCAATAAAGACGGTTTTGTTGTAAGATTTGTTCAGTTTGACATAAATATGGCATGTAAATGTAAAAAACTGCACAAAACTTTTGGCATCGTGCAATAAAGGTGTTATCTTTGCACAAACTTTTGAACATTGTGCAATGACACCAATACCCAGTTTCAACTCATATATTGAAAAAAGCGTAATAAGCAATTGGGACCACGATGCCCTTACCGATTATAAAGGAGCAACACTGCAGTTTCATGACGTAGCAAGGAAGATAGAGAAGCTACATATCATATTCGAGAACAGCGGTGTAGTGCCCGGCGACAAGATAGCTCTTTGCGGACGTAATAGCAATCATTGGGCTGTCACATTCCTGGCGGTGCTAACTTACGGCGCCGTGGCGGTGCCTATACAGCATGAATTTACTCCTGAGCAGATATATAACATCGTAAACCACAGCGACTCTAAGTTGCTGTTTGTGGGCGATGTGGTTGCACCGACCATCGAGCCGGACAATATGCCCGACATCGAGGGATTGGTTTATTTACCAGATTTCTCCCTTATGATGTCGCGCTCGGAGAAACTTTCGTATGCGCGTGAGCACCTGAACGAGATATTTGGAAAGAAGTTTCCGAAGTTCTTCCGTAAGGAACACGTGTCTTATTATAAGGAGAAGTCGCCGGAGGAGTTGGCTCTTATCAACTACACCAGCGGCACAACAGGTTTTTCAAAGGGTGTGATGATTCCTTATCGTGCACTCTGGGGCAATCTTGACTATGTGCTTGAGGAACTCGGAAAGCACGTGAAGAGCGGTTCAAACATCGTCAGCATACTGCCCATGGCACACATGTATGGCTTGATGGTGGAGTTCTTGTACGGCTTTGTAAACGGCAATCATCTTTTCTTCCTTACTCGTCTGCCATCGCCGTCGCTTATAGCGGAGGCTTTTGCAGAGGTCAAACCGTCGCTCATCGTGGCGGTGCCGATGATTATAGAGAAGATAGTGCGCAAGAAAGTGTTCCCCATCATGCAGACCAACCGCATGCGCTTGCTGCTTAGCATGCCTGTCGTAGGCAAGAGAATCAAAGCGAAAGTGTGTGAGATGGTGTACGAAGTGTTTGGCGGAAAGGCTTATGAGGTGATAACAGGAGGTGCAGCTCTGAACCAAGAGGTGGAGGCTTTCCTTGTAGATATAGGCTTCCCCATCACTGTAGGATATGGTACGACGGAGACAGCACCGCTCATCACGTTCACCAATAAGGATAAATTCCTACCTGGTTCGTGCGGAATGGCAGTGAAACACATGGAGATTCGCGTTGACAGTAGCGACCAGGAGAATGTGCCGGGAGAAGTGTTGTCGCGCGGACTGAACACCATGCTCGGCTACTATAAGAACGAAGAAGCCACACGTGAGGTGCTCGACGCCGACGGGTGGTACCATACTGGCGACCTCGGCACTATCTCTGCCGACGGACACCTATATATTAGAGGACGCAAAAAGAACATGCTGCTCGGGTCAAACGGTCAAAACGTCTATCCCGAGGAGATTGAAGATAAGCTCAATTCCATGGCAATGGTCGGCGAAAGCCTTATCGTACAGAAGGGTGAACGACTCGTCGGACTGGTTCATCCCGACTATGACGAAGCCAAAGCGATGGGATTTAGCGACGAGGACCTGAACAATATTATGGAGCAGAACCGCCAACAGCTTAACAGCCAGTTGCCACCTTTCTGCAAAATCTCTGAGATCAGACTCCATGAAGAGGAGTTTGTAAAAACTCCGAAGAAGAGCATCAAACGTTATCTTTACCGCGAAATAGACTGACGTTGGTACTGACAGCGCCTGCCGCCATCGCTGCGGCAGACACGCTGTGGTGTATGGTCATGCGCTCAATGGCGTATTACCACGCGCTAATCTCTGCACAGCAATGCGTTAAGAGGCGTACTGTTGCCCATAGAGTAGCGCTACATGGCAATATAACGAGTGCCACATGACTGTTAAACGGATGCAGCTTCCGGATTTTTTAAGCTACGGACTATTTAAAAAACAAACAACAACGACATGGGCGCCTGCATGCGGCGGCCGTGCCATCACAAGACAAAATTAGTGAGATGGAGATGGAAAGTTTTAACGCGCTCATAGAGAAGAGCATCGTAAACAATTGGGATCGTGACGCTCTTACCGACTTTAAGGGTGCCACTTTGCAATATCATGATGTGGCAAGAAAGATTGAAAAGTTGCACATCATGTTTGAAAACAGTGGTGTGAAAGAGGGTGACAAGATTGCCTTGTGCGGTCGCAACAGCGCTTGCTGGGCTGTCGCATTCCTCGCAACGCTTACTTACGGTGCCGTGGCAGTGCCCATACTTCATGAGTTTACTGCCGAGCAGATACACAACATCGTCAACCATAGCGACGCCAAACTGCTGTTTGTCGGTGATGTAGTGGCAACAGTAATCGACGCAACCAAGATGCCTGGCCTTGAAGGCATTGTCTACATACCTGACTATTCGCTTGTAGTGTCGCGTACAGAGAAGCTTACTTATGCGCGTGAGCACCTCAATGAGATGTTTGGTAAGAAGTTCCCGAAGTACTTCCGAAAGGAGCATGTCCACTACCGCAGGGAGCAAAGCGGTGAGGAAATGGCTCTTATCAACTACACAAGTGGCACTACAGGCTTCTCAAAGGGTGTGATGATTCCTTACCGTGCGTTGTGGAGCAACTACGACTTTGCCATGAATGTGATTGGCAAGAAGGTTAATGCTGGCGACAACGTGATAAGCATTCTGCCTATGGCGCACATGTATGGCATGTCGTTTGAGTTCATGTTTGAGTTCCTGCACGGCTGCCACATCTACTACCTCACACGTGTTCCCAGCCCAGCCATCATCGCACAGGCATTCTCAGAGGTAAAGCCTGCCGTCATCATTGCAGTGCCTTTGGTTATAGAAAAGATTATCCGCAAGAAGGTGTTCCCCAAGATTCAGAACAACCGCATGCGTCTATTGCTTAACATGCCGTTGCTCAACCGCAAGGTAAACCAAAAGATTTGCGACCAGGTGAAGAACGCTTTCGGTGGTCAGTTCTACGAAATCATCATCGGAGGAGCCGCCTTCAATCAGGAGGTGGAGCAGTTCCTCAGACGCATAGAGTTCCCCTACACCGTGGGATATGGTGCAACAGAGTGTGCCCCCATCATCTGTTATGCAGACTACCAAGAGTTCGTGCCTGGCTCATGTGGCAAACCTGTGGTTCACATGGAGGTGAAGATTAACAGCGCCGACCCCGAGAATGTGCCCGGAGAGATACTCGCTCGCGGTATGAACGTGATGTTGGGCTATTACAAGAACGACGAAGCCACACGCAACACCATAGACAAGGACGGTTGGTACCACACCGGCGACCTCGGCACTATGGACGCCGATGGCAATGTTTTCATAAAAGGCCGCTCAAAGAACATGCTTCTCAGCGCCAACGGACAGAACATTTATCCGGAGGAGATAGAAGACAAGTTCAACTCAATGGCACTTGTTAGCGAGAGCGTGGTAATACAGCGAGGCGACAAACTCGTGGGACTGGTACATCCAGACTATGACGAAGCCAAGAACCTGCACCTCACCAACGAAGACATAGAAGCTGTCATGGAGCAGAACCGTCAGGAGTTGAACGAGCAGATGCCAGCTTATAGCAAGATATCTGCAATAAAAATACATGAGGAAGAGTTTGAGAAGACTCCGAAGAAGAGCATCAAACGCTATCTCTATCAAGACGCATAAAGCTCTGTCCAACGTGTAATAAACGATCGGACATAACATAACGCAAGCAGCCCGGAAAGCTATTAATGCTTTTCCGGGCTGCTTGCGTTTGTGGGAATATACCGCCGTCGTTTGTGAGTATAGACCGCCGTCTTGTTAGTCGAGCAGTATGGACGAGCGTACACGTGACAGCGTCTCCGGTGTCATCTGCAGGTAGCTGGCGATATACACCAGCGGGGCGCGCAGCACAACCTGCGGCATGAGCTTACACATTCTCTTGTAGCGGTCGTGTGCCGTCTCAAATCTCACGAGGTCGGCATGTACCTGTGACAGGATGAGGCTCTCCTCCAGAATCTTGCGATACATAATCTGGATGTTGACATTGTGTAGCGCCACACGCTCGAGGTCTACCTTTGGAATAGCATATACAACAGATGCCTCAAGAGCTTCAACCTCCAGATGTGTAGGCTCTTCGCGGAACAGACTCTCTATGCACATGACGATGGTGTGGTCTTCGCCGATATGTTCGGTCACCTCTTTGCCGTGTTTGTGGTAGAATTGTCTCAAGAGGCCGCGGTCTATGTAGTAGAAGCAGCGGCACACTTCGCCTTCTTGCAATATCATCTGGCCTTTGTTAAATTTCATAGGCACCAATATGCTCTCAAGCGTGTCAAGCTCGTCGTGTGTCATGGTGCTGTATTTACGCGCCAATTCGCGTGCAATATCACGCTTGGTACTTAGGGGCTCTTTCATTATGATTCTGCCTTTCTATGTTTAGTGAATATCCATCTTCTGCTTTTTTATGATTTGACGATAGTTGCTCGTCAGTGTTTGGTCAATCAAGTTTGAGTACAGCGAGGAACGCTTTCTGTGGCACTTCCACGTTGCCGATTTGCTTCATGCGCTTCTTACCCTTCTTCTGCTTTTCGAGAAGTTTACGCTTACGGCTCACGTCGCCGCCATAACATTTCGCGGTCACGTCTTTACGCACACACTTCACTGTCTCGCGTGCCACAATCTTTGAGCCGATGGCAGCCTGGATGGCTATGTCGAACTGCTGGCGCGGGATAAGGTCTTTCAACTTTTCGCACATGCGTCTGCCGAGCGTCACAGCGTTGTCTTGAAACGCCAATGCCGACAGAGCATCGACAGGCTCGCCGTTGAGCAGAATGTCGAGCTTAGCGAGCTTTGACGGACGGAATCCGTCTATGTGGTAGTCAAACGACGCATAGCCTTTGCTTATAGACTTCAGCTTGTCGTAGAAGTCGATTACGATTTCGCCGAGCGGCATCATGAAGTGCAGCTCCACGCGGTTGCCGCTGACATACTCCTGCTTGATTAGTTCGCCACGCTTGTCGAGACACAGCGTCATGATGGGTCCAATGAAGTTGGCGGTGGTGATGATGCTGGCGCGTATGTACGGCTCTTCGATGTGGTCGATGAGTGTGAGGTCGGGCAGTCCCGACGGGTTGTGCACCTCTTTAGAGTGTCCCTGCTTGTCATACACCATGTACGACACGTTGGGCACGGTGGTGATGACGTCCATGTCGAACTCGCGGTCGAGACGCTCCTGCACGATTTCCATGTGCAGCAGACCCAGGAATCCGCATCGGAATCCGAATCCCAACGCTACCGACGACTCTGGCTGGAACGTGAGCGACGCGTCGTTGAGTTGCAGTTTCTCAAGCGACGCGCGCAGATTCTCATATTCGCTCGGCTCTATGGGGTAGACGCCGGCAAACACCATTGGCTTCACCTCCTGGAATCCGGCGATGGCTTTCTCGCACGGACGTGCAATATGTGTTATGGTATCGCCAACCTTTACCTCGGTGGCGTCTTTTATTCCGCTGATGATATATCCCACCTCACCAGTCTCGAGGCGCTGACGTGGAATCATGTCCATCTTCAGCACGCCCACCTCGTCGGCGTCATACTCCATGCCTGTGTTGAAGAACTTCACCTTGTCGCCTTTGTTTATGCAGCCGTTTTCAATCTTGAAGTAGGCAATGATGCCACGGAACGAGTTGAACACGGAGTCGAAGATGAGAGCCTGTAGCGGCGCGTCCTTGTCGCCAGTGGGATGGGGCACACGCTCCACCACGGCACGCAGTATCTCGTCAATGCCTTCGCCGGTCTTGCCGGAGGCACGTATGATGTCGGACGGGTCGCAGCCTATAAGCTCTACAATCTCGTCTTCTACCTCATCTGGCATGGCGCTCGGCATGTCTATCTTGTTGATGACAGGTATGATTTCCAAGTCATGGTCTATTGCCATGTACAGGTTTGAGATGGTCTGTGCCTGCACTCCCTGGCTGGCGTCTACTATAAGCAGCGCTCCTTCGCAGGCGGCGATGCTTCGCGACACCTCGTATGAGAAGTCTACGTGTCCCGGAGTGTCTATAAGGTTGAGTATATATTTCTGTCCGTCAAGCTCATATTCCATCTGTATGGCGTGGCTCTTAATGGTGATGCCTCTCTCTCTCTCGAGATCCATGTTGTCAAGCATCTGGCCTTCTGTTACTTTAATGGTGTTGGTACGCTCCAACAGTCTGTCGGCGATAGTTGATTTGCCGTGGTCGATATGGGCTATGATGCAGAAATTTCTTATATTATCCATTGATTTAAATCACTTTTACATGCAAAGTTAGCAGATTTTTCTGAATTTAAGAGTAACTTTGTGGAAAATATTAACTTACTTCGCATAAAAATAATGTGAATTGACAATAAAATCATAGTTTACGTAAATACAAGATGATGAGAAAATATTTGTTGATGCTTGCCGCCGTGGCGGCTTTGTTGGTGTCGTGTCATGAGAGTCTGGAGAAGCGCGCACAGCGTGAGGCGTGGGAATATACTGAGAAAAACTGCCCTACGCCGTGGACCAACTCCGTGCGTACCGACAGTGTGGTGTTTGACATTCCGACGCGCACATACACCTACTTCTGTTGTGTGAACGGTAAGATGGACAACGAGGAACTTATAAAGGCGCACTGGCAGAATATAAGCGACGGACTGAGAGAAGAGCTTGCCGCAAACACCGGACTGAAGGCTTACAAGGAGGCGGGCTTCTGTTTCAGATACCTCATGTACTCCAATTCCAAGCCCGGTAAGCTGCTTTATAACATCACCATCAGCCCCAACGACTACAATACCGACAGCGCCCGCAGATAGGGCACTGCCGTTTGACAAAATGAAAGGGGCAGTTTGGCGTCCTCATAGGGCCGTAGTGAGGCTGTCAAATGGACCCTTTGACAAGCCCAAAGGGCCGTAGTGGGAACGTCGCGACAGTTTTAACATGTGTTAAGAATTGGCGTAAGCAAAAACGGCTAAAACGTGGCAAAGTGTCACGAAAAAACCCGTTTCTGTGAATTTGGCATAAAATGAAATCTCCACCGTAGCATAGACCAAGTGCCTGTGCTGCGGTGGAGATTTTGCTTTTTATATCAGCCAGTGGCTGTCAGGGGTCAGTACGCCTCGTTCTGGCTTACCTCTTCCTTCGTCAGTTTCTTCTTGTCCATGACGTACCAGACGTAGGCTATGTAGCCGACAACGAACGGCACGAGCAGCGACACGTAGAACATGGTGCGCAGGGTGAACTCGCTGCTACAGCTGTTGGCGATGGTCAGCGAACTCTGCAAGTCGGCGTTGGACGGGTAGTAGGCGGTGGAGTTGTAGCCAGCGCAGAGCAACAGGCTGAGTACTGCGAGCACCGTGCCGATGCCTGCGGGCCAGATGCCGTGTATGTAGGTGTTGCTCATGGTGGTGCGCACGGTGCCGTAGAGCAGCAGCGCCACGCCGATGGCGAACATGACGAGCAGCGGCCACATCGTGACGAGGTTGTTGAGATATTTCTCCGACTCCATGACTATCATGCCTGTGGTCTTGTCAATGGCGAAGCCGTCTTTCAACAGAGTGCGTATGAGGAACGGCAGGAAGAGCAGCAGAAAGGCTATCGTGCAGCCCAGCAGGCGCACCGATGCGCGGCAGCGTATGTTCTCGTCGTCGACGTTGTTGATGATGTACAACGTGCCGAGCATGCGGGCAAGGAAAAACACGGACATGCCGAATAGCAGATTCCACGGGTCGAGCAGTGCGTCGAGGCCGTAGCTGGCGTTTGCCCAGTGGCTTATGACGGGCTGTAGAGAGGTCAGGTTGCCCTTGTCGACGATGAAGTTTGAGCCGTTGAAGAATGTGGCGACAGCTCCGCCGAGCAGCAGCGGACCTATTATGCCGTTGGCAACGAGCATCCACTGAAACGTGCGTGTGCCGAGCAGGTTGCCGAGTTTGTTCTGGAACTCATAGCTCACGGCTTGTAGCACGAACGAGAACAGTATGACCATCCACAGCCAGTAGGCTCCGCCGAAGCTAGTGCTGTAGAACAGTGGGAACGAGGCGAAGAACGCTCCGCCGAAAGTCACGAGTGTGGTGAACGTTATCTCCCATTTGCGACCGGTGCTGTTTATCACTACGCGGCGCTCTTCGGGTGTGTGGCCGAGGCTGAACACGAGCGAGTTGGCTCCCTGTACGAACATTAGAAAGACCAGTAGTGCGCCGAGCAGCGAGACGATAAACCACCAGTAGTGTTGCAAGAATGTATAGTCCATAGTTATTTGTTTCTGATTGATTTTTGTTTATTTCAAGGTCTTTTTATATGGCGTCAGACGCCTCTTCCTCTGTCTCGTGGTCGGGACCTTTGGCTATCTGCTTGCACAGTATTCTTATCTCTACTGCCAGCAGCGTGGTGAAGAGCACCAAGAAGATGAAGAATGTGGTGGCGACAGAGCCTGAACCGATGTTGGAGACGGCAGCGTTGAGCGGCAGCATGTCTTGTATCGCCCAGGGCTGGCGGCCCATCTCTGCCAATATCCAGCCTGCCTCGCTGGCTATATAGGCGAGGGGCAGCATGGCTATTGCGGCGACGTGGAGCCAACGGTGGCGCGCTATCTGACAGCGGAAGGCTATGTGTCCTGCCACGAGGAAGAACAGCAGAAGCAGTGTGCCGATGCCCACCATGACGCGGAAGGCGTAGAAGCACAGCGGTATGTTGGGCACAAGGGCTGCCTCGTCGGTAATGTAGCCGTAGCCGAAGTCGCCGATGTTTGAGGCTATCTGTGTCTTAGCCTTAGACAGGGCTGCCTCGTCGGCATTGGGTTGGGTGCTTAGACGTCGGTAGTCGGCAAGGGCGCTGATGGCCTGTTTGCCGTTGGCGATGCGCTCTTTGACGGGTGCCACGACGGTGCCGTCGGCTTTCTTGTAGCCGCGCAGTATGTCGTTGATGCCTGGCACGTAGCCATTGGCGTCGTGAGTGGCGAGTATCGACAGAGCGTTGGGTATGGCGAGACGGAGCGGTGGCTCACCACCCTGTGTGTAGTCGGGCTGCTCTAACGGGTTGAGGGCTGCTATGGCTGTGAGGCTCACGCCGTTGCCGCCGTCGTAAAGGGCTTCCATAGCGGCGAGTTTCATGGGCTGCTTTTCTGCCACCTGTACTGCCGACATGTCGCCAGTCGCCATTGCCAGCAGCGCGGCGCCTATGCCTACGATGCTTGCTATCTTTGTGCTCGCGATGGCAAGCTTCTGCTCGCGACGGCGGAACAGATACCAGCAGCTCACCGCCACGACAAAGGCGGCGCCGACGGTCCACGACGATATGACGGTGTGGAAGAATTTGTCTACGGCAAACGGCGACAGTGCCACGTCGGCGAAGCTTGTCATCTCGTTGCGTACGGTGTCGGGATTGAACTCGCAGCCGACGGGATGCTGCATCCATGCGTTAGCAACGAGTATCCACCAGGCAGAGATGGTGGCGCCGATGCCTGTGAGCCAGGTGGAGGCGAGGTGAAAGCCGGGCGACACTTTCTTCCATCCGAAGAACATGACTGCCACAAATGTGCTCTCCATGAAGAACGCTACGATGCCCTCAACGGCAAGCGGGGCGCCGAAGATGTCGCCCACAAACCAGGAGTAGTTGCTCCAGTTGGTGCCGAACTCGAACTCGAGAATGATGCCTGTGGCCACGCCCATGGCGAAGTTTACACCGAACAGGCGTTGCCAGAACTTTGTGGTGTCGCGCCAAAACGTGTCGCGGGTGCGGTAGTAGATGGTCTCCATGATGCCCATGATGAGGGCAAGGCCAAGTGTTAGCGGGACAAATAGCCAGTGGTAGATGGCGGTGAGGGCAAATTGTGCTCTTGCCCAATCGATGGCCGACACATCTACAGAGAGTAATAAATTGTTTGACATAATGTTTTTATTTTTATTGTTTTTGGTTTCTTGGTTAGTGTCATTACTTGTCGCCAGCGGCGCGCTCGGTGAGCTGGGTGGACACATATCCTGCCTTGTCGCCGTCGGGTGCCATCTTCTTCAGGTAGTCGGGGAAGAAGAACACCTTCAATATGGCGAATATGATGAGCAGCTTTATGATGATGACTGTCCACAGGGTGCGTCCCAACCGCATCTGTGCGAATCCGTCTTTGTAGAGTAGGTATATGTTGCGGAGGGTCTGTCTCATGGGTGTTGGCTTTTATAGGGTGGGGCAGCGGCGTGTGACAGCCTCGCGTTCGGACATGCTTGTCCTGACGGGGTGGCAGTCGCTGCACGGAGTTGGGGCGTCGGTTATTATTTGTTTATGTATAGTCGGTTGGCTGCAATCGCAGTTTTCTTAGGCTGCAAATATATTAAATTAATTACAATATTATTCTTTTTTTCTCTAAAAATATCAAATTTTATAAATATAAACAATTCATCAGTCGCGATTAGTTGGTAGATTAAGATAAATAATATACCTTTGCAAAGAATTGCATCATCTTAGTTAAGATGTGTGTGCAAACTCCATTCAGTGCGCTTGCGCGCCTCTGTATGAGGACGGAAAAGTGGCGCTTGAGGACGGAAAAAAAGGCGCGTGTTGTTTAAAAAAACGGCGTTTGTGTTCTGGAAAGTCTGCACCTGTGTCGCGGATAGTTTGAATGACAATTTTAAAAAAGATAATAATATATTCTCAAAAGAATTAAAAAAAATAACTGGATATGAACAAAAAGATTTTGATTCCGATTGTTGTGGTAGGCATTTTACTCGTGGCAGGCATCGCGTTCCTCGCTATTCGTCTTGACAAACAGAAGCAGCAAAACCGTGAAATGCAGGAACTGGCTGAGCTTGACAAGAAGGAAATGGAGAACGAATATCAGCAGTTCGCCAACCAGTACAGCGAGATGAAGACGCAGATAACCAACGACTCTATCGTGGCGCAGCTTACTGCGGAGCAGGAGAAGACTCAGAAGCTGCTCGAAGAACTGCGACAGGTGAAGAGTTCTGACGCCCGCGAAATCGCGAGATTGAAGAAAGAGCTCGCTACAGTGCGTGCCGTGTTGCGTAGCTATGTGCTTGAAATTGACTCGCTCAACCGTCTTAATCAGAATTTGAAGGATGAGAACGAACGCGTGAGGGGACAGTACGACGCAGCCACACGACAGATTGCGGGTCTCAACAACGAGCGCGCTACGCTCTCGGAGAAGGTGGCTATCGCTGCCCAACTCGACGCTACGGGCATACGTATGACGCTGAAGAACAAGCGTAACAAGGACACTAAAAAGATAAACAAGTGTAAGACCGTGCAGGTGAGCTTCACCGTTGCAAAGAATGTGACGGCGCAAAGCGGCATGAAGACTTTCTATGTACGCATCACTTCGCCTACTGGTGCAGTGCTTGGAAACAGCGGCACGTTTGAGTATGAGAACCGCTCACTGCAGGCTTCGATGAAGAAGTCTGTGGAATATGGCGGACAGGAGACAACCGTAGTGACCTACTGGAACGTCAATTCTGCTCTGATGGAGGGCACATACAACGTCAGCATCTTCGCCGATGGCAACATGATTGGCTCTAAGAACTTTAGCTTCGACTGATAGTTCGGGGCTTGGGCCTGTCGCATCCACGCCTCGTGCAGGATGCATCTACGTCTCTCGTGGGTTGCATCCACGTCTCGTGCAGGGTCAATCTACGTCTCTCGTGAGTCGCATCCATACCTCGTGCAGGATGGTTTAGTGCCTCGCGCCGAATAAATTAGATTATTGTGTAGAAGGAAGGTGGCAGCATTTCGATGCTGTAGCCTTCTTAAAGATAATGAAATAGATGAAAAAAACACTTGTAATGTTTTTGCTTGTGGCTTGTGGCGCCCCAGCAATGGCGCAACAGTTGTTGTCGCTTGACAGCTGCCGCGCCATGGCAATACGCAACAACAAGCAGATGGGCATAACGCAACAGAAGAAGGTGATGGCTCACTACACCACCAAAGCTGCGCGTACTCAGTATCTGCCCAAGCTCAATGTTGTTGGCGGTTACATGTTCACAAGCAGGGAAATATCTTTGCTCAGCAAAGAGCAGAAGACGACACTCAGCAATATCGGTACTGCCTTGAGCGGCAGCATAGGTGAGGACATCTCGTCTGTGATAGCTGCTATGACAAGAGATGGGGTGTTCACACCGTCGCAGGCAGAGCATATCGGTGCCGTGCTGGGTAACATGGGGACTAATGTCGGCGGTGCCATCAACGGCGTGGGACAGAATGTAGTCAACGCCCTTCACACCGATACGCGTAACATGTTCATGGCGTCGGCGGTGGTTACGCAGCCTATCTACATGGGCGGCGCCATTTCTGCTGCCAACAAAATGGCTTCCATCTCGGAACAGATGGTGGCAAATGACTATGAAGCTAAGTTGCAGGCAACGCTTCATGGCACCGACCATGCGTATTGGATGGTGGTGTCTTTGAAGCATAAGCGTAAGTTGGCAGACAGCTATCTCAAGCTCGTCAAGAAACTTAGCAACGATGTGCACAAGATGATTGACGAGGGAGTGGCAACGCGTGCAGATGGTTTGAAGGTCGATGTGAAGGTGAACGAGGCAGAGATGACGCTCACACAAGCTGACAACGGCCTCTCGCTCGCAAAGATGTTTTTGTGTCAACTCTGTGGTTTGCCGCTCGATAGCAAGATTACTCTCGCCGACGAAGACCGCGAGAGTCTGCCTATTGAGGTGGTGGCTGACGACATAGACATCAATACTGTTGCTGACAACAGACCGGAAGTGAAGCTCTTAGAGAACACGGTGGACTTGTCACGACAGGTTACTCGTCTGGCACGCGCGTCATATCTACCGCAGATTCTGTTGTCGGGAGGATACAGTGCGACCAACCCCAACCTCTATAACGGCTTTGAACGTAAGTTCTCTGGCGCATGGAATGTGGGCGTAGTGGTAAGAATGCCAGTGTGGAACTGGTTTGAAGGCGTCTACAAAGTACGCGCAAGCAAGGCGGCAACGTGCATTGCGCAGCTCGAAGTGGGCGATGTGAGGGAGAAGATAGAACTTCAGGTCAGCCAGAGCAGATTCAAAATGTCTGAGGCAAACCGCCGCTTGGTCATGGCAACATCTAATGTTGACAAGGCCAATGAGAACCTCCGATGCGCCAATCTCGGCTTCAGAGAGGGCGTAATACCGTCTACTGGCGTCATGGAGGCGCAGACGGCGTGGCTGCAAGCGCAGTCGCAGAAGATAGATGCAGAAATTGATGTTAAACTCAGCCAGGTCGATTACAAGAAAGCACTTGGCACTTTACAATAAAGATTATGTCTGAAAAATCACAACATAAGAACATTTTGCTCACCGTGGCAGGCTTAACCGCCGTTGTCGCTATTATCGCTGTCATCGGCACAGTGGCCTTCAAGAGTGAGCCGGAAGTCATTCAAGGCTACGTCGAAGTTTCGGAATATAGAGTGTCAAGCAAGGTGCCTGGCCGCGTATTGGAGCTTCGTGTCAAGGAGGGTGACTATGTAAATGTAGGCGATACGCTTGCTATCATCGACGCTCCGGAGGTCAGAGCGAAACTCACACAGGCTGAGTCGGCAGAAAATGCGGCATCGGCGATGGACCAAATGGCTAACAATGGTGCGCGCCGTGAGCAGATTAACGGTGCTTTTGCGTTGCTTCAGCAGGCAAAGGCGGGACTTGATATTGCACAGAAGTCATACAATCGTGTGCAGCGTCTGTACGACGAGGGCGTGATGTCAGCACAGAAACGTGATGAGGCTTTTGCCAATTACAAGGCACTTGAGGCACAGGTGAAGGCGGCACAGAGCCAGTATGACATGGCCGTTAACGGCGCACGACGTGAAGAGAAGATGGCTGCTGCTGCGCAGGTAAACCGTGCAAAGGGTGCTGTACAGGAAGTAAACTCATACATAAACGAGACCATGCAGACCGCCCAGAAGCAGGGAGAGGTGAGCGATGTCTACCCGAAGGTGGGCGAACTGATTGGTACTGGCTCGCCCATTATGACCATATCTCTGCTCGACGACATGTGGGGCACGTTCAATGTACGTGAAGATCAGCTCGACGGCATGGCCGTTGGAAGCACCATTACCGCGTTTGTTCCTGCCTTCAAGAAGGACATTCAGATGAAGGTCTACTACATAAAGGACCAGGGTTCTTATGCTACTTGGAAAGCTACTAAGGCAAACGGACAGTACGACCTCAAGACTTTTGAGGTGAAAGCACGTCCTGTTACCAAGATGGAAGGTCTGCGTCCAGGCATGTCACTGATATTGAAGAGATAGTGGCTATAGTGTGAATACATGAAAAAGTCGATGTTACGAATATTGCATATCGCGCGCCGCGAGCTGCGACGGATGGCTTCCAATCCGATGTATGTGCTCTGCATGGTGTTGTTTCCGTTAGCGGTGACGTTCTTTTTTACGTCACTCATGAACGAAGGACAGCCAGAAAGCATGCCCGTCGGTATTGTAGACCAAGACAATACGTCCTTTACGCGCAAGCTCACACGTTCACTTGACGCCTTCCAGACGTCACGTGTGGTGGCACATTACGCCAGTTTTGAGGAGGCGCGGCAGGCTATGCAGCATGGCGACATATATGCTTTTCTGTATTTCCCGAAAGGGACGACAGACGCATTGCTGTCGTCACGTCAGCCCGTCATATCGTTTTATTACACTTATACATCGCTGACGGCGGGAGCGTTGCTCTATCGTGACCTCAAGACCATATCCACTCTTGGCTCTGCTGCGGTAGGGTCTGCCACTCTGACAGCCAAAGGTCTCACTCCAAAGCAGATTTCCACGTTCCTACAACCAGTCAAGGTAGACCTTCATACGGTCGCCAACCCGTGGATAAACTACAATGTTTATTTGAGCACGATGCTTATTCCGGGTTGTCTGCTCCTCTTCGTGTTCCTCATAACAGCCTATGCTTTCGGTCAGGAACTGAAGATGGGAACAGCCCGTGAGCTTCTTGCCGAGGCGGGAGGCAGCTCGTTTGTGGCGGTGATAGGAAAGCTATTGCCTCATTTTGTCATAAACTTGGCGCTGTTTTACTTCTATCTTTTCTACGTCTTTGCAGCCATGCACTTCCCTCATGGAGGTGGTGTGGGCGAAATATTGTTGCTCGGTTTCCTCAGCGTGACGGCTTCGATGGGCTTCGGTGTGTTCATGTTCGGCTTGCTACCATCGCTGCGTATGTCCATGAGCATGTGCTCATTGTGGGGCGTACTCAGCTTCTCTATGGTTGGCACGGCGTTCCCTACGTTTGCAATGGATGCTCCGCTTGAGGTCTTGTCGGCTTTGTTCCCCTTGCGTCACTACTTCCGGCTTTACCAGACATGTGTGTTTAATTCCAACCCTCTTGTCTATGATTGGCCCAATATAGTCGCCCTTATCGCCTTTATGCTCTTGCCTCTGCTCGTCATGAGGAACATAAAGCGCGCGTATAAGAACTATGTCTACATCTCATAATAACGATAAAGAAAGATCACAACCGTGAATATGAATATAATTTCAAGGCTCAGACAGTTGCTGTGCGACATTTGGCATGCTTTCTTTTCCGAGGCGCGTACCGTCGCGCGGGATGAGGGAGTGGCGCTGTTTGTTATGCTTGTTCCATTGTTCTACCCGATATTGTATTCCTGGATTTACAATAATGAGGTTGTGCGAGAGGTGCCTGTGGCAGTAGTCGATGCCTCCCATTCTTCTATCAGTCGTGAGTTCGTGCGCAAATACGACGCGTCTCCCGATGTCCGTGTTGCTCAGTTTTGCAACAGCATCGAAGAGGCGCGGCAGCTGGTAGGCCGTCAAGAGGTCAACGGCATAGTCTATTTGCCAGAAGACATGTCCATCCGTCTCAACCGCATGGAGTCGACGACGGTCAGTGTGTATTGCGACATGAGTCTGATGCTGGCTTATAAAGCCATCTATTCAGCCGCTATGGCGGTGGCAGCAGACATGGGCGCGGAGATACAGGTGTCCCTTTCTTGCAACTATACAAACCGCGAAAACGAAATCTCCACCATGCCTTTGAAATATGAGGAGGTGGCGATGTTCAACCCGACTGGTGGTTATGGCAACTTCATCTTGCCTGGTGTGCTGATGCTCATCATCCAGCAGACGCTGCTTCTTGGCATCGGCATGCTCTACGGCACCCGTCGTGAGCGCAACTTCGTGGTCACCGATTCCACGCTCCCCATCATGCAGCGCCGTGGAGGCATGGCGCGTATCGTTGCGGGTCGCACCCTTTTCTTTCTTGTGCTCTATGCTGCGGTAGCGTCGTATGTGCTCCTTGCCATCCCCAAGATGTTCAACTTCGTGCAGATACTCCACCCGTCAGACTTCGTGCTCTTCGTTTTGCCTTATCTCCTGGCATGTATTTTCTTTGCCATGACTGTCGGCACATTCATCCGTCAGCGCGAAGACGTCATGCTGGTAGTGGTGTTTACGTCTGTCATGTTGCTGTTTATGAGTGGTGTGTCATGGCCGCAGAGCAACATACCGCCCTTCTGGCGCGCCTTCGCTTGCGTGTTCCCGTCCACATTCGGCATACAAGGCTTTGTGAAACTCAACACCATGGGTGCAGTCATTTCAGACATAAGCTATGAGTGTCGTTGTTTGTGGATTCAGGCAGTAGTCTACTGTGTGCTTGCCGTGTGGCTGTTGCGCCGTTCATACAACAAGATGCGTTAATCTCAATTATTGTAGAATGATATTATATTTCTCTGCCACAGGCAACACCTTGTGGGCTGTGGAACAGATACAAGCAGCCACGCGCGACCGCGTCATGCCCATGACGGTCACAGACGAAGATGTCGAAGTCACGCTCGAAGAGGGCGAACGCCTGGGCTTCTGCTTCCCCGTACACGGATGGCGACCACCGCTTCTCGTGCGCCGTTTTATCAGTCGGCTGAAGGTAAACAATCTTGCCGACCATTACGTCTACGCTCTTTGTACTGCCGGCGACACCGTCGGCGAAGCCCTTGACATACTCTCCGCCGACCTGCAGAAACAAGGTGTCCACCTCACAACCTCCGCCTCACTGCTTATGCCGGAGTCGTACATCGGCTTACCATTTATGGATGTAGACACCGTTGAGCGCGAGGGCGAGAAGATAGAGTCGTCGCAGATAAGACTTAACGGCATGATAGACGACATCATCCATTGCCGTCCGTTCCGCTACCGCCCCGACATCGGTCGTTGGCCGCGCATCAACAGCCGTGTGATAGGCGCTTTCTTCACCGCCAAACTGGTCACCGACCGCCCGTTCCATGTCGACGCGACGAAGTGTTTGAAGTGTGGCAAGTGTGTGGACGCCTGCCCCGTAGGCGACATCCGCGGTGGCAAGGGGTGCGTGCCCGAGTGGATTCACAACGGCCACTGCCTCACCTGCTTCGCCTGTTTCCACCACTGCCCGGTTCATGCCATAGACTACGGCATCCGCACGAAGCACAAGGGTCAATACTATTTTGGAAAGAACAAAGTGTGACGCCTTTGCCGTCACGAGTGCAACCCAAAAAGTTCGATAACTAATAAACCACAATACAACTCATAAAATGAAAAAGTTTTTCCTATCCATAGCAGCTGCTTTCCTCGCAGCCATACCGTCGTTCGCGTCGAAAGCCAACAGCACGCCGTTCACGGTGGTGCAGTCTGACGGCACGTTGCTGACCGTTGTGCTCAATGGCGACGAGCATTTCAGTTGGTATTCCACTACCGACGGCGTAGTGTTGGCACATGACAAAGGCACCTTCTACATTGCCGACCTCAGATCCGACGGCACCATTGCCTCTGCCGGCATAGTGGCACACAACCCCGACAGCCGCAGCGTGGCAGAACGTGCTGCCGCCAAAGCGCAGACCATGGAGCTGTTTGGCAAGGTTGCCAAGACCCGTCGCAGCCGCGCCCTCAATGCGTCACGTGTCTCGTCGCGCTATTTCCCCCACACAGGCAGCCCCACGGTGCTGGTCATACTCGCCGAGTTTGCCGACAACACCTTCTCCCTTACAGACCCTAAAGCCTCGTTTGAGCAGTACTTCAACGGTGGCGAACAGGTAGACATGGGACACGGTGAAGCTCGCAACTACGGTAGCGTGAAAACCTACTTCACAGACATGAGTGGTGGACAGTACACCCCCAACTTCAAGGTGGTTGGCCCCGTGAAACTGTCAAAGCCGCTTGACTATTATGGCAAAGACGACGAGTCGAGTGGTGGAAAAGACGTCAACTTCGCCGAGTTCTTGACTGAGTCGTGCCAGCTGGCATCAGGCATTACCGATTTCTCCGATTCCGAACTCGACAGCAACTCCGACGGCGACATCGACCTCGTAGCCGTGATTTTTGCTGGTTTTGGCCAAAATAATAACGCCAATTCCAACACCATTTGGGCAAAGACCTCCATTCGCGAGGTCGGTACCTTTGCTGGTAAGAATGTGCGTCTGAACATGGCGATAAGCGAACTCAACGCCAACGAGAAGCAACTTGGCAACGATGGGTCATTCTCAACGCCACAGATCAACGGCGTAGGAGTGTTCTGTCACGAGATGACCCACGCCCTCGGCTTCCCCGACCTCTATCCCACGGCTGGCGCTGCTCAGAAAGCCGACAATCAGGGCATGGAGTACTGGAGTCTGATGGACGGCGGCGAGAACCTCAACTTCGGCTATACCCCCACGGCCTACACCGCCTTTGAGCGTGGCGTGATGGGGTGGAGCACAACCGAAAATGTCGCCGACGACACGCGCTACACGCTGAAGTCGTTTGACCAGGGCGGCACAGCCTACCGTTATGACAAACCCGGCGACCTCGGTGGCAAAGCCGTTGACTACATGCTGATGGAAAACATTCAGAACACTGGATGGAACACCCGCCTTCCCAGCCACGGTCTTATCGTCTATCGTATAAGTCTCAACACCACGTCGCTCTCGTTCTCGTCGCCCCTCAACAATGTGTCTGGCGACCCCGGAGTGACCATTGTGCCTGCCGACGGACTGCTCCAAAACTCTAACAACTGCGAGTCGTCGAAGGAGTATGTGAAGGAGATGTCTGGCGACCTCTTCCCAGGCAAGAATGGCGTGACCACTCTTACTGCGGCACAGAACCTCCCCAACTTCTTATGGCGTAAGGCTCCTGTCGCCAACGGGTGTGGACTCTTAGACATCGCCGAAGACAGTTCGACGGGCGAAGTGTCGTTCCGTTTCGTCGCCGACGCGGTGGCATCGGGCATCAGCACCCCCGTGACGGTAGCCCCTGACAGCGCTGATGGTGTCATCTATTCCATCGATGGCCGCTTGCTCGGCACCGACACCAGTTTGCTGCCAAAGGGCATATATATAAAGAACGGTAAGAAATTTGTGAAATAAACAAGTGCTTTCATCAACCCCAATCGGTCCTCAGACTGGTTGGGGTTGATGTTTTGACAAAATGAAAGGGCCCATTTGGCGCTGTCAAAGGGGCGTAGTGGCGACGTCACTACGGCCTAATGGCAACGTCAAATGGGCCTAATGGGAATGTCTTTACGTTTTTAACAAGCGTTAATATTTGGCGTAAGATATTTCGTCAGAATCGTGGCAAAGTGTCACTAAAAACGCCATGTTGCTATCTTTGTGGCTTTGCGATTCTTTCTTTGCGATTTTACGATTCTTTCTTTGCGGCTTTTCTCCTTTTCTTTAAAACTCGTAAGCCTTTGCCAGTCCGCCCTCGCTTGTCTCTTTATACAGCGATGGCAGGTCGTGACCAGTCTGTTTCATTACGTTCACGACGCGGTCAAACGACACACGGTGCTTGCCGTCGCTCATGGCGGCGTACAGGTTGGAGTCGAGGGCGCGGGTGGCAGCAAAGGCGTTGCGCTCTATGCAGGGTATCTGTACGAGTCCACACACGGGGTCGCACGTCATGCCGAGGTGGTGTTCAAGACCCATCTCCGCAGCATATTCTATCTGCGACGGTGTGCCGCCGAACAGCTGGCAGGCTGCTGCCGACGCCATGGCACATGCCACGCCGACCTCACCCTGACATCCCACCTCTGCTCCAGAGATAGATGCGTTCTTCTTCACCACGTTGCCGAATATGCCTGCCGTTGCCAGCGCGTGCAGTATTCGCGTGTCGCTGAAGTTATGGGCGTGTGACAGATGGTACAGCACGGCGGGCAGCACACCGCATGAGCCACATGTCGGTGCAGTCACTATGGTTCCTCCTGCGGCGTTCTCCTCGCTTACTGCCAGTGCGTAGGCTGTCACCAGTCCGCGTGAGGCGAGCGACTGCTTGTAGCCCTGCGACTTCACGTAGTAGGTCGGTGCCTTGCGCGGCAGGTTAAGTGGTCCAGGCAGCGCGCCCTCGTTGTCGAGTCCACGTCTTACCGACTCCTGCATGACCGTCCACACCTCCATGAGGTAGTCCCATATATCTGCGTCTTCACACTCGTCTACATACTCCCAGTAGTTTCTGCCGTGGTTGTCACACCATGTCAGAATCTCCTTCAGCGTGTTCTTCTTATACACGTCTTTCACGTCGGTGAGCCATCGTGTCTCCGTGCCCTCCGACAGTGCGCCGCCGCCCACGCTGTACACCGTCCAGCGGTCGCTCTCGTTGCCGTCGCTGTCGTATGCTATCAGCGTCATGCCGTTGGGGTGGTATGGCAGAAACGTTGCAGCCTGCCACTCTATGTCTACCGGTGCCGTCGGTTCCAGCACTTCTATTATGGCAACGTCGGTCATGTGACCCTTGCCTGTCGCTGCGAGGCTGCCGTATAGCACCGCCTTGAAGCGTTTCGCGTCTTTGTTGTGGCTGAGGAAGGTCTGTGCCGCCTTCTGCGGTCCCATGGTGTGACTGCTTGACGGGCCTTTTCCTATTCTGTAAAGTTCTTTTAGTGATTCCATGCTGTTGGGTTGTGTTTTGTCTTATTGTGTTGTAAATGTTGTCAGTCTGTGTATTATTATTGTTGTCGGCGAGCCATCGGTGGGTCACATCACCTCCGTTATCTCCGGATGGTCGGTGCGCTCCTGCTTCTTCAGCTTCTTCACCACCTCGTGGTAGCTGTGCCTTATCAGCGCCTTTATGTCGTCGTCGGAGAGTTGCCCGGTGAGGTTCACCTGGTTCCAGTATTTCTTGTTCCAGTGCCATGCCGGCTCTATCTCGCTGTGGCGTTCGCGCAGTTCTATCGCCCGTTCGGCGTCACATTTTGTCGTGATCCACTCTGGCCGCTCCATGTCAAGACACGCAAAAATCCTGCCCAATACCCGAAACGCGAGTGTGCGCTCGTCAAATGGGAAGTCCTCTGTTACAAGTGGCAACGTCAGACAATAGTCTCTTGTGCTCTCGATGTTCATATTTGTGTAAAGGATGGTGTTGCTTCTGCAAAGTTACGGAAAGTATTGCACATAAAGCCACGGCTCGCTTTTATTTTTTGTGGGGCAGGGTGGTGATTTGTGTTTTGTCTTTTTCGTTTCTTATTTTTTTACCTTTATCAATATCAGCCCTATGCCCGTCCACACCAGTTCGCGCAGTCTTACTATCAGTGCGAGGAACGCACCGCTGCCGATGCTCATGCCGAGTGCGCTTGCCGACATAAGAAATCCGCCCTCGCGTCCACCCACTTGCATGGGCAGGAAGAACAGTAGGTTGGCAAACAGCGATGTGAAGGCAAGTATGATGACGCACGAGGTGTAGCTTACGTCGCAGTTTATGACCAGCAAAATGAAGTATATCTCCGCAGCAGAGGCTATGCGACAGAGCAACTCTGACAGCACTGCGGCGACCAGTGTGCGGCGGTTTTGGCTGTGTAGAGCCGCTATCTGTCCGTCGATGACAGCCAACTGGTCGTGGTGGCGGGTGATAAAGGTGGTGGCGTAACGTCCTACAAACGGTATGTGGCTTGCCCATTTTGCGGCGCGCATGGCTATGCCCTTACGGTAGCCGACAGTGAAAAACCACAGCCCGAGCAGACAAAACGCTGTCGCTGCGGCGGTTATGCCTGCCGTAAGGGGTGTGAGGGTGTAGAACAACACGTATGCAACTATCGACAACAGCCAGAACCAGAAGTGGCTGAAGATGTGTGTCATGACGAAAAGAATGACCGACGACGAGGCGCGCTCTGTGCCAATGATTGGCGACAACGCCATGATGCGGTATGGCTCGCCGCCCATCAGTCCGCCGGGTGTAGCGTAGTTGAGTGCAAATCCCGACACCGATGTTTTGTATAGCATCCAGAAGTCTGGGCGCTTCTTGCCTCCTGCCGCTATTATCATGTACCATGTCAGCGTGTTTAGCACGTAGAGCAAAGCCCACAGCGCTATGACCGCTGCAAACCAGTAGCCCGCATGTCGCAACCCTTCGTACACCTGGTGGAAGTCAAGCTGCCATATCATGACGGCAAGCACCGCTATGCCGAAGACGAAAAATATGTTCTGGTGTTTCTTTTTCATGTGTTGACGCAGTGTCGCATTACCAAATCGGGGGCTGGCAAAATATGCAAGCCCCCGACATTGTGGTATTGTGGTCGTGTTGTTTGTTGCTGCTGTTACTGCTGCTGCTCGTTATCGTTGCCCTGTTCTCTTCTCGGCTCTTTGTTGCCTTTGCCCGCCTCTTTGTTGAACGGGGCACGGTTGTCTCTGCCTTTGAACTGTCCGTCGTGCTTCTTCGGGATGGCAAATCTCACCTTTTCGCTCTCGTCGCGCTTCTCGTGATAGAGCTTCGGCAGCGGGTTGTCAAGCGGCTCGTCGTAGCTGGCGCGGTTGCGGAAGATGTCGATGGCGCTGAATATGGCGTGGCGGAACGCCGACTCGTCTGCTACTCCCTGTCCTGCTATTTCGTACTGCGGCCCTACCATCGGTGTGGTGCATACGATGGGGAGGTTTGCTATCAGGCATACGCCGTCTTCAGAGGCGAGTGTGCGGAAGGGAATGGTGCCCTGGTCGTCGTACATCGCCAGTATGATATCAAACGCTTCGTAGTTGCGTGTGCCGAACATCTCTTCTGCCGTGTATGGTCCGAAGGCGTTGACACCCTCTTCTGCCAGACGGTTTATGGCGGGTATGATGATGTTCTGCTCCTCGCTGCCGTGGCGGTCGGCGTTGAGCGAGAGCACTCCAATACGCGGGTTGGAGAGCATGAAGTCGCGGCGTATGCTCTGTGCCAGTATCTTCACCGTGTTGCAGATGCTCTCTTCTGACAGCTTACCTGCCACGTCTCTGATGCTTGCTCCTGCTGCCTCTACAGCTACGCACATGTCGCTTCCGAGCATTATGTTCACGGCTTTGTTGCCGTCTCCGAGGCTCGTCTCCACATATTTTGTCAGTCCAGGGAACGAGAAGTTGTCGTCGTGTATGTTCTCATTGTTGAGCGGACAGGTAACGAGCACGTCGAAAGCGCCGTCGCGGAAGTCGGTCATAGCCTTGTCCATGGCGCGCAGTGCTGCCAGTCCTGACTCTGGTGTCGGCATGCCGAGGTCTACCTTCACCTCTTCTTCAAAGCACGTCAGCAGGTTTACCTTGCCGTCGTGTGCCTCCTTTGCGTCGGCTATTATAGTGAAGTTGCCCTGTATGTCTAAGGCTTTGCGGTGGTATGCGGCAATCTTTGGCGAGCCATAGATGATGGGCGTACATAGCTCCAGCATCTCTGGTTCTGCAAAAGTTTTAAAGATCAGCTCATATCCGACACCATTGGTGTCACCGTGCGTGATTGCCACGCGTATCTTATTGTTTTCCATAAAATAAAAATAGGGTAATGTATATTATTTGTCCTTGCAGCCTTCGGCATCGGATTTCATTGTCATGAGCGATGCTTCAAGCTGTCTGATTTTGTCTCTTTTTCTCTCTCCGGGAGCGAAGACGAACGCCTCGCCCACAATGGTTTGGCCCGATGGCAGCGTGATGGCGCGTGACACGAATGGTCCGCCCATGGCGTCGCCAGTCATTTGCCACAGTCCGCGCCTTGTCGTGACCTTGCATCTGTCGCTGATTTGGCAGACGTCAACTACCGACCCTTCTACGGTGGTCATGTGTGTGTTGTCTGTCTCGCCCTTGATGTTACGTTGCATCACGCTGTCGCGGTTCTCAGAGGTGTAGATGCAGATGTTGCCGCTCTTCAGAGGGTTGTTGTCTGACAGCCAGATGAAGTTCTTTCCGCGTTTCCTTATGGTGACGTCTTTCGGCAGGCGCATGCTACATCCGAATGTCTTTCTTATCTCTTTTGCAGTGCCACAGGTGTCGCTTGTGAGGCGCGCGGCGTAGTGGGCAAGCTCGTTGCGTAGTAGCAGACGGTCGATGTGGCAGCGACCGATGTCGCGGCGCAGTGCCTGCTCTGACGGACTGCTCACATATATTATAATCTGTGGGCGCGCATACACGTTGCGTTCATATCTCACGGTGGTAGCGCTGTGGCGCAGAGAGTCGATGTCGGTCACCACGATGTTGCGCTCAAGGCGCGCTGTGGCGTCCAGTGTGTTGTCTGTCAGCGCCTTCACGTCAAACATTGGCTCGGGCTGGGGTAGGCCAGGCACGTCTGCTTCCAGTGTGCTGACGATGCACTCGCTGCCCTGTCCCGTGACCAGCACCTCCGACGGTGCTCCGCCGCTGTGTGGCAACATGCCCTCGCTGCCGTCGCATGACAGCACGGTAAAGGCTGCTGCGAGTGTGGCGGCGTGCAGAGCAAGACGTGTTATGGTTGTGGTGTGGCGCATGTGGCAGACTCTTTTTCGCGGCTGTTCTACTGCTTGTCTTGCGCCACTCCTATCTCTTGGTTGTGGCGTGCCTCCTCTATCTTCTTTGCCGTAGACAGCAGTCCGCAGGCGGCGAATATGTCTTGACCGCGGCTCGCACGTATGGTCGTGAACAGACCGTGGTTGGTGAGGTAGTCGCGGAAACTCTCCATCTTCTTCTCGTCAGCTCCGTGGAGGTCTACTCCGGGTATCTGGTGGAAGCGTATGAGGTTGATGCGGCAGTCAAGGCCTTGTAGCAGACGCACAATCTCCTTTGCGTGGGTCATGGAATCGTTTACACCGCCGAACACGATGTACTCGAATGACAGTCTGCGCTGGTGGCTGAAGTCGTAGTTGTGGAGCAGGTCCACGATGTT
>JALEVZ010000127.1 GCA_022788105.1 Prevotella sp. | reverse complement strand
TTACCTTAAAAATAAAACTAAAACCTAACAACTAACATATGAAAAGAAATGTATTTTTCGATTGTTACGATTGTAACGATGGGATTTTATCTTAGCTGGTTTGTGTTGCGTGTCTCGAAATTGACAGATGCACCGAAGATTGATTTTCCATCGGTGAGTGTTGCCAGTCCTGCAATTCGGAAATACTTGTACGGTGTACCTCTGAACCCACGCAGATAATGGTCTTTGGAAGACCAAACGAGGTGCCAAGAGAAAAGGTCGCGTGAGCCGTACAGCACCGTGCCGACATCGCCACGCTGGAAGTGTCCGCGCTGAATGACAGTGGAGATTGTCTTTTGAACATCGGCAGCCTCCAGTTTGAGCGGTCTTGTTATATAAAGTCCCTTGCATACCTGCTCATCAGTCACGCTGAACGTCACCAGTTTGTTATCGAGTGTCATTGCCAGTGCTTCGGGATAGGAGTTGATAGTAGATGCAAGGTTTGTGAACACCATGCCCCACATTTTCGATTTGAGAGAGAAGACGTATGCGTATGTGTATTTTGGTGAGCCGTTTTCTATTGTAGGGTTATACACAAAGATACGCTGATGCACATAGTCGTAAACCATCTGACAGTCTGCGATGAACTGCCGGAATGGCTTAATGGGCAGACAAGCGTCAGCAGTGTGTCCGAGTTTGGAGTGCAGTTGGTCAATGCACGGCAGGTCAAGTACGTTGAACGGTGCTTCGCTGAAGATACTATCCGTGATGCACTGTGTCTGTGAACCACTGATAAGCATAATGCCCCTGTCTGTGGCAAAGAGAACTGAGCTATCTATCTGCGTAATGCTGTCAGAATTGACGCACACGTCCCTGGTTATAGGCTGCTTGGCAGAGAAAGAGCCTGTTGATGAGACCTCGAGAGCCCATACTCCATCAGTTGTGAAGGCGTATAGTGGGAACTGTCCGAACTGTCCCTGTGAGAGAGCCTTTGCCGCTGTAGATATTCCGAGAATGGTACCTGTTCCTACGGTGTTGATGCCGAGTACCGGGAATTGGAACGGATTGTTGACCTCTGAGGTATAGATTTTGTTGGGGAGATCTATCGTTCTCTGCTCCGTCGTAGACACGGCAATGTCTTCGTATACCGTCTGTGCTGGGTTATCCCATCCGTTGAAGTAGAATGCTCCGTTGAGGAACGCGTGCTGCTCGAGCTTGACCTCGTATGTGGTACCGTATGGCCCCGATGTTATCACCGCCTTGTATGCGTTGATGTTTGGATAGTAGAAGAAAACAGCGGGGTTGTTGTATTGTGCGAGCTGGAATGGCTCTGACTGCACTACGATGTCCTTGCCATCCTGCCTGATATACACCCGTATATACCAGTTGGTCGTAGAGTCGAGTGCCGTTTTGTTTTGTGCGTCGACATATCCGTTAGTGTAGTTGAACTGCTGTGCCGTATGGTAGCCGTTGAACAATATTTTCCTGATGTTTGCGATGTTCATCCTTGAGTTGTAGGGAAAGGCGAAAGTTGGCACGAGCTGGTCGTGGCTGTCGTAGTCATCCGTCATTACCTCCCTGTTGACAAGCGACTGCAGGTAATCCTCCTTAATGTCGAGAGTCATGTTTGTCCAGGCAAGTCCGTCAAACCGCTCGAGCTTTATGCTGTCGAGCAGATAGAAGGAAGCCGTGTTTTTTATTTCCTGCTTTATTGCGTCGTCAGTTTTTTGCGGAAGCATTACTCTTGCCGCCGGGCATGTAAGCGTGTCAGGATTAAATGTGAAAGCGTACAGTTTGCTGAACCTGTTTTTCTGCCATCTGACGTTGTACTGTGAGCTGAGTTGTATATGCTGGTTTTCGTGGAAGCATACGCTGTAGGGGTCGGAGTCGGTATCTGGTGCGAACCTGCTGCACTTTCCGTTCTGGTCGTAGGTGTAGATGGGCTTAGATATGAAGACATCAACCGACCTTACGATGTCCTTCCATTTGTTAAGCGAGTCGACATGTTCCTGTGACACGACCGCCATGGCAAGCCGATGTACTGGCGCGACTACCCTCAGCGTTGCCGAGCTGTATGATGACTTACCCTCTATGCGGTCCCATATCACCTGTGGTGTGATGCCAGACGACGCAATCATGAGGACTGGTGCCGAGTGCATGGTAAGCGAGCCGTCGTATAGCCTGTATGCGTATCTGACGAAGAAGGGGAACATGAACCTTCCCTTGTCGGTGCTTTCCTCCTGTATGAACTTGTTGACCTTAGCGAGCACCTGTTCTGTGACCTTGGCTTTGTTCTCCTCAGAGAACTCCTTGTATATGTCGCTTTCCTTGATTTCGTTGAAAGAGATATTGAACTCCTCCGTCCTGACCATGCTTCCCGAAAGAGAGAAAAAGCAGGGCAGTTCCGGCAAGTGAGTACCAAGGTACAGATAGCCTTCTGAAACTGACTTCCAGAGGAAATAGTGCATACCATCGTCTGCGAGTACGAGCAGTGTGTTACCGATAGCATTAACTTTGCGTGGTGCAGAGTTGAACGAGTATAGCTTACGTGCCGGGTTTGTCTGTTCCAGTTCAGTCTGTACGGTGACGCTTGGCACGGGCTTTACGGCAGCGTCCGTGATGATGCTTTCGTCAATCCAATAGAGAGTGTTGTCAGCCGTGTCATGAAGCACATAATGTGTGAACGTGTTGGTGTCGTGAATATACACTACCTTATAGCCGCTTGGCAGTTGTGCGAGTTGCGCCGGCTGGAAAACTGGCTTTAGTTGGTTGTCCTCATTGATGAGGTTTAAGGACGTAGCCAACTGACCGTCGGGACATTCATAGTCTGACGGTTCAGTGGCATATCCTTTGTATTGTATTTCCTTAATCATGACATCACTTGCTAATGGGTACGCTTGCAAAGGTAGCGTTCTTTGACTGTAACGCCTGTTATGTTTTGATTTTATCGAAAAATCTCACGTTCGGCAATATTCAAACACGTTTGACATTGCTCTCACTTAACCGATTTTTTGGATTTGTCTGCTTCCTCTGCTTCTTTCATCTTGGCAGCGATGAGGCGGTTGATGGCAGTGGCGACTATCGCTTCGATGGGTTCACGGACTGCAGCAGGCTGGTTAGACTTCTTATCGAGGATAAGATTGTACTCGTCAATCAGTTTGAGAGGGTCTTCACCGAAGCGTCTGTTAAGCTGCTCGTACTTGTTCTTGTGATTGTACCGTGCGCCATACTTGTTACGCTGACGGCGCAGTTCATTGTGCATGTCCTCTAAGGAGTTCTTCACTTCAACGACCAATTCGAGAAAGGTTACGTTTGGAATGTTTTCGCCAGTCGGCGCAATTCCTGTGCGCTCGACAGAGTCGATGCAAGCATCGTTCTGCACTTGCTTATTCGTCATTTCTTGTACCATAATGTTATTCTTTTTTGTCGATGATTACTATACCAGTTAAAATGATGTGCTCTATGAAATCTATGATTGTCATTCCAATGGGAATGTATCTGACGTTGATAGATAGTAGGACGTTATCATCATCAATCTTTATCAGTTCAAGACGATGTTCCTTTGCCCGGTCAGCGTCCATGATTTTCCACTTCACATTTGGCAGTGCTGTTGTAATTTCGTTATTGTCCATACACTTAGAGTTTATCATGTTCAAAAATCTTTTTGCCGTAGATTTTGGCTGCATGGTATTCAAGGTTGCAGCCCTTGGATGCAGTCCAGCCGTGATCAAGGTAGATGGCATCTGAAGTAAGGACATGGTAGATACACCGTGACATTGCCTTCTCTTCCGTGTCATTCATATCGTTATAGTCGAAAGTGCTTATCAGTTCGTAGTTCTTTAACCTAACATCATCCGCAAGGATTTCTTTCAGCATTTCGACACGATGTCTTGCCGCGACAAGTTTCTCGCGCATTGTTGGCTCTTGCCGAGCGTTAATAGGTGTTACGATGTAGAGTTTCATACAGCTTGTTTCTTTTGATTAAGTTTCTTGCATAGAGCCTCACAGAGGACACGCGCCATGTTGACTTCAACGGCATTGCCGATGAACTTCTTTTGCTCTGCCTGTGTGCCAATGAGCGTGTAATCTTCGGGAAAGCCCATGATACGTTTCAGTTCGGGTATGCGCAGCATACGCATACGAATGTCTGCAATACCGTAGAGAGCCATAAACTCCTTAATTTTTATGGTTGCAGGGCTGTCAGTCTCGTAAACCTCAATGGCAAGTCCCTCCTTTGTACTGATAAGATAAGGAGGCATCTTGTCCATCCGGGCAATTAGCGTGAAGCAAGGTTTGTCGATGCTGCCACCCTTGCTGACAAATTGCGGGTTCATAAGATAGTGCCACTTCCTGTTTGCCGTTATCGTCTGTAATGGCTCGTCGATGGAACTACCTACATTGCCATAGTTGGTGTTCATTACCCACGGCTTCACACTGACAAGGTTATGCTTTGGTGTGGTCATCACTGCAGGGTTTGGCTGTTCAATGCTTGATAGTTGACCGCCACCGCTATACTCGTTTGCAAGGAACTTACAATCAGCAACACTTAACTGTCCCACCGTGCAAATGGTTGGTGCTGGTTCCTCAATAGAACTTCCTTTGTTGTTGAAGCGATAGTTTACAATGAACTTGCTTGATACCAGTCCGAGGCGGTCTTTACATGTTAGCGTTGGCGCAGGAGCATCTACGGAAGTATTGAAGCCATTACCATAGTGAACAGACACAAAAGCGTGATGGTCTTTCGTAGTGACAGTGCCGGCAGGTTCTTCTATAGTCTCGTTATGGTCTTTGCCGCCATAGTATTTTGATAGAAACCTTACCTTTGCCATGCCGAGACGGCTTTGTGTCGCAACAGTAGGGCAAGGCTCGTCGATGCTTGGCGGCACATACTTGCCTGTCTTACCATTCGTGCTATTGTACTTTACGATGAAAGCCTCCTTGCCGCCGGCAACAAACTTTATCAGCCCGGCATAGATACGCTCCAATGTCTTCTCGACAAGCGGTTTCTTTCGTCCGAAGATGCTTTCTCCCTCATCGTTAAGGTCGAGGACTTCGCGCACCGGCTTCCAAGGCTGCATGTTGTCAGCAGGGAAAAGACTATGCTCATACTTTGCAGGGCATTTTGCGTGTGTTGCTTGTGGGAAAGCGATAGGCAGGCCATGCAGGGCAAACTGCCCGAAGAAACGCTTACGACTGGTGTATGCGCCATAGTCCGCAGCATTGAGTATGCGCCAGTCGAAGTAATAGCCATATTTGCAGACGTTGTTCACCCAACGGATATAAGACTTTCCTTTGTCCATGCTGATAGGGTGTCCGTTCTCGTCCATGTCGCCCCATGACATAAATTCCTCCACGTTCTCAATCTGAATGTAGTCTGGACGCAGAGCCTCGATATATCGAAACAGATGTTCCGCAAGTGTACGGCTGTCAGCATCACGTGGCATACCGCCCTTTGCTTTGCTGAAGTTGGTGCATTCAAGGCTGGCCCATAGTACCAGGTAAGCATCGGGATGAAGCACGCGCAAGCGTTCTGTGTGCGCAACGAGTGGAGACAGCTCAAGTGTACGAATGTCTTCCGTAAAGTGGAGTGCATCGGGATGGTTGGCAGCGTGGGATGCAATGGCATTGGCATCGTGATTGATACAGGCAATGACCTTGGCGCACTTGTCGCCGTGGAAGGTTGCCTTCTCAACACCTGTACTGGTGCCTCCAGCCCCACAGAACAGGTCTATATATAGGAGTTTAATGTTATCAGTCATTATCGAATAAAGTTGGTTCTTGCTTTTGTTTTTTAAGGTAATCGTCGCCACGCTTGATGTAAGCATCTACACTACGTTCAAGTGAGCGAGCCTTTTGTAAGGCTTCGTGAGAGCGCGTAGAGAAGTATTCCCTTTGCGCCTCACGCATAGCCTTTACAAGGTTGAAAAATGCTAATCGTCCGTTATTCATCTTTATCGTTGTTGAAGTCGATGGTTTCCGCTACTTCTGACTTTGGTTCCACCGAAGCTGCTTGCTGCTTTCCGTTTAACTCCTCGCCAGTGCGATGATTAAACAAAAAGTCAGCCCATTCCTCGATGAATTGCCTACCTGCGTAGGCTGCTAGTTCACTTGTTCTGAAGGCAAGCTGAAAGCCGCTGTAGGGGCCAAAGTACGAAGCATCGTAATTCGTGTTGACGCTCACGAAGCCGCAGTGCGAGATCGTATTGTTGCCGGAACGAAGAACACAACACCATTTTTCCTCGTCGTCTAACTTGTCGTACTCCTCTTTTGGGTAGAGATAGAACCAAGGGAAGTAACGGTGCTCGCCTTTTTCGAACTTAGGTTCCCAGCCCTCATTGAGGGCAGCAACGATGATACGGAGTTTGAGGTAAGCAATGAGGTCTTCCGTCACAGGGTCGTTTTTGTATGCGCCATAGATAAGGCGGTATTGTGTAACAAACGGATGCTCATCTCCAAGTGCATTGCAAGCATCATCAAATGTCTTGATGCGTTCTGTTACAGGTCTTGCGTCGACCTGCGGTGTGGTGTCGTTGACGAGCATCAGCACACCGTTAATCCACTCGGCACGTTTGCCGTCAGGTACGGAGATTGTTATTTCTTTACTCATGATTACTGAGCTTTAGAGGGGGTTGTCTCATGTCTTTCACGAAAATGTGCGAGCCGTCGGCAAGGATGAGTTTCTTGCTGTCGGTTAGTTCGCTTGAACTAATGTCACAAATGCCACTCTCAACGATAGTGAGACCGACAAGGCTTTCACGCATCTTCTGTGCATCAGCTGCAACAGCTTGTGCAGCCTCCAGTTGTTTCTGTTCCATCTTAGCCTCGTCGATACGCTGACCGAGAATTTCGACATAGGCGGACATTGCGCCACACTGGGCTTGCAACTTTGCCTGTTTCTCTTTGGGCAATGCTCTGAACTCCTCAGACATCTGGAACGTGTACAGCTTCAAAACGCGGTCCTTGACATCGGCATACTCAATACGCATACGGTCGAGGTATGTGTCAGCAACCTTGTAAGCCTCCTCAAACGTCTCTTTTGGCGACCATGACTTGTAGCCGTCCGGGTACTTGACGAGGTAGCCGTCTTCTCCACCCTTTGCGTCAGCAAGGCTACGGTTCAACACTTTCTCTGCTTCACTCTTTGCCATCGGCATAGCCATGATGGTCTTAGTTCCAATGTACTTTTTCATTGTTTTTGATTTTTAATTGTTGTTATAGGGGAAATAATCCATGTACTTTGTTTCGCTAACAGCCTCCAGTACCACATCAACAAGCCAGCCTTTGATGTGCTGTTTGTAGCGGTCGCGTGCATCATCAACACTTGATGCTTGTATGATGATG